>JAKVCR010000005.1 GCA_022448985.1 Roseibacillus sp.
ATTGCCGGGCTGATAGTATTGGGAGCTTCCAGTTCGGCGGCGGTGGCACCTCTCAGTCCGGAGAATCTCCGGAAGGAGGCCACTCACATCATCACGGGAAGGGTCCTGGAGGTGAAATCCAGGACCCGGAAATCGAAGGTAGAGAAGGCCATCGGGATTCATCGTGACCGGGTCTTCACCATCAGGCTCCAAGTCACGGGCGTGGCGAAGGGCAAGGCGGTAAGAAAGGGCGATGAGATTGTGGTAACGGCCTGGCGGCCGGTTCTCCGGATTCCCCCCTTGCCAGGCCCCCAGGGACATTCGTCGGTCCCCAAGAACGGCGAGGTGGTGACAGTCCATGTGGCATCGAGGGAAGGAGCCGCCTTCGCGCCCTTCATGCCGAACGGGATCCGGATCGAGGATCCTGGCCCTGCCGCGCGGGATTAGGAGGGGGGTTCTCACGCTGGGATTCCCTGTAAGGGGGATGCGAGCCGGTGCAGGTCAGGAATTAGGGATTGAGACTCATCGTCTCCCCCGTTAACGACGAGGTCGCAACATATTGGTAAAGAACGTTCCAGTTCATGACTCGTCATCATATAAGCGGCCTGTTTGTGGTCATCACAGTTGTCTTGTGCGCGGTGCTTGCTCCACACGCCCGGGCAAATGCCAACCCCTCCCTGCGGATCAAGTGGACCGGCGATGTGTTCTCCTTCCGTGTGGCGGGAGAGGACGGATTGGGAGAGTGGATCCTGCAGCACTCACTGGATGGCAGGGAGTGGGGGGATCTTCTGTTTCTTGTAAGAGGGGTCGAGTGGGGAGGAGTGCCGGGAGTAGACATTGTGCCGGCGGTGCTTCCCGTGCGGAACGCCCGCAGTGGGCTGTTCCGGGCGGTCCAGTTGCCCCGGGATGATCCGTTCTACCGCGACTATCTCGCCGCCCGTGCCCGGTGGAGGGCCTCGGGGTTCAGCAGTTATCGCTACGGTTTTCGTTGGAGCACCATGATCTTCTGGCGTGGTACGATCAACGTGGTCGATGATGAGGTGGTCTCCTATGAGCGGCTGGAGGCCATGCCCCCGTTTTTCGAGGAACCGCCCCTTTACAGGACGATTGATGGTCTTTTCGACAGGATCGCTGAGGCCCGGGCCAACAATGCTGTCGAAATCCGGGTGACCTGGGATCCTCAATTTGGATACCCGCGATCCGTTTTTATCGACCAGAGCCTCCTGATTGCGGATGAGGAGCAATTCTGGACGATCGAGTCACTGGAACCGATGAGGTGAAGCTCCGCCGTAGTGGCGCGTGCAGGCGTGGTATTCAGTCGAGGTATTCGGCTACCAGTTTCCAGGAGCCTTTGACAGGGCGCATCTGGAAGAGAAGAAAATCCCCTTTCCGGGGTTTTGCCGATCCCACCTTGAAGAGGAGGTCGCCCTCCCTGATCATGAAATGGAGTTTTCCATCGGGGGTCTTGACGGGATCGGCGGGAGGAGTGGAAAAATCACCTGCCTCGGTGTCCAGAATTTCAAAAGCATACCGGTTCAGCACTTGCCCCAGGAACTCCGGCTCTACGATGGGCTTCTTGAATGCCCTCTTCATGGCAGCAATGAGTTCTGCCGAGTCAACGGTGGCACCCTCATGAAGCGCATTGGCATTCCTGGTGAGAGCATACTCTGGTTTCAGTAAATCATGACCGGGCATTAGCCTTATCTGGGGACCGTAATTCCGAGCCAGATCATCGAACCTGCTCTGGAATAGATTCCTCACATGGTTCTTCGTAATGTGGACGGCCTCGGCCCTCGTGGGTAAGGGGGAAGGGTGGAGGGGCGGATGCTTTCCCGGATCCGGCTTCCTGTCCGGGACGCCAGCAAACATGAGTGAGGCCCAGGGGACGAATTCACCGCGGGGTTTCTCGGGGCGCTGCTTCTGGACGACCTGCCGGGTGAAGGGCATCTCGCGGCCCAGACGCCCGTTATAGTGGTTCCACGCGAGCTCGAAGATGGGTCCCTGATAGCCCCGGCCGCGCTTGGAGATCTCCTTGTGGTCGTAACGCCCGTCTATGCTGCGGTAGCGTTTGAAGGGGACCTCATGACCCAGGTTGTAGCGGGCGGTATATTCGTAGCCCTTGGCGAGCCGGGAATCGGCGCGGGAATAGAGATCGACCCCCTGCTTCCACGCGATCTCAGCGGCGTAGGCAAGGTAGCCCAGGCCCATCTGGGTGTGGTGCTGGTCCCGTCCGCTCTCCTGGCATTGGCCGAGTTCGTTGAAGTAGTTGGTAAGCGCCCCATTGCCCTTGCCCTCCCTGAAATAGTTCACGCCCCGATTAAAGATGACCCGGTCATCAAGGAAGACTCCCATCGCAATCATCGTCTGGATCATGGAGGCATCCCAGTTCCCATTGGCAGAGGGAAAGAAGTCGGCGATTACAGGATAGAGAATTTTACGAACCATCTCCTGGAAGCGCTTCTGGCTCTCCTCTGGCCATCCGGCCTCGCCATGTCGAATCAGTTCGGCAGCATTGAGAAACTGAATCCCGGTCATCCCCACCAGAAGCCGGGCATCATGATGTCCGACTGACTTGAGCACTGACGCATAGTCATCAAGAATCTCAATCGCCTTCCGAGCATGCTCGTTCTCACCGCTAAGGGTCCAGTGCAACGCATGGGTATAGGAGGCTGGGGCATCTCTCATCATCTCGTTGGCCCCGACGCTGGGTCGATTGTAGGGGCCGCGTTCGACGTGGGGATGGGCCCGGGATTTCCACGTGAGACTGGACAGATCGTGGGCCTTGAGAGCTTCCCAGGCTGTCTTCCACGGATCTTCCCCGGCCCGGATCCGGCCCCGGACGAAGTCAATTTCGGCCCTGTTGTGCAGGAGGCCCGGATGCAGAAAAGGGCCGGGGGGCTCTTCCTTACCTGGAACCGGGAGAGAAAGAAGGAGCAGGGAAAGAGACAGTAGCAGCAACCCGCCGGGGACTAGTCGTGGGCTGAATGAAGACGGCATGGTCCGGTTTACGAGGCTACAGGGGAAGGGACAAGACCCGATGAAATGAAGGAATTTACCAAGGAGCGCCGTATCACGTCATGGAGTGAGATAGCTTACCTTGGAATCCTGTTGAGTGCTCCGCGCTAATCCTTTAGTTCATCGTCTGACAATCCTATGAAAACACGCCTCCTTTTCTACCTGCTTTCCCTCTTTCCTGTCCTGATCGCGACCGGCGCCAATTGGCCGAACCAGCGGGGTCCGCACTTCAACGGGAGCGGTGGAGAAGATCTCAAGTTGCCAGCCAAGTTCTCGCCCACTGAAAATGTAGCCTGGAAGGCGGAGTTACCAGGGACTTCCTCCGCAACGCCGGTCATCTGGGGAGATCATGTGTTCGTTAATGCGGCTGATCATGAGAAAAAGGAGATCCACGCCATCTGTCTTTCTTCCTCCACGGGCAAGGTCCTGTGGTCTCATGCGGTTGGGAAGGGTCGGGTACACCTCGACGACCGCAGCGACTTTTCTTCTCCCTCCCCGGTGACGGATGGCAAACATGTCGCCTTCTTTTTCGGTAACGCGGACCTGATTGTCTACGACATGAAGGGGAAGGAAGTCTGGCGGCGAAACCTCGTCCCGGAAGGCGATAAGTATTTTGCCTTCCAGTGGACCTTCTCAACCAGTCCCATTCTCTTTGAGGGAACCCTGATCATGCAGGTCCTGCAGCGGGATGTACCCTTTTCCTTCGCAGGTGTGCCGCGGGGAAAGGATGGAGCCAACAATATCCCCTCCTACCTGGAGGCTTTTGATTTTGCCACGGGCAAGCCCGCCTGGAAGGTCGAGCGCAAGGGACAGGCCGTGGCAGAGTCCCTCGAGGCTTTTACCACCCCTGTCATCGCCCCGACCAGTGATTCAGGAGACAAGCTTCAGCTCCTGGTGGCTGGCGGAGATGCCCTGAGCGGGCATGAGCCGGGAAGCGGCAAGGAGCTCTGGCGCTGGGGAACGTGGAATCCGGGGAAGATCGGTCACTGGCGGCTCGTTCCCTCCCCGGTGGCGGGCAAGGGAGTAGCCCTGGCCTGCGCTCCCAAGAAGAGCCCAGTCTACGCGGTGGATATCAAGACCGGAGAACTGCTGTGGAAGAGCAAGGACAAGGAGGTCTCCTCGGACGTCTGCACTCCGCTTTACCACGATGGTCACTTCTATGTTCTGAACGGGGAGTTCAAGGACAAGCGTTTGTCCTGTATCGAGCCTCGCAGCGGGAAGGTCCTCTGGATGGGCGAGATCGGTTCCCGGTCCAAGATTGAGGCCTCCCCAACCTGTGGTGACGGCAAGATCTATTTTCAGGATCACAATGGAGAGGTCTTCGTGGTCGCCGCGGACCCGAAGAAGTTTAATCTCCTGCACCGGGTGCAGTTCGGGGACAAGTCCATGCGGAGCCATCGGGCAAGTCTCGCCCTCGCGAATAACCGGGTGTTCCTGCGGAGCAAGGACACGCTCTACTGCCTCGGGAAGTAACAGCATTCACGAACGGCTCCCATCGTTTTTGCGCTCCTGCTCAAGCAGGGCTCGTAGCCTGGTGGCCTGCTCCGGGTTCTGACGGGAGAGATCCTTTTCCTCGTTGGGGTCAACGGCAAGGTGGAAGAGTTCCTGCTTTTCCTTTCCGCTCGTGACTAGTTTCCAGTCCCCGTGCCTCAAGGCGAAGTTGTTTCCGCGCTTGAAGTAGAGGGTTCTCGGGGCGGGGTGTTGTTTTCCTGCAGAAAGAAGGGGCCAGATGTCCTGACCGTCGTAGGGAAGTTGCCCAGTGGAGGAGTGTCCGGTCAATTTGAGCAGGGTTGGCATCCAGTCCACGATGTGGATCGGATGAGGTAAGGCCGTGCCGGCAGGTAGCTTGCCGGGCCAGTGAGCGAAGGCGGGAACCCGGATTCCGCCTTCGTAGACTGTTCCTTTCCGCCCCCGGAGTGGCTTGTTGATTCCAAGGACCGGGCTGGCGTCATATTTGCCGGGATAGAGTCCGCGTGGATTCCATGGCCCTGAGCCACCGTTATCGGAGGTAAAGATGACAAGGGTGTTTTCCTTCTGCCCGGCACGCTGGATGGCTTCCATCATCTCTCCGATGGTGTGGTCCATGTGGGTGGCACACCCGGCGTAATGCCGACGGGACTCGTTCTTGATCCGGTCGGCATATGGCTTCACCCACTTTTCTGGTTCCTGAATGGGCACGTGGACTGCAGTAAAGGCGACTTGGATGAACCAGGGGCGATTCCGGTCGGAGTGCTCGATCCACCGGATGGCTTCCCGGGCAATGAGGTCGGTGGCGTGTCCCTTCTCGCTGACGTATTGGTCATTGCGGTGCCAGGTTTTCTGGTACGGCCCTCGCTTGTAGAGGTGAAGATACTGGTCCACGCCTCCCGCGAAGGATCCGTAGCTGCTGGTGAAGCCAAACTGGAGCGGGCCCCACTGCGGCATGGAGCCAAGGTGCCACTTCCCGGTCAGTCCGGTCTCATAGTCGAGGGATTTCAGCGCGGAAGCAAGGGTGGTCATTCCCGGGGGGAACACGCGCTCGTTGGTGGCAGAGTCGATTCCGAACCGGGTGGAGTACTGTCCGCTCAGGAGGCAGGCTCGCGTGGAAGAGCACATGGGTGTGACGTAGTGCTGGTCGAGGATGACACCCTGCCTCGCGAGGGCATCAAGGTTCGGGGTGTCGATTTCGGATCCATGCCAGCCGACATCAGCCCAGCCGAGGTCGTCGGCAATGAGAAAGAGAATGTTGGGTCGCTCGCTGGCAGGAGTTGGTTGGAAGGAGAAGAAGACATGGAGCAGGATTTGAAATCCGGAGAGACGCAGGAGCGAACGCATGGGCGACTATGTGAGCATCGGAGGGGATAAATCGACCCCCGATTTGCGCGACCGGTCCTGCCTTGCCTGATTTTACCCGAGGGCCTAGGCTTAGGCATGAGTGATCATTGTGACCCTCCCGAGATGCTGCATCCCCGTCCCGGTGCTAGTCCGGGTGATGCCTTCAGTCGTCGGCAACTGGTGAAGGCGGGAGCCCTCTCGGCCGCGGGGGCCCTCGTAGGTGCCGCCCAGGGAGTTGCCGCTCAGGGTGAGGGGATCCGGAAGGCTGCTCCGGATGACCGCAGGATGTCGCCCAGGCGCTACGACAAGATGAAAAAGTCGATCAACCTGTGGGCCTTTCCCTATCCGGACCGCATGAGCCTGGAGGAATGCCTGCAACTGGCGAAGGATGCCGGTTTTGACGGGATCGAATTGAATTACGACCTGGAGAGCGATCTTTCACCGAAGTCGGGTACAAAGGAGTTCACGGCCATCCGCAAGATGGCGGACAGGATCGGGATCGAGATCAGCGGTCTTTGTTCGTTTCTGTTCTGGCCGTATCCGTTGACCAGTAATGACGCAGAGAAGCGGAGGCGGGGGTTGGAACTGGCCGGGAAAATCGGACAGGCGGCTCATGACCTGGGGGTGAAGAATGTCCTGGTGGTTCCGGGAGCGGTGCACATTCCCTGGCGGGACGATCATGACCCGGTGCCCAATGACGTTTGCGAACGCCGAGCCAGGGAGGCGGTGGGGAATCTGGCCAAGCAGGCCGAGAAGCTGGGGATTTACCTCAACATGGAGAATATATTCTTCAACGGGTTCCTGATGACGCCGATGGAGATGAACAGTTTTGTTGATCATTTTGGTAGCGAGCATGTGCGCGTCCACTACGACACGGGCAACATCATGCTCTTCCAGCATCCCGAGCACTGGATTCCGATCATGGGAGAACGAATCCAGAATATTCACCTGAAGGAGTTCACAAAGAACGGGACGGATCACTCGCTGGAGTGTTTTCGCCCCCTTCTGGATGGCACGACCAACTGGCCCGCGGTCATGGATGCCCTGGCCGAAGTGAACTACGAGGGCTTTCTCACCTTTGAATATTTCCATCCCTATCCCCACTACCCGGAGGCGCTGATCTACCAGACCAGTGACTCACTGGATCGAATGCTGGGGAGACTCGCCTAGGCGCGGGGTGGTCGGGAGAAAGATGCGATTTTCCGGGAAATCTCCATTCCGATGATTATTCGGGGGGGGCTTCCGGATTCTTGGGTTTGACCGTGATGTTCAGCGGAATCGAGTAGGCCCTTACCTTGCGGGTGCTGGTCCGCTTTCGTTCCGCGATGACCTTGAGTCGATCCGCGGTGGCCCGGATTGCTGACTGGAGGACAGGTAGTCGCCGGGCAGCCACCATGGCGGAGAGTTCAGCTTCCCCGGTATTGTCCCTTGTGGTCGATGGGGTGTAGTTCTCGATTTCCTCGAGAAGTTTTCGTTCCTCGGTCTTGAGGCGGGTCTGTTCGGCCCTGGCATGAACAACCGCGGCCGGGCCCGGGTTGTGCTGGAAGGTGGTTTCGGTGGTGAGACGGAAGGTCCAGTTCCCGGCCTCCCGTGGGAACTCATCCTGTTTGCCGGAGGCGATGACAAGGGAACCAGTGTCGGCACCCGCAGGGATTTTCAGTTCGGGGTGTTTATGAGGGAGTCCCTCGGAGCGGATAACGACCTCGCCGGAGGATCCCTGCCGAATGATTTTTACCGGGATCTCAAGCGTTTCACCGACTGTAATTTCATACTGCTGGTTCTCCGGGACGACGATGGAGACAGGATGTGTGGAGTCCGGTATGGAAAGAGAGAGACTTTGGGCCAGGGCCGTGGAGTAGCTTTCCTTGCTGAAATCCTTCGCCCGGTGAAGCAGCATGCCGACCTTGGCAGTCCGCTTCAGTTCCCCGCTGGTTCCCTGAACGGAAATGAGACCGTCCCATCGCCCGGCACCCGGGTTGGCGGTAAGGGTCAGCATGGTGTCGCGGCCGCTGCCCATTGAGACAGGGGGGCAATCCACCCCGGGGGGCAGGCCGTCGATCCTGAGATCAATCTCTCCTTCGAATCCGCCATGACGGATGGCAAAGACCCTGACATGGGTCCTCCCTCCGGGGGGCAGGATCGGGGTGAGGATATCCACTTCATTCTTGATATGCACCTGACGCCAGGGGATGGCCAGCAGTTCGAAGCCCGGAGTTGGTTCACGGATGGCCAGTCGGTAGGCCTGGTCGATGCCCCCCCGGCCAGCCAGATTTAGAATGCTGACCTGATAGGTGCCATCCTCCGGGACCTTGAAGGAGATGGCGGCATCACCGCATGGCAGGGGGAACCTTCGTTCGCCGGTGTCCCCGAGATCGTCGGCAGAGGCGACCTGTTTCATCGTCTCTCCGGACTCTCCATCCCCGCTGAGCCTTTCGATCGTCAGGACGGGGTCAACGGGAGTGCCGATGCGCTGGGCGAGACACTCGATCCAGAGTTCATCATCCTTACTGGCTTCAAATCGGTAACGATCGAGGTCGCGGGTCCGGTTGAAACGTCCCTGGATCTCGCAGGGGAGCTGGACACTCTGTGATTCTTCGCTGGTTCCGGTCTCGGTCTCGAGGACAACAGGTGCGGATGCGATGCCCATGGGAACCGGGTTGGAGACATCATCCCCGTCCTGAAACCTCCAGGCCCTGGCAGGAACCATGGCCTGGCGGATGCGGCCGTGGCCCGTGAACGCTTCCAGCGAATCGATCGAGGTTGAGATCTCAAGGGTGTCGAGCAGACGGTTGTTTACCCGCACTCTCTTTGAAGGGTCACTGCCGGGGAGGTTGCGTCCGTAGAGAGTGAAGGTTCCTGTTTCGCCCGGATGAGCAGCAGCAGGAAAAAGAAAGGAGACCTGGGGACCACGGGCAACCTCAAGGCGGTAGGTGTAACCGGGTCCTCCACGATAGGTGAAGTCCGAGACGTGGAGGTAATAACTGCCGTCCTCCGGAGCCGTAATGGCGATCATTGCGTCACGGTCTGAATTGTTACGGTCGCGATCCAGTTCCTGCCCGGTTGCGTTGTAGAGAACCAGTCCGGCGCTGACCTGGGAAGCGAGAGCTTCCGATTCACAGGAGATCCGGACTGCTTCTCCAGCCTTCAGGTCGAGTCTGTAGATGTCACTGGCGCTTTCATCAGTCTGCCCGTTAACGATGACTCCCGGGGAAATCTTCATGGCTCGTTCACGGGTGTGGTTGAGTCCCGATTCAAGGAGTTCGGGGATGTCGCTTACCACAAAGGCGCGCGGGGAACTCAGGCCCCGGGAGCATTGAATGTGCACGCCGTAACACCCGGGCTTGGCATTTGCCGGAATCTGGAGACGGAAGCGGTTCGGGTTTTCAGGGGACTCCGTGGAAGGAAGGGGTTCTCCCGTGATGGAGAATCCCTGCTCGCCTGTGGAAAACACAAGTCCGGTGGCGCCCTCGAGTTCCTCACCGGTGACTGTGACCACGACCGTGGTTCCAGCCTGGCCACCAGCTGGGAAAATGGATTCAAGAACCGGAACAGGGAGCTGTGCCGGGAGATTGCCGGTGGCAGCAACCAGGATCGCGAGCTTCACTGCTGCAATCCTTGTGTTCTTGAAAAGCATTGTGGGTGGATTGCCTTACCGGGGAAGGTTCTGCAGCAACCGCAGTCAGTGGTTGTAAATGAACCCCCGGCTATTGAGGAGCGCCCAGACGAGATCCTCGTAGGATGCTCGTCTGGCTTCAGGGTCGGCACTAGCTTCGTCGAGGTGGCGCTTGGCAATCGACAGGTCCTCGGAAGTGGCGGGTCGGGAGTAGGCCCTGAGGTAGAGTTCCTCGATCCGGCTCTGGTCAGTGCGTTCGTTGTCACGGAGAAGGAGGGAAACCCGGGAGATGGGTGAGGCCAGCTTGGCGCTTGTTTCCTTCGAGTTGACCAGTTGCACCGCCTGCGCCAGGCTGAAGGTGGAGGTTCGTTCGCATTCGCAGGCGCTGGCCATGTTGGGCCGCCCAAAGATGGCAAGGAAGTGAAACTCATGGGCGAACTGGTCGTCGGGCAGTTGAACAGCTCGCGCTCCCGCGGGTTGTCCACGGAAGGAATCGGATCCGTTGGTGAGCTGATTGATGGCATCCGCCAGGACTTCAGCCTGCAGGCGGCGGGGATAGAAGCGCGAATAGTTCTGCTGGTCCTCCTTGTTATGCTCGTTGGGGATGCTGCTGCGCTGATAGGTGCCGCTGTTGCAGATGAGCCGGATGAGCGCCTTCAGGTCGAACTTGCTCTCGATGACATGCTCTTCAAGGGTGGCGAGGAGAGCGGGATGAGTGGGGGGATTTGTGGTGCGCATGTCGTCCTCGGGATCGACGAGGCCCCGTCCAAAGAAATGCTTCCAGTAACGATTGGCGATCATGCGGGCGAAGTAGGGATTCTCCGGGTCGACCACCCAATCGGCCAGTGCCTGACGGGGATCATCCCCGGGGGCTAGCTCCAGCGGACCCCGCCCCGGTAGTGCGGGCCCCAGCTCCTGTTCGCTGCCGGGGTTCTTTGACAGGGCGACCTTGGAGCGGTGAACAAACGCTCCCTCTCCCGGTCGGGCCTGTTTGTTTTCCAGAGTGGTGAAGAAGGCTGCCAAGCCGTAGTAATCGTCCTGACTCCACTTCTCATAGGGATGATGATGGCACTGGGCGCATTGGAGGCGCACTCCGAGGAACACCTGCCCCATATCCTGCATGCGCTCCTTTTCTCCTCCGACGTTGCGATACCACGCCACGGGTGGATTGTCGCGGATGGTGCCTGTCGCAGTCAGGATATCGCGGACGAAATCGTCGTAGGCCCGGTTTGCCTGGAGGGACTGGCGAATCCATTCGTGGAAGGCGTATGTCTCGGGCCTGTGGCGATCATTCCGGCGCTGGTTGCGCAGGATGGAGGCCCACTTGCCGGCGAAGTAGTCAGCGTAACCGCTGCTGTCCAGGAGAGCGTCAATGACGCGGGACCTCTTGTCAGGTGATTCGTCGTCGAGAAATGCCCTGGCTTCTTCCAGGGTGGGAAGGCGTCCTGTAATGTCGACGGTTGCGCGGCGCAGGAATGTGCCGTCGTCGCAGAGACCGGAAGGAGGAAGGCCCAATTTCCGTAATTTCGCAAAGACATGCTCGTCGATGACATTGATCGGTTGAGGTATGTCCTCGACAGGGACACCCAGGGGGATGGTTGCCCGGAAAACGGTGACATGTTCCTGAAACCGCACCATTACAGAAGCAGTGCCGGTCTTGTCCTTGAGGTGAACCAGACCGTCAAGCTCCACCTCCGCCATGGTCTCGTTGTTGGACTCGTAAACCGCCGCACGGGTAATATCGCGGGTCGATCCATCCGTAAAGTGAGCGGTGACGCGTAGCTGCTGCGACGCTCCAGCCGCTGCGAGACTTTCTGAAGGCATGACCACGATGTATTCGACTCCGGGAGTCTCGTTCCTATTATCGGAGTTGGAATGGATTTGGCCGATCCATTGCACGAGGAGGCGATAGTCGTCACTATCCTTCTGCAGGCGGGATCCGCCTTTATGCGGGAGTTGACCGGAAGCCTTCAACACAAGGAGGCTGTGCTCGGGAGCCGCCCGGAAGATACGCCGAATACGTCCTCCCGTAAGGTGATCTCTGTCCTTCCATGGCTCGAATCCAAAGAGGGAGAGTTGGAAGCCGTTCTGTCCTCCGACCTTTCCGTGACAGCTTCCACCATTACAACCATGACGGGTAAAGAGAGGGACGATCTCGTTGGCGAAGCTTACGGGAATTTCTTCGTTGTGCCGTTCCACCGTGACCGTTCGGACAGCGCTGCGGGCACCCTTCCAGGTGGCCGTGATGGTAGCGGTCCCGTTGCGCAGGGGACGTAGGTAACCAGACCGGTCTACTTCGACAATGCCCTCGGGATCACAGGCGTATGTCGCCTTCCGTGTCAGGTCCTGACCGGGTGCCATCAGGACGAGTTGGTGGCGGGCCTGGGGGCCGGTCAGCGTAATCTGTTTGTCGCTGCTCCACCGGACCTCCTGCGCAGGGGTCGTTGCGCACAGGGTGAGATAAAGGGCAAGTGAGAGGCGGAATTCAGGGGACATGAATCGAGATCGAATCAGAACAGTGGAAGCGGATTGCCCTCGCAGATGATGAAAGGCCGTCCTTCCCGATCGTGAAGTTCGGACCGGTGATCGATGCCCATCGCCTTGTAAACTGTGGCGTGGAGGTCGGCCGGGGTGCAGGCATCACTGGTGGGCAGGGCGGCATTCTTGTCACTGCTTCCGTAGACCTGTCCCCCCTGAATGCCGCCACCTGCAAAGGCCACGGAATAGACCGCGGGATGATGATCCCTCCCGCCCTTGCCATTGATCTTTGGAGTGCGCCCGAATTCGGTGAGGAATACGACGAGGGTCTCGTCAAGTTGACCCCGCTGCTCGAGGTCGGTGAGCAGGGCAGAGGCGGCCTGGTCGAAGACAGGGAGCAGGCGATCCTTCATCTTGGGGAAGTGATTGTGATGGGTGTCGAAGGTGTCCGAGTAGCCTCCCTGCAGGTCCTCGGCTGCGCAGACGACCTGGACGACCGGCACCCCAACCTCCGTGAGTCTCCGCGCCAGCAGCATCCCCTGACCACCCATGTGGTCGCCATACATGGCGCGGAGCCTGGGGTCCTCCTGGCTCAGGTCATAGGCCTCCTTGACCGGTGAACTTACCAGCATGTCCGCGGCCATCTGCCGGAAATGGTCCAGTTCGTGGTATTCGGCGGCTCCGTTGGCGGCAAGCCGGTGCTCGATCTGATCGAGCATGAGGAGACGCTTCTTGAAACGCTCGGACTTGACCCCGAGGGTGAGATCCAGAGCAGGCTCGGTATGACGGATTGTTCCCTGGTATGGAGTTCCGTCAGGGATGCGCAGCATGACGGGATCATAATCAGATCCAAGCCAGCCCGCATCGTCGCCTGCCATCAGGGCGCCGTTGTCATACATGGTATGAGGCATGCGGATTGCGTTGGGGACCCCGGCGGTGCGCTCCTGAAATCTCCCAAGAAATGAGGTCATTGAGGGCCAGTTGGCCCGGTTGCGTGCCCTTGTCCCACCAATCGGATCGCGGCCGGTCATGCTCTTGTAGAGACCACTGCTGTGCGCTCCCTGGGTATGGTGAACGGATCGCACGAGGGCCATCTTCTCGCTGTGCCTGGCCAGGAGGGGAAGGTATTCGCAGAACTGGACGCCGGGGGTGGCAGTGGGAATCTCTCCGAAGCGGCTCTTGTACTCGGACTGCGCATCCGGTTTTGGATCGAAGGATTCCTGCTGGGCAAGTCCGCCCCACAGGAACAGGACGATACATGATTTCGCACTGGGAGCGGCCGAGACTGCCTGTTCCGTGGCGGCCTGCATCTGCATCCAGCTGGGGAGGGTGAGCCCGGCCAGACCTATGCTCGATTGCAAGACCTGTCTACGCGTATAGTGCAAATGATGATCCACGACCCAATCCTAGTAGAATAGGATCAAAAAACTATCAGGAAGTGAGTTGATGAGGCGATCATCTCTTCGCAGTATATTCGAGTGAGCTTGTACCCTGTAGGGTAGCTTCCTGATAGATAGCCGTGATGCCCAGGACCGCCCCGATACCCGCATTTTTTTGTTCTTTGGCAATGCTTCTGTGGAGCACCATGCTTTTACACGCTAATGACGGAGCATTGCAGGCCATTCGCGAGGCGGGTGGTATTGTCCGCTCGGTCGGGGGAGGGTTGGAAATTGAGTTCCAGCGCAGGGGCAAGGCGATGGGAGATGAGGCCCTTGGGCAGGTGGCTCTTCTCGGGGAGTTGGTCCTCTCGTTGAACCTCAGGGGAACGCGAACCACCGATGAGGGGCTCAGACATCTCTCAGGCCTGAGTAACCTCGGGCGCCTGCACTTGGAACGGACGGGGATCAGTGATGGGGGCATGGCCCACCTCGCGGGATTGACCCGTCTTGAGTATTTGAATCTCTACGGCACTGGGATTACCGATGCGGGACTGGCTCACCTGGAGGCCATGCCGAAGTTGCAGAGACTTTATGTCTGGCAGACAGAAGTGACCGATGACGGTTGTGATAACCTTGTCCGCACTCTTCCGGATCTCAAGATCGTCCGGGGGGTGAACCTCGACAAGGTCGCGGCTGATGCGGTCGCCCGGAAAGAGAAGACCAAGAAGGAGGAGAAGAAGGTGGAGCGTGTTGATTTGAAATGGGTTCCTGCCCGGACAGAGACTCCCCCGCGTTCAAAGGGGGGAGGAACGTTGAGCAGCATCAGTATCAAGAATACGAGGGATGAAATCGTGAAACTATACTGGGTGGAGTATGGTGGCGGTCTCAAGTATTACGCCGAGATCGCGGGGGGCGCTACCCTTACCCGGGGGAGTTTTTCCAAGGCCACATGGCTCATTACTGACTTGAATGAAGAACCGTTGGGTTACTTCATTGCTACTGTTGAACCATCTCAGGTGGTGGTTCCCAAGTAGGTTGCCAATCTGCTACGGGTGCGTCCCTGATGGGAGATCAAGCGGTTGTGGAATGCACGGATGCACGAGCGGTTTCCAGCAGTTGCTGGGCCTGGTGGGGCCAGGTTGAATCATCGTGAGGGAGACTGGCGACCTTTCGAGACGATGAAGGGACCAGTCGCATCGTGATTGCAACCAGTCAGTTCGTGACGTCTTGAGATGGCAGGGCCTGGCCTCCCCCGGGGAAGCTGGTGGGTGCTACTTCTTGGTCGCAAACTTCCAGAGAGTCTGGTCGCTGCGGACGTAGAGTGCGTTCCGTGCGATACTGGCAGTCCCCAGGATGGTCTCCTTGAGTTCGAACTCGCTGACTATCTTGCCTTCCTTTCCGGAGAGATCGACGACCTGGGCGAGTCCCTTCTCGTTGAAGAGGTAGAGGTGTTTGTTCTGGCAGGCTACGGGGGAGCCCGAGAAGGGTCCCTTTACCCGGATGCGCCAGAGACGTTCCCCTGTTTTGCGGTCTGCGGCGGTGAGAACGCCAGCACTGTTAATGAAGTAGAACCGATCTCCCGTGATGAGGGGACTGGCGGTAGCAGGCTTCTGGGTTTTCTGGTTCCAGACCGAGACAGGCTCGCCACCCTTGGCGCCGGGTCTGAGAGCAGTCAATCCACGGGAGGGAACGATGAGAGTATCGCCAGCGGCGGCTCCCGAGGGGATGGTGGAGGCTCCCTTGGAAAAGTTCCAGAGCGCCGATCCGGTAGAAGGGGAAATTCCCATCACCCCTTTTCCAGACTGCAGGGCGACGATGGTCTGTCCCCCGAAGCTCATCGTGACGGGTGAAGTCCAGTTGGCCATCTTGGGGCGGGAGATCTTCCACTTGTTGGCCCCGGTATCCAGGTCGAAACCGGCCGCAAAGGATTCCGAGTCGTTCTCGATCTGGGCCACCAGGGTGCCTCCGGCGATGACAGGCGAGGATGCCATCCCCAGGCTGTTGGAGGCATTGGGGTAGTCGAGGGTGAGTCCCCGCATCCAGCGGAGGTTGCCTTCGAGGTCGAGCGAGACGAGGTCATTCGATGACCACAGGGCATAAATATTTTTTCCGTCCGAGGTCGGGGTGGGAGCTGCCACGCAGGTCTTTTTGTGGCACATGGTGCGGCCTGTGGCCCAGAAGCTGCGCCGCCATAACTCCGAGCCGTCCGTATTGGAGAAGCAGAGGATCTGGAGTTTGTCCTGATGCGGGCCGCTGGCCGCGGAGACGATAACCTTGTCAGCTACCACAATGGCGCTGCCCAGGCCGCGTCCGGGGAGGGGAGCTTTCCAGGCGAGGGTCTCTTTGCTGAGAACGGTGGGAAGTTCCGTGTTGCCCGTGATATAGCCGTTGCCGTTCGGTCCCCGGAAGCGGTGCCATTCCGCCTGGGTGGAACTGGTGCCAGCCACAAGGGTTGCGCCGAGAAGGGTGAAAGCGAGTAGGTTCTTCATTTTTACAGGGAGAATTGAATTGATTTTGCAGGAGTTACTCCAGGTTGCTCTTTGGCCGGTTGGTGGCAAGAATGGCTGTGCCAGTAGTGTCGCAGACCCGTAACTGGAACTCCCACTGGACGGTCCAGTCTTCCTTCTGCTCGTTCTGGCAGAGCTTGATAAGAATGGAGTTGGTTCCCTTCTTCAGTTGCACGGGCATCTTGTACTGGTCGATGCGCTGGCCTCGGTGGTATTCATCGCGACCGAAGAGCAGTTGCCCGTTGAGCCAGACCTTCCAGGCATTCTTACATCCGAGACGTAATTCGGCAGGTTGTGTTTCCGCGGAATTGAACTCGTGGTATGCATAGCTGGTGACTTCCTTGAGTTTGCCGTAGGGTTTGTTGAGGTCCACCTTTCCGTAAGGGTCACTGGTAGCGAGGGCCTGCCATTGCACCTTGGATTCCTTGCCGGGGTAACTGGCCTTGAGGTTGATGGAATTCTCCGGGGGAAATTCCTCAGCAAAGCCCTTGCGGTCATTGTTATGAAAGGGACCGATGATCTGCCAATCGGTTAGAAAGCCGAAATGACGGGGCAGGTCGACCTGCTGTTTCAGGTTGGTGAGAGCCTTGGCTATTTCCTGGATCTGGTCGACATCACGAGCGGAGTCGAGGGCCTTGCGGTAGGTGGCGGTAGCGGTGTCCCCGGTCTCCTGAGCGAGTTGCTTCCTGCCTTCGGAGATCAGGAGTTCCACTGCATCGCGTCGCAGTTCGGTGCTGGGATCATCAAGGAATCCGGGAACCATGGCTTCCGCTGTCGCACGGTCGATGGCGAGCATCAGGTCGAAGGCGAGTCGGCGGGCCTCTGGGGACTGGGTCCTGTCTGCGAGAAAGGCCTTCAGGTCGGCGAAGGGAAGGGGTTTCGTGGCGGCGAGTTCACGTTCCACGATCACTTCCACTGCTGAGCGCAACCAGTTACGCGCGATCGGATTACTGGGTTCGATGGCACGCAGGAGAGGGAGGAGGGCCGAGGCCTTGGCACGGGCGAGTTCCCGGAAGGCTACGGCAGCTTCTGCATTGCCCGTCCCCTCCGTTCCCACCGCCTGGATGATCGCGATCTGCTTCTTCAAATCGGCGGGAGGCTTGGCGTCGGCATGCTCCAGGGGGGCGACTGTGAGGACGAGCCAGCCCAGGCAGGGCGAGAGGAATCGGGTGATCATGACGGATCGAGCCTAGCGTTATCGGAGAAGGGCTCAAGCACGAGCTGGCCCTGGTTCGGGAAAACCAGCTGATGCGGTCTCAGGTGGTCCCGCCAGACAGGAGGGTGGGCAGGATCGCGCTGGCCCCCTCTATGGAACGGTCACCTGCACATCGTCAACATACCAGCCCGGCAGGAAGGCGATGTCGTCGGAGATGAGTCGGAACTCGATCCTGATGACCTTGTTGAGGGTGTCGGCCGGAAGGGTGAAGCTGATCTCCTCCCAGTCGGCGATGAAGTCCGCCAGAGCCGGAACCAGGAGGGCCAGTTCGGAATCATCCACGGCATCGAGAATGGCAAGCTGCCCGAAGTCGTAGACCGTGAAGGGAGCGACCGCCTCGGGGGCCTCGATGTCGTAGTAGTGAGCAAACCGGAGGGTCGCGCTCTCAGTCCCGGTCAGGTCAATTGGCGGGGAGCGTAACCAGACATTGGTATTGGCGGTGTAGTTGCCGTCCAGATTGGTGGCAAAGCAGTTTGTCGGACTGAAGGATCTGAAGGGGCCACTGGTCGGGACCCCCAGTTCCCATACCGTCCCTTTCCCTCCGTCAGAGCCGGTCTCCCACTGACCCACGCCGTTTTCAAAGTCGTCGAAGTAGGTGGAAACGGGAGGCGCGGGGAAGGATTCGATGACGAAGAGTCGGGTGGGATCGGGGGGGAGGGGAACAGTGAGGGTGTTCTCGGGCGGCGTGGCCACGATTGAGCTGTTGTCGCCGAAGACGGGCCACCCGAAAGGGTCTTCGGAGAAGTTTTCCGCCACGCTGCGGAGGTTGTAGAGCAACCCTGTGCTGCTGGGCCACGTAAAGACCAGGGTGTCGCCCACGCGATCCACAAGGAGGGGGCTCCTGGGGCCACTGCCCTCTGGTTGGCTGAAGACGACGTCCCGGACGGTGAAGATTTCGCTTGCGGAGTTGTTGATGGCCTCGATGACGAGTTGCACGGAGTTGGCGCTGCGGGGAATGAGGTGATTCAGTTCCAGGATGAAATTTCCGGGGGCGGGGGCGAGTTCCGCTCCGCTGAGGATGCCGTCTGGCAAGATCGTATCGTGCGGAGTGATAAGATTGACGGGGTTGTCGAGGTCGCCATCGATGATGAGAGTGGCAAGAAAGGTATCACCGTCCTCGGTGCCGCTGGAGGAGTCATCGATCTGGAGGACTCCGCTGAACAGTACTTCGCGGGAAGAAGAGAGATCAATGACCTCGCTGGTGAGTTGCCAGGGACCGCCGCCGGGACTGTTCATCGACATGGTGCGCTCAATGCCATTGACGACCCAGCCGGTCGCATCGCTATCGGAGGAAGTGGTGACCGGAATGTTGATTCCAGTCAGCAGATTACTGCCAATGACCTGGGGCGGGACCACGGTTATCACGGCGTTGCACAGAGGATCGTCGGCATCTTCGATCAGGAGGTTGAGGGATCCGGAGGCGAATTCGCCGATGGGAGTCCCTCTGATTACGATGTCCGTGTCGTAGGCTCCGCCTGCTTCGTGAGTTGCACTGCCGGGGGCCATGACTTTCCAGGCTGTCCCGAATTCTCCGCTTGCCGTGACATTGACGGTAAAGTCGACGGTGTCGTCGACTGGATTATTGGGAGTGCCACCGTCGCTCTGAGCAAGGTCGGAGATCGTTGCGGTCAGGGTGCACCGGGGTTCGCCTGCCTGGACCTGGAGGGCGAGGAACAGATCGGAGCTGTCATTCTTGTAGTTGTGGAGAGCAACGGCAATGGTGTGTTCTCCCGGCAGAAGGCCGGAGATCTGCTTTTCGACAGTGGTATTGCCTGCGAGGGCGGATTCCTCATTGCCGCCGGTGAGGGAGCCTGGAGTGAGGTTGAGGCGGGCCTCGCGAAGGTGCGTCTCTGTGTTGGCAGTGTTGCTCGCCGTGGCGAGATAGGTGCTGTTGGCTCCAGGCATGTTGACAGCGAGGATAAGTTCTCCATCAAGGTAGATGAATCCGCCGTCATCCATGATGTAGCGAATGACCGGATTGGAATAATCGTTTCCATCGTCAGGAACGGTGAAGGTGGTACGGAAATAACTGGTGTAACGGGAGCCGCTGGGAGGAGCGATAAGGAGGGTTCCGATGCTGTCAAATTCCCCCGGGGCAGGGAGGGGAGTGCCGAGGTAGGTCATCGTTCCGTAGCCGAGGGGGCTGTTTCCGGAACCCGCCTCAAACCCGGGAGAGGAAGCGGCGAAAGACGGGCCCACGTAAGTGGCGTCGAAATCGGCTTTCGGTGCGGACCAGGCAGTAGTGCCAACGGGGTGAGGCGCGATTCCTTCCGAAGAGCGGGGAAGAGCGCCCCGGGTGGGGCTCAGGAAGTCCCAGCTCTGATCCCAGTCCAGGAGAATCGCCTGGGCCTGCAGGGCGGTAGAACTCGATACGATCAGGACGAGGATGGCGGCTAAGGTGGAGGCGAGGTAGTTCATGGTCGTCGGAGGAAAGGCTTTGAGACCTGGGAAGGGGAACCGGCCCCTCTCCCAATCTAAGATGCATTGCAGTTTCCTAGCAAGGATAGGAACGGGCGGAGGGGCAAGGGAATTACGGTCAGAATACCAAATTCAAGGTATGTTGCCCGGTTGGAGGGATGGCAGGAAGCGCGGTGCGCTTAATCCCCCCGGGGCTCCACTGCAAGGAGATGGCGGACGAAGAAGTCTTGGCGGCGGCGTCGCAGGTAGGGGATCTCCCCCACGCCGTGCTTGGCTCCCGGGACGACGGCGAGGTCGAAGTCCTTGTCGGCCTTGATGAGAGCGTTGACCACTTGCATGGTGGAAGCCGGATCAACGTTGGTGTCGAGCTCTCCCACGGTAAGAAAGAGCTTACCCTTCAGCTTATGGGCGTGGGTGACGTTGGAGTTTTCCGCATAGTGGGGTCCCATCAGTCCCATCCAGGCCTCGTTCCAGTGGATCTTGTCCATGCGGTTGTCATGGCATCCGCAGTCAGAGACCGCGACTTTGTAGAATTCGGGATGAAAGAGGAGAGCTCCGAGGGCGTTCTGGCCGCCTGCTGATCCACCGTAGATTCCTACACGGGAAAGGTCGAGGTAGGGGTATTTTCGTGCCGCGGCCTGCATCCAGAGAATGCGGTCGGGGAACCCGGCGTCCTTGAGGTTCTGCCAGCACACATCGTGGAAAGCCTTGGATCGCCAGTTGGTGCCCATTCCATCGATGACAACCACCACGCAACCCACTTCCGCGATGTCCATGGCGGTGAAGAAATCGTAAAATCGCTTGGGAACATAGTGGCCGTGCGGACCGGCGTAGATTTTCTCGACGACCGGATATTTCCCGGAGGGATCGAGTTGGCTGGGACGGTGGATCACTCCCCAGATGTCGGTCTTCCCGTCCCTGCCCTTGGCTACGAATCGTTCGGGCATGGACCAGCCGGGGATGGTCTGCAGCGCGCTGATGTCGGCTTCCTCGAGCCGGGTCACCAGGCTGCCGTCCGCGCTGCGTCTAAGCTCGTGAACAGGGGGGAGATCTACGCGCGAGTAGTGATCGATAAAATAGCGGCGGTCCGGGGAAAGACGAATGTTGTGTGTCCCATCGCCCGCAGTGAGGCGAACGAGACCGGTCCCGTCGAAGTTGATGCGGCAGTAGTGGACGTGGTAGGGGTCCTCGCCCGGGTTCATGCCACAGGCGCGGAACCAGATCTGCTCCTTCTCGATATCAATATGATCCACCCCGCGGACCACCCACTTTCCCCGGGTGATCTGGTTGACCATTTTTCCGCTCGTGGATTCAAAGAGATAGAGATGATTCCAGCCATCGCGTTCCGACATCCAGATGATTTGCCCGCGTTCGTCGAGGTAGTAGTGAAAGAGTTTCTGGAAATAGTTGAAGAAGGTTTCGGGGGCGTCCTCGATCAGGGTCTCAGCCCTGCCGGTTGAGGGGTTTACTGCCACGATGCGCATGACCTGGTGTCCCCGCTGGTTGTAGAGGAAGGTGAAGCGGGAGGAATCGGCAGCCCAGCGCATGCTGCCAATGCTCCATGGGTCGGGAAAGAGGCTGTGATCCACGGGGATCTGTCTCTTCGTCTCGAGGTCACAAAGCGTGATTCGTGTCTGGAAGATCTTGTCCCCGGGCTTGGTGTAGCGCCAGGATTTGAGCTTGGGTTGCACCTGGTCGGAGGGGGAGGATTCAATGACGTGGACATGTCGTTCTTCTCCCGGCAACTGATGCAATGCGACGAAGCGTTTGGAGTCAGGGGCCCAGAAGATGCTCACTCGGTCCAGTTCTGCACCGCTGGTGAAACGGATGACTTCTCCACCCTGTGCCGGTTTGCCAAGAAGGTCTCCATTCCGGACTTCGATCTTCCACCTGCGGTCTGGTGAGGTGTAACGGGATCGCTGGAAGTATTGCCGGATTCTGTCGTCTGGCTTCAGGCTTTTTCTCGAGGGGACGAGTTCTTCCCCGTGCTCCCTCAGTTGACCCGTTGTGGGGCTGTAATGAAATGTTGTCCCCCTTGAGCGAAGGAGCGCGGTTTTCCCTTCCGTCAGGACGAGGGCCTCCAGCGCCGATTCACCTTCCTTGAATTCATGTTCAAGGGATTCCTCCAGCGCCCTGACCAGCCTGGTTCCATTTCCAATGATCGTTCTTTTCCCAGTGTCCGCTTCCACCACCACGAATTCAGATGCTCCTTTTGCCAGCTTGTTCCGGTACCAGAATTGAGTTCCATCCGGGTGCCAACGCGCCTCCACCGATCCCTTGAACAACTTACCCCTGGCCTGCGTTCGTAAATTCAATGCCCGCTCATAGTCAGCCTTGGTTCCCTGGGTCAGTCCCAGGTTGCAGAACGCAAGGGCACTCAGGAGGACGAGTGCTTTCAGGATCAGCTTCATGGGTGCATGGCAGCAGAGGCTCCACGCGTGGGGGAGGGGAAAGTGGCCACATGTTCGGACGGTATGGTGTTGACCAGCCGGTTCCACGGGGAATTGTGACCGGGGAGAGGGGAGAATTGCGATTGGCTCGGGGGGAGGGCTGCCACAGGCTTGGGGGAGATGAGGTCTGACCTGCCAGCCGTAGTTCTCATTGTCCTCCTATTGGCGGGAGGGATGCCGACTTCCATGGGTCAACCGCCCAACCTGGTATTGATGGTCAGCGATAACCAGCCGTGGTGGGCGATGGGTTGCGCCGGTAACCGGATCATCTCGACTCCGCACCTCGACCAGTTGGCACGGGAGGGAGTGCGGTTCCGCAACGCCTTCGTGACCACGCCGATCTGTGCCGCGAGCCGGGCGAGTCTTTTCACCGGCCTCTACCGGAGGAAACACGGCTTCACCTTCCGGACTCCACCTTTTGCGGCAAGATTGGCGGCGGCCAGCTATCCTGCGCAACTGCGGAGGGCTGGTTACCGGACCGCACTTATCGGGAAATTTGGTCTCGAAACCAACGGGCGGCTCCAAATCGAGCAGGAAAAGGCCTCGCTGGCATTGATGTTCGATCACTTCGATCAGTTTGAGCACTGGGGACACTCGGGACCACGGGGTTATTTCGTGAAGGAGAAGGATGGCATGAAACGGCACCTGACTGAAGTGACCGGGGACAAGGCTGTTGCCTTCCTGGAGAGTTGCCGACCGGAGCAACCGTTCTGTCTCACACTTTGTTTCAATGCCCCGCATGCCCAGGATGACGACCCGCAGCAGTACTTCTGGCCGTTGAGCTTCGATCATCTCTACCGGGATGCGGTCATCCCACCTCCCCGCAATTCCGATCCCGCCTTCTTTGCCGCTCAACCGGAGTTCATCCGGAACTCGCTAGGTCGGGAACGCTGGCGCTGGCGCTTCGATACCCCCTCGAAGTATCAAGCCATGATGAAGGGGATGTATCGCATGGTGAGCGGGGTGGATCACGCGGTGGGACGGGTGCGGGCTGCCCTGCGGGATGCGGGGCTGGACCGGAACACGGTTCTCGTTTTCACCAGTGACAACGGAATGTTCTTTGGAGAGCGGGGTCTGAGCGATTGCTGGTTGCTCTACGAAGAGTCCCTCCGGGTGCCGCTTCTCGTGCGGGATCCCCGGGGAGTGGTTGGGGGCGTAGTGCGGGACGAGATGGTTCTCAATCTCGATCTGGCACCCACTTTTCTCGCCTTGGCAGGAATCGAGAAGGAAAAGAGGCCTCCTGTGGACGGCTGGAGCATGATTCCCTTGTTGCGGGGGGAGAGTGGGGAGGGTTGGCGCGAGGACTTTCTATGCGAGCACCTGTTTGAGCATGCGAAGATTCCCAGGAGCGAAGGAGTGAGGACCAGGAGATGGAAATACATTCGCTACATCGACCAGGTGCCAGCCCGGGAAGAACTCTATGACCTCCATGCGGATCCCACCGAGCGTGTAAATCTCGCAAAAGAGGATCAACACGCTGTTCGGTTGAAGGATTTACGCGAGCGCTGTGCGTCGCTCATTCGCGGGGACAAATGAAACTGGTAACAGCCTTCCACATATTCTGATCCGGGCTTGCAGGACGGTATCTCTGCAATAAATAATGAGGGATCCCCTGACCTGTGAGCATAATCCGACAAGTCCGACATGTTCTGGCCCTGGCCGGCCTGCTGGGAAGCAGTCTGTCGTCTTCCGTATCGGGGGAGGAGGAAGGGGCGCGGTTGTTTGCTCTCAAGGTTTTTCCGCTTTTGAAGGAGAAGTGTTTCGCCTGTCACGGAGAAGATCCCGGAAAGGTTGAAGGGAAGCTCAACCTGCTCACTCGCGAGGGAATGCTGCGGGGTGGCGAGAGTTCGCAGCGGGTCCTGGTGGCAGGTAATCCGGCACGAAGCGATCTCTACCGGGCGATCACCTGGGAGGATGAGGAACTGGAGATGCCGCCCAAGGCCAACGACCGGCTGAGTGAGGTCCAGATCGCCCAGGTGAGGGAGTGGATCGCGGTCGGGGCACCCTGGCCTGACAAGGACGTAAGGCACAGGTATCTAGTCGCCGAACGGGCTATTGCGGTGACTGCAGATGGTGAGATTGTGGGGACCAGCGGGGGGTTGAGTGAGGAGTGGACCTACCGGCGGTATCGCCCGGCAGACCTGTGGGCCCTGCGTCCAGTGGCCAGGCCTGCAGTGCCGGGGGATGAGCATCCCATTGATGTGTTTATCGACTCCCGTCGTGAGGAAGCCGGTTTCGAGGGAGCGGAGCAGGCCGATCCTCTCACCCTCGTCCGGCGGGCAACCTACGATCTTCTCGGCTTGCCGCCCACGCCGCATGAGGTCGAGATCTTCCGGAAGGCCTGGCGGGAGGATCAGGAAAAGGCATGGGAGGCCTTGATCGATCGCCTCCTGGGAAGCCCTCATTACGGGGAACGCTGGGCGCAGCACTGGATGGATGTGGCACGCTATGCTGACACGGGAGGGTATTCCAATGACTATGAGAGATCCAACGCCTGGCGCTACCGTGATTACGTCATTCGTTCGTTCAACGAGGACAAGCCCTACAACCGCTTTGTGATCGAGCAGTTGGCCGGTGACGAACTGGCTGATGCGTCGGTGCGCAAGAGGCGGGGTATCAGGGGCGATAAATTACAGCAGGTTCGCATGAACGGAAATTACACCGTGGAGGAGAGGGAGTGGCTGGTGGCCACTGGTTTCCTGCGGATGGGACCGTGGGACAACGCGATGGTGAAGGCTCCGGAAGCGCGCCAGATCTATCTTGATGACGTGGTCAATGCGGTGGGACAGACCTTCCTTGCGACTAACCTGCGTTGTGCAAAATGCCACGATCACAAGTTCGACCCCATTCCGACCCGTGACTATTATCGGTTCTATGCCGCTTTTGCGGGAACCCAGATGGCCGAACGAAAGGTGCCCTTTCTGCCGGAGGAGAACCTGGAGCGATTTGAGGAAGGCCGGTTGCAGGTGAAGCGGCTCCTTTCCTTTGCGACCCAGCGAAAGAACAGGATAAAGGAAAAACAGGAGACCGCAGCGAAGGCGTGGTATGCGGAGCGGAACCTGCAGTACAAGCCGGAGCAGCAGCGACGCAATCTCCCTGATGAGCAGAAGCCTCCCCGGCATGTGGGGCTCGATCACGTGGACCAGGGGCGCTTGAAGGTCAGGGAGCAGGATGAGTGGATCTGGACGCGGCGGATGGAACGATACGAGCCCATGATCCAGGGGGTCTACAATGGTCCGGACCTTCCGCAAAAAGGGAACCGGGCTCGCAAGATGCGCATTGCCGGGGCGCCGGACCGGAGCTGGCGACCGGAGAGTGTGATTTACTCAGGGGGGGCGCTGGAGGCACCCGGGGAAACGGTAAGTCCAGGGGTGCTCAGTGGATGCGGCGTGTCGGTGGAAGGAAGCGCGGACAGGGATCCCTACCGCATCGGGGAGGAGCTCGAGGGACGGCGGCTGGCCCTTGCGAAGTGGATAGCCGATCCGCGTAATCCACTCACCACGCGCGCAATCGTGAATCGGATCTGGCAGCATCACTTTGGCAGGGGTCTTGCGGGGAACCCCAACAATTTCGGGGCCAAGGGATCGAGGCCCACCCATCCGGCCCTGCTTGATTGGCTGGCAGCAGACTTCGTGGAGAAGGGATGGACCTTCAAGCGCGTGCACCGGATCATCATGACTTCAAGGGCCTACCGGCAAGCGGGCAACCACCGTGATATGAAGGCTCTTCGCGGAAAGGATCCCGATAATGAGTTGCTTGCCTACTTCCCGTCGCGCCGACTTACGGCGGAGGAGTTGCGTGATACTCTCCTGATGGCTACCGGTGAATTAAACCGGACCCTGGGGGGGCTTCCCGTCATGCCGGAGATCAACCGGGAAGTGGCTCTTGCGCCCCGCATGATCCAGTTTTCCATAGCGCCTGCATGGCAGCCCTCCCGCACCCCCGGGGAGCGAAACCGCCGGACGATTTATGCCTACCGGGTGAGGGGATTGCCGGATCCCTTTCTCGCTCTCTTCAACCAGCCTAATCCAAACGATTCCTGTGAGGCGCGTCATTCAGCGGCAGTGACTCCCCAGGCCTTTACCCTGCTCAACAGCGATGTCATGACCGACCGCTCGATTGCGCTGGCGCTGCGGCTGCAACGGGAAGCCCGGGGTCTCGAGCGACAGATCGATCTTGCTTTTCAACTGGTGCTGGGACGTTCCGCAGATGCGGTTGAGCAGGAGAGGGTACAGGCCTATGTCGGGGACATGCGCCACTATCATCGCGCGCACAAGATCGAGCGTGATCGCTTCCCGACCCGGGTGACGCGGTCTCTGGTGGAGGAGTTCTCGGGCAAGCCTTTTGATTACGAGGAAATCCTCCCGATATTCGAGAACTATGTGGCCGACCGGAAACCCGCGGATGTGCCACCAGTGACGCGGGCTCTCGCGGATCTCGCGCTGCTCCTTTTCAACAGCAACGAATTCCTTTACCTTTACTGATCTGCCATGCTCCGACCGATCTGTTCGAGGCCAATGTCCACGCCGGGAACCCGGCGGGAGTTTCTCTACGGGCTGGGAGCTTCGCTCGGAGCGGTGGCAATGAGTGACCTGCTCGCCAGGGAGCGGGATGGAGCGGGCCCACTGGCTCCGAAACCGGCCATGCATGAGCCGAAGGCGAAGGCCTGCATCATGCTTTTCATGGAAGGTGGCCCGGGGCACATGGATACCTTTGATCCCAAACCTGAGCTTTCCGATCTTCACAAGAAGGAGTCGAAGTTGACCCGGGGACTGGAAACCGGGTTCAAGTTCTTCGTGGGGAGCCCCTTCAATTTCCGCAAGGTGGGTCAGTCGGGTATCGAGATGTGTGACCAGTGGAGGTATCTTGCCGATCCCGAGGTGGCTGACGAATTATGTAACTACCGCGGGTGCCAGGCGGAGTCGCTGAATCATCCTGAGGCCCTCTTCCACATGAACACCGGCAGTCGACTGGGAGCCGACCCGGCCCTGGGGGCATGGGCCAACTATGGGCTGGGGACCCTCAACGAGAATCTGCCTGGGTATGTGGTCATGACCGAATTGGCCATGCCGCAGGGCGGACCGGGAAACTGGAGCAACGGATTCCTGCCGGCTCATTACCAGGGGACGCGCCTGCGACCGGAGGGATCTCCCATCCTGGATCTCAGATCTCCGTCCTTCAAGGATCGCAGGCACTTGCGCCGGACCCTCGATGAACTGGCCTTCCTGAATCAGAAACATGCCGCGGAGCACCCCGGGCACGGGGACCTGGCGGCCCGGATGGAGAGTTACGAACTGGCCTACCGCATGCAGATGACTGTGCCGGAGGTGGTCGACCTAGATGGCGAGCCCGAGTCTCTCCGGGACATGTACGGGCTCAACGACAAGGAAACCGCTTCCTTCGGCCGGCAGTGCCTGATGGCCCGGCGCCTGGTTGAGCAGGGCGTGCGGTTTGTCCAGATCTTCAGCGGAGGCTGGGACAGTCATGACTACCTTGAGCGTGGCCACACAGCTCGTATCCGCAGCGTGGACAAGCCCATGGCCGCCCTTATCAGGGACCTCAAGGCACGGGGTATGCTCGACGAAACACTTGTGGTTTGGACTGGTGAATTCGGGCGAACCCCGGACAACAACAAACGGGGTGGGGTGTATTCGCTTGGCCGAGGCCATAACATCGATGCCATGACCATGCTCCTGGCCGGCGGGGGAGTGAAGCGGGGTTCCGTTGTCGGGGGGACTGACGAACTGGGAGCCAGGGCAGTTGATTGCGTGCACCCGATTCGGGACCTGCATGTGACCCTGCTTCATCTTCTTGGTCTGGATGACAACAAGCTCACCTACTTCCATGGTGGGCGTTACAAGCAGTTGAGCCAGTTCGGGGGGAAGGTGATCGACGAGATTCTGGCGTGAGGGGATTGCCAACTCCTCCGGACCTCTCTATAGGAACGCGCGTCCAGAATTACCCATGTCATGTTTGAATCCGTAGAACCCGCTCCTCCCGATCCCATCCTGGGTCTTACCGAGGCCTTCAAGGAAGATTCCAGTCCCAGTAAGATCAACCTCGGCACCGGTATATATGCTGATGATACCGGGAAAACCCCCACCCTGGAATGCATCAAGGCGGCCGAGAAGGTCGTATCCGAAACGGCGACCTCCGGTGGGGGCTACCTGCCCATGACCGGTCTGGCGGAGTACAACCGGGACGTGGTGGCCCTCCTCTTTGGGGAGGAAAGTGAGATTCCCGCCTCGGGGCGCGCCCTGGCGGCCCAGACTCCGGGCGGCACTGGTGGTCTGCGGGTGGCAGCTGACTTCATTGCCCGGATCAAACCGGGAGCGCGCATCTGGATGAGCGATCCTACCTGGGCCAATCATAATGGGATCTTCACTGCTGCCGGACTGGAACTGGCAAGCTATCCCTACTACAACCATGAGACGAAGTCCCTGAACTTTGATGAGATGGTGGCGACCCTGAAGGAAGTGCCGGCTGGAGACGTTGTTCTTTTTCACGCCTGCTGCCACAACCCGTCGGGGATGGATCCCGATACGGAGCAGTGGAATCAGCTCGCCGACCTGGCGGCGGAGCGAGGATTTCTTCCGCTCTTTGACTTTGCCTATCAGGGATTCGGCACGGGAATAGAGGAAGACGCCTCCGGATTGCGTGCCTTTGCCGAGAAAGGAATGGAATTACTGGTTGCTTCCAGCTTCTCGAAAAACTTCGGGCTCTATAACCAGAGGGCAGGAGCCATGACGGTGGTGGCCAAGACTGCGGAAGCAGCCGCGACCGTCATGAGTCACGTCAAGCTGGCCATTCGGGTTAACTACTCGAATCCGCCCGCCCATGGAGCGCGCCTGGTGGCTGCCGTGCTTGCGGATTCCGATCTGCGTAGCGTATGGGAGCAGGACGTGGCCATCATGCGGGACCGTATAAACGGGGTGCGGAAGCAGTTCGTTGACACCATGGCACAGAAGACCGAGAAGGCCGACTTCTCGTTCGTAGCCACCCAGCGTGGAATGTTCAGCTTTTCCGGCCTGAACAAGGAGCAGGTGCTGGAGTTGCGAGAGAAACACTCGGTCTACATCGTGGGTTCGGGTCGGATCAGCATCGCGGGGATCACCTCGGCAAATCTTGACCCGCTCTGTAGCGCGATTGCGGCGGTGCTTTAGGATTGTCGTTTCCCCATTCGGCACGCGGATGGGAGCGGAAAGAGGCATGAGCATGCAAAGGGTCCAGCGGCTGGAATAATTCCGTGGCAGACCGCGGACCGGCGGAACACGAACAGGTGATGCCCGGCTTGCGATAAGTGGTTGCCCGCCCGGGAAGTGCGGCAGGTTGCTGACATGCTTTCGAGCACGGAGCAGGAGTATCGGAATGGGGTGGTTGATTGCATCGGGTCCCTGGGCTAGTAAGTTGGGCGTGATGGCAAAAAGACATGCATGCTGGGCGGTCACGCTGCTTCTAGCCGGAACATTTGCCCTCAGTGCCAAGGATGAGGATGTGGTCCAGCGGAAGGATATCTTCAGTCGGAAAACAGATGGCTACCACACCTACCGGATTCCCACCATGGTGGTGACGGCCAAGGGGACCATCCTGGTTTTTGTCGAGGGGCGCAAGACGCACCGGCGGGATCACGGCGATGTCGATCTCCTTATGAAGCGGAGTGAGGATGGGGGCCGCACCTGGTCGAAACAGGTGCTCATTCACGAGGAGGGGGGCAATGCCCTGATCCGGGTGGGCAATCCCTGTCCGATCGTGGAAAAGGACGGCAAGACCGTGCACCTGCTCTTTACCCGGAATGGACCGGGCTGTTTCTTCTCCACCAGAAGCACGGACGAGGGGAACAGCTGGGAGCCTTTCACAAGGGTCTCGGATGATCCCAAGGCGCCGGAGTACCGGAAGGACAACTTTCTCAGGGGATTCGGCGAGTCGCCGGTGGGGGTGGGAGCGGGACCGGTGCACGGTATTCATACCAGCAAAGGGCGCCTCATCGCTCCTTCCTATGCCGGGTTCAAGGTGAATGGAGAAGGGCGGGGGGGGTCGTGCGTGATCTACTCCGATGACAGGGGTAAAACCTGGAAGGCGGGCGGAGTCATTCCGTGGGCGCCGGAGTTTCGACATGGTGAGTGCACCATCGTGGAGCGGAGTGATGGTTCGCTTCTCATGAACATGCGGACCTCCGAACCGGGAAAATACTCCTTTGGCTACCGGCTCACCTCGGTGAGCAAGGACCATGGCATGACGTGGTCGAAGCCCGTGGTGGACAAGAATCTGCCCTGCCCGGCCTGTCAGGCGAGCATGATCCGGTTGAACGAGAAGGAGATTCTCTTTCTCAACCCAGCGGTGAATCACAATGGTGGGTTTTCGATCTGGAGCCGTAAGAAGCTGACCCTGCGACTGAGTAGTGACGAGGGGAAGTCCTGGGCTGCCAGCCGGGTGCTCAATGAGGGATTGGCTGGATACTCCGACATTGCGGTCGCCAAGAACGGTAACATCCTGTGCCTCTTCGAAAACGGGGAGAGGGATTATTGTGAGAAGATTACTTTCGCTGAGCTCAAGCCCTCCTGGCTGACCGCTGCGAAAGACTGAATGTCCACCGTCCTGAGAACAGGGGAGAGGGCCGTTTTCGGTTGCGTGCGTGACGCCTTCATGCGCGAATGAGAGACGATGAAACACAAACTTCGTCTCTCTCTTGGAGGTATGCTGATTGGATCGAGCGTAATCTCGCCCGCGGCGGTGTCAGATTGGCAGACCGCTGCCGCCTCCCAGCCGAACCTGATGCACCATTACACCTTCGATGGGAGCACTGACCAGGAGCGCATGAACGACAAGAAGGGGGTGGCCCATCTGGCGCCGCGTTTGTTTGGCAGTGGAACGATCGATCAATTGGAGCTGGGCGTTCCCGGATTCGACGAGTCTTCGGCTTCGGCGCGGACGCACCGGGGTCCGGGAAGTGACAATACCGAGGGAGCTTACCTGCATACGCCCTCGGTGACGCTGGGGCGGACAGTGTCTTATGAGGTCCTCTTTTCACCGGTGGATTCCGAGATCAGCGGGGGAAGTTGGAATCTGGGTTACATTCTCTCTACCCGGGTGGGAAATGAGCGTGGCTATTTTCTCACGCAGGGCGGACCGCTTCCCAGTAGTGGTCTGAGGATTGCGAGTACGATAGGAAACTCCCACAGTGATCCCAACACCAATACGGTCCTGGAGAGCTTTACGGTGGGGAATTGGTATTATGTGGCTGGTTCCTATACGGTGGGAGCGGGAAATGTGACCTGGACGAACTACGTTGCGGACCTCACGGCGGGGGAGACCACGCTCACCGCCATCGGGCCGTTCACCAATGTGGGGGGAACCTATCCGCTCGTGAGTAGTGAGCTGGGTGTTGGCGGGCGCTGGGATCGCCAGGAGGCCTTCTCCGGATTCATCGACGAGGTAATGTTCTACGACGAAGCATTGCCCCAGAGCGTTTTTCAGAAGCACCTCGGACTATTGACCGATGCACGGATCGACTTCGCCGTGGAGGCAGATGGGGAGGATCTGGTGCTGACCTGGGGAAGCACGGCAGGGAAGCGATATAACGTGCGGAGTTCGACCGACCTCAGCGGGGCGCCAACCACCTGGCCAGTATATGGTGGGCTTGAGAACCTGGAGGCGACCCCGGACCTCAATATTCTCAGCCTGACCCGGCCGGTGGATCCGGAACGCTATTTCGTTGTTGAGGAATTCCAACCTCCTCCAGTCGTGCTCTATTTCACGGACTTTGAGGGCGGCGCGGTTGGGTGGACGACCTTGGTTAATGATGAAAATGCCAATACAGCCTGGGAGCTGGGTAGTCCGGCCGGAACCACCGGGCCTCTCGCGGGGGCCGCCGAGTCGGTCAATGCCTGGTCCACCAACCTGGGGGATTACGGTCCGGATTCCGATATTTCTCTTCGTTCGCCAGCCATCGATTTGAGCGGAATTGCGGAGGCTGAGCTGTCTTTCGAGGCCTTTCGGGATGCAGACGGCTTTGGCGATATTGCGGTCGTGCGTTTCCTGAGAGCATCAGACCTGAGTCAGTTGGGAGAAGAAGCGCCGATAGACATGGAAGTATTCGACAATGACTGGACGACGATCCGGTTTCCGGTCGCTCCGGAGGCAATCGGAGAGACTGTTCTCATCGAGTGGAATTTCATCAGTGATGACACCCCGGACAGCTTCAGTGGCTTGTCGATTGATGATGTCCGGGTGAGTGACTAGTGCCTGACCGAGAAGGCGCTTCCCCGCGTCCGATGGAGTTACGATTTCTCCTGGAGTGGTTCCCCTTCCTCCAGGATGACATCGTCGTTCGTTCCAAAGGTTCCATCCGGACCGGCGGAGGAAAACTCCATGAGGGAGCGGGAAATCGGGTGGAAGCGAAAGGGTGTGCCCCAGCGATCGAGAAGTTCGCTTTGCTCGTTCAGGGCGGAGTGCTGTGGGTCGATAAAAACGAGCCGATGAAGGTTCTGCCCGGTCAGGGCTTGAACCACTTCCCGGTTTTCGCCGGCCACCGGGTTCTGTTGAAAAATACGGTAGTAGGCACCAATGGCCTTGCGGAGAAGTTGGAGGTCGACGGTGGTTTCCTGGGCTGTCTCGTTGAGAGCTTCCAGCATTTTAATCACGTCCTTCTTGTGGATAGTACCATTTCCCTGCCTCTCAAAGGGTGGCGCATTGAAGGTTAGCTGCAGAGGGGCGGGATCGAGGGCATACGGGTTATTTTTGAGTTCTTCGATGGAAGGAGCCCTGTTGGGAGATCTCGTGGGTGGGGAGATCATGGCAGGGGCCTCGTCCGCATGTTCCTTGAGATCCTTTCCGGGGGCACTGCTTTCCCCGTGCCCGGTGTCCCTTGGGCTGAGGGCGTAAAAGAGGACGGCCGTGCCGATTATGGCGGCGAGGAGAAGAATGCAGCTACTGTTCCGCGCCGAAGGATTCATCAGATTCCGTTGAGATAATCCATGTGAGGATTGGATAGCATGCTGTCGTAACTGGTAGGATTGTAGCTGCTGCCGAAGGGGGAAGTGAACCGGTCGAGATTGGGGAAGATCGTTGCAATTTCGGGATCGCCTACGTTCATCCACCTGGCAAGTGGAGCGCTGAACTGCTCCACCGAGCAGGTTGGAATCCAGCGTCCACGGCGGCTTCCCGGCGTGCTCCAGTTTCCATTGGGATCGAGATCTGGATAGTAGCCGTAGACATTGCCGCCCCTCACATCGCCACCCATGGTGAACACGTGCGTGCCCCAGGCGTGATCTGATCCGGAGGGACCGGGAACGGAACCGTTCGGTGTCAGGGTGCGGTTGAAATCGGAATGGGAAGCGAGAATGAAGTCATTGTAGGTAAAGGCATCGTCCTGTCCGGTCTCGTAGTTCTCAAGTTCGTGCATGCAGTCGTTGAAAGCCTTGAGAGCGTCATTAAGCACGGTCATGTTCGCGTCGAGATCGCCGGCCACATAGCCGTTGTTGTTGCTATATCCGCCCTGGTCCTGGTGGGTGTCGTGTCCTCCGTAGCTGCAGAAGAAGAGTTGGCGCTTGTTGCCGAGACAGCGTCGTCCTGCCATGAGTTGAGCGATCTTCAGGAGTTGCCGGGCGAGATTGGGCAGAATGTTAAGGGCATTATTGCTGCTGCTGTTGACGGTAGCGGGATCGATTCCATGCTGGATGAGGAAGGTGGCCGGGATATAGGGCCAGGCCGACCCCCGGCTGTCCACAGCAGTCGGATGAAGCCATGTGCCGGCTTCCTCGAGGGCGGCGCTGACGTAACCTTCATTCTCCCGTGCCTGGCGGACCACGTTGTTGTAGCCTTCCTCAAAGAGGTGGGCATGCGTGTAATCCATGATGTCCTGGAAGGCCTTGAGGCGCTTGGCTGAAGCATTGGACTTGTAGCTGTGCTTGTCCTGCGAGTTGGTGAGGGCGTTGGCATACTTGTTGCCGTAGCCGTTCAGGGTGATGGCGCCCGCATTGGTTACTGAATACTGAGGGGAGACCTGGGTGAGACCGGCCTGGATATCGTTGATGCCGGATAACGAGACCGACATGGAAATCTCGCTGTCAGCATTCTGCGGGTGAAGGATATCTGCGATGCGTCCGCACCAGCCGCTCTGGAAGGGCTTGTCGGGGAGAGAGCTCTGCCACTGGTTCTGCTGGTCGCTGTGGGAGAAGAGCTGGGGGGGAAGGGCCACCGTTTCGTAAGTGGAAGCCTTGGTGGGAACAACCAGGGTGCCCACGTTGGCCGCGATGGAGAGATCGCCCTCATCGAAGAGGGTCTTCACATCAGGCAGGGAGGGATGGAGTTCAAAGAATTCCGCGCCCACCGGGGCGGATTGCTCGGCTGCAAGATTGGCGGCTACAATGGGGTGGGTAGGATTATTGCCTCCGGTGGGAAGGGCGAGCACCCCCCGGTGTGCGTCGTAGTTGGAGCGGCCCGGATGCAGGAGACCGGGCATGAGGAAGTTGTTGGCATCCTTGGCCCCGAAGAGAAAGAGGACCACGAGGGCCTTGTAATCGCCCAGGGATCCGGAATTGTTGGCCAGCGCGCCCTGCATCAGCTTCATGTGTGCGAGGGTATTGACCATCCCCGTCAGGCCCATTGCGGAGCATGCCGACTTGGCCATGAAGGCGCGGCGAGTCAGGGGGAGTTTCTTTCGTGGATTCATGGAGTCCTTTGTGCGGGGTTACTTCTGGATCAGGTATTCGGGACTGGTAGCCATGAGATAGAGTGCATTCCGGACCTTGCTCCAGATCTGCCAGTCATCATTGGTGCTCCAGGTGTCGCGCAGGTAGTAGAGAAGCGTTTCGCGGGGATTGCGCCCCGGGTAATGGGTGAGGGATCCCTGCTGCACAGGGGCGCCGTCATCACCAGGATTGACGGGGTAGAGGAGCTTGAAGCGACCTGCCAGGAGGAGGTCGTCAAGATCATCTATCAGTTGCAGATCGATCTCCTCTTCGTCACCCATGGGGTTCCCGGGATCGATTCGATAGTTCCGGTAGCGATTGATCCAGGCGTAGTAATCCGGGATGATGTTGTCGTCGGTATAAGTAGTTGATCCGTTATTGTATTGTCGCTGTGTCCCGTAACCGGCAAGTGCTGAATTCGCGTTGTTCCCACCCACGTTGCTGGCGCTCCACCCGTTGCCGTTGTAATGCGATTGCCAGTAAACATTGATGTTCTGCAAGGCGCTGCTCTCCGTTACGATCTGAAATTCGGGAGCCACTTTTCCATAGCTGCCGATGAGTCCGCCGGGCTTATAACCGGGGAGGAACCAGTTAAAGACGGAGGGGGCCTTGAGGGGGGTTTGCCCGAGGGCGGTGGTGTTCCCGCTATCGAGATTCTGAAGGCGGTAGGAGGTTGCCGGCAGGCGGGCGAATGTCCCGGGAGCAGTGAGAATCATCTGGCCGTCGGGCCCATATTTCACCATGCCCTCGAAATTGGCCAGAGAGGTTGCGGGGTAATCGAAGTTGCGCAGATCGGCGTCGCTGGTGGGCGCCAGGGTGCCGATGTGGTTCTGCAGTGGGAGGAGGACCGGGTCGCCTGGAATCACGCTTCCATCAAAGGTGATCCGCGACCGTCCTCCCGCCGCCCGTAAGGCCTGGATCCAGGCGACGATGGGCTCCTTCTTGCGACCATACTCGGGATTACGCTCGGAGGTGCTCAGATTACGTGCCTCGGGGTCGAGGAGGATGGCGCGCACCACGTCGCCCAGTCGACCGTTGGTATCGCGCCATACCTGGCTCACCCGGTAGAGATAAGGGCCGGATGGGTTGCTGGTGACCAGTCGCTGGATGAGGCGATAGGAAATGAAAACCGGGGTGTTCTGGTGATTAACGGTGGAATCACTTGACCAGGTCGGCGCGAAGGACTTGGGAGTGGTATTGAGTTGGGTGCCCGCCAGCAGGTTGTGGACGTCTCGCAGGTCCTTGTCGCCCTCGTTCTGGTAGCGGCCGTTGGACCTGCCGTTGTTGCTGATGACTACGCCCCCCACGATGGTCTTGTTACCCCGGTCATGCCGGTCTTCGTAGAAGGCCATCGGGTAGTTATAGCGCGAGGAATACCAGCTGTTGCCGGCGGCATCGTCGTACCATCCGGAGGGAGGGTCGTCGCGGTTGAGATTGGGGGAATCCCAGTTGTCGGAGCTGCCACTGTTGGTGCTCCAGCTCATGCCGGTCATGATACGGGCGAGCTCCTTGATGTCGTTGTTGTCGTAGGTTGGAACGAGGTTGAACTGCGCCGGGTCCAGCTTGACGAATCCATCGTCCCAGAGCTCGAAGAGACCGATGGTGAAAAGTTGCATGATCTCACGAGCGTAATTCTCGTCAGGAGGTACTCCGGACGAGTCCTCGCTGCTGTTCTGGAGGTGACTGAGATACTTGCCCATCACCGGGGAGTAGGTGACATCCTCGATGAGTTCACGAAAGTGGTCGTCGGCGTTCTCGGCCAGCATGTCGGCCCATCGGGCCATGCCGATATGATGATTCCGGATTTGAGCGATATTTTCCGAGATCACCGTGATTTCGGAGAGGGCGAATCCCACCCTCTGTCGCAGTTGATCCCGTGCGTTGGCCATGATCGTCCACTGGGCCCGGCGACGGTTCTGGTGTGTTGGGGTTCCCAGGACGTTGTCGAGGGCATTCTCCTGGGCGGCGGTCAGGGGGAAGTCAGCATCGGGAGCCTGCCAGGTGCTGGGATCGAGAGAGTCGAACCGGGAGATGTCCTGGGACTGCCAGCTGGGCCAGTTTGCAGGTGATACCGGTGGGGGATTAGCGGCACCGTTACGAGAGGAATCAAAGTAGCCGCGCCATGTGAATTCCTGCATGTCCATGGCATGGGCAAGGTCCCGGACGAGGGTCTGGGGCAGGGCCCACTGGGCGGTTAGCCATGCGTCGTAGGCCGCCATGCGGTCTCCGTCATGGGTCTGAATCACTTCGTAAAGCAGTTCCTCGATATCGGCCTCGGTTGGTCCGAAGGTGGCCTGGGTGAGAAAGCGGGTCACTTCACGCCGGAGCTTGTCCACTTCCGTGACCGGGTTGATTGGTTCAATGGGCGGAGTGGCCGGGATCCGGCGTCCTTCCTCCGGGGAAAGTTCGGAAGCCGGCCTCCGCTGGTAAATGGCCCAGATCTCGCCTCCTCCATTGTTGGCCGTGTGTTTGTTGTTGTAGAGTGGAGTAGTGCCTGGGGGAGCTCCCTGCTTTGGGTTGTCGAACTCCAGTGAGTCAATGATGTCCTGCACCGAGAAGGACCCGCGTGGCTCTATTCTATAGGTGTAGTTGCTGACGGGACCCATGAGTGGAACGCCGTTCTCGGTGCCGTCCTCCGTAATGGATTCCACCACTGGGCCCGAGGTAAAGGTGATCCCTGCCAGGGAGGCCTTGTGAATGTGGGTGTTGGTCTGGTTTGAACTGAGATTCTCAAAGTAGTCGTTGACGGTGGCCACCGTATTGCTCCCATTGAGGACGAGGAGGGTAGACCCGGTTGCACTGGTGGGCATGCGGGCAGCGGGATCCTTGGAAAAGCTTCCGATGTAGTATTTGTTGAATTCCGCCTCGTCGCGGGCGTCTACCAGTTCGGCGGCGCCCTGCGAGGGATTGCCCACCACGTAATTGATCGCGGGGGTGTCGAGCACCAGATTCAGTTCTTCGGGATACTCCACGATCTCATCGGGAAGAGGGCGCAACTCGATGACTGCCTCGGTGCTCCCGAAGGGGAGGGTGGCCACATAGGCTCCGTTGTCGGGGTCCCTGGTCAGCTGGGTGCCGTCGGGGAGTTCGACCACGTAGTCGCTCTCGTCGGGAACCCCCTTGCTCCGGGGGTCGGTTGGTCCGTTAAGGGAGAAGACGATGTTCTTCGGGGCAAGGGAGCCGCTTCGCTTGAGGAGAACACGGGCCACGTTCTTGGCGCGTGGAATACCGCCTGTGATGGTGCCATTGTTCTCGCGGCCGATTGCATCCGTTACTTCCACCGTGATAACATCAGAGGGAGGAAAGGCCTGGCTGGAAGTGGTGAGGGATTCTCCGTCAGAGGCACCCGCGCGGGCACTTTGCGGCCGGAAAAACTGGTAGCCGTCGAGCACGTTTTCAATTTCGTCCGCTACGCCATCTCCATCGGCATCGAGGGCCTGTGCGCTCAGCGGTCCGAAGGTCTTTACGCGGACGAACTTGCGATTGCCCCGGGCCAGGAGGGTGGCGACATTGTTGCCGGTGTAATCCTCGTTCGACACGAAATCCCCGAGGGGTTCCAGGCAGTCGCCGGGGACCACGGCGATGGTCCCGCTCTTGTCGAATTCCCAGCCTATCGCGAGGTGATCCCACTGGGCGTTGTGGTTGTGGTAAATCTCAAAGTAATAGCGCCGGCCTGCCATGAGTCTGAGGTCAGCGGACTTCTGGGTATCGGTTACCCCGAGGGAGGCGAGATAATCCCAGTCTTCTTCCTCGGTGAGATCCTGATTGTGCAACCAGCAGCGTCGCTGCAGGCCAATGCCGTCGGAAGGATCCCCGCTGGCATCGAGCCAGAACTCGCACTGGTGTCGGCCCGCGATGTAAAAGTTATGAATCCCGGTATGTTTGGGAACGATGAATCCGCGCCACCGTGTTCCGTAATTGTCACCGTAGTTGGTCGGTCCCTTCAGGCTGTCACGCCATTCAATGCCATCGGCAGGAGTTTCTGCCGCATCAGGGCTTGGATTGATGTGCCTGCGCAGGCCTCCGATCGATCCATTTGAGGACCCATGGTGCCAGATCTCCCGGGTTACGCCACCCCGGACGGACGGAGCATCGGGATTCGAGAAATCGACGGTGAGTTGGCCACCCGTTCCGAACCAGTTGAGGGGGGTTGTGCCGGCTGTGTCGCTGACGGGCTTCCAGGTCTGGAGGTCATCTGATAGTTCGATCTGGTAGCGTTTCCCCAGCCGTGTGTTCCAGGTGATTGCCAGTTCTCCGGGCTTGAGGATGGTCTTGGCAGCCTTGAGGCAGTCTTCCCGGTCGTTCGGGTCGGTGCCATCCTGGCATTCCTTGAGATTGGTGCAGGTGTCTTCGTCAGGATCGAGATTTGCGGCCCCATCGGGGTGATTGAGGGACCCGAAATGCTGGATTTCCCATGCGTCGATGAGGCCATCGGCGTCGGAGTCCAGTTCGACCGCCTGGCCGTAGAGCTGGACAGGAGGAAGCGCCGCGAGAAAAAGAACGACGATGCCCTGGCGGAAGCGGAGGAGGGAAGACATCTTGATCAGTGAAAACTCCAGCACGGTTCTATGTTACCGGCTCACACGTCGCTACTCAATGTATGAAACGTGTCAGCTCTTACCCTATTGGGGGCATGGTTTCTACTGGGAAAAGACGTATTGCCCTTGGGTGACGTTACAGTCAGGGAGTTCAAAAATGCGATTCCGGGAAGGAAATCACCGTTATGAGGGATCACGGGGGGTTTGCGGGTCGGATTCGTGATCGGGGAGGAGGCGCATGGCTTCTTCAAGGAGTCCGCCAGCATGGTTGAATGGTTCGTGACCGATGTCGCTCCACAGGATCCGGCCCTCCGGGTCGATGAGAAAGGTGCCGTGCATGGGGCCTCCCTCAAATTCGTCAAAGACATGATAGCTTCTGAAGGCCTCAAGCCCGGGATCGGCAAGGACGGGGAAAGGGAAGGTCCGGCGGGCTTCCTCCGTCTTTTCCTCGGTGTGCCCCAGTCGCAGGGCGAGGGTTTTCACCTCATCGCTGCTGATGGCCACCATCTCAATGCCCGCCTTTCGATAGGCGGCCCGGGCAGCGCGGAATTTTTCGAGTTGGCTGAGACAGAAGGGACAGCTTACCCCGAGGAAGAAGTTCAGGAGAACGGCCCTGCCCTTGAAGTCGGCAAGGGTCACCGGGCGTCCTGCGTGATTGGGGAGGGTCCAGTCCGGAGCGGACGGAGGAGACCAGTGGGCAGGTCCAAGGATCCCGGGGTCTCCCGGAACACCGCTTTTTTCCAGGTTCCCGGGAGGCAGAGTCCAGCGCCTGGGGAGACTCAGGGCCGCCGCGACCTTGTCGAGCGCAGGGAAGTTCCGGAGATCCTTGTCGGCCCGCAGGACGTTTTGACGAAAGGTGCGGTCAAAGGCTCTGGTGACTGCGACGCGGTTTCCGGTTTCAAAACCGGTGGAGCAATAGAGGGCGGTGGCGAAGAGATCCCGGGGGTTCTGCGCGAGGTGATCCCGGGCTACCTGCAGAGCGATCCCGGGCTTATTCAGTTTTTGCCAGGCCGCGGCATGAATCCCGGCAGGCAGGTGGGGCGGGGACAGGCTTTTCCCCGGTTCCCCGGTGCTGCAGAGAATCCGGAAGTAGCGTAATCCGTTGGCCCAGTCCCTGATACGCTGGTCACCCTTGTGCCGCTCGGCCATCTTTTCCAGGGCCTGCACCAGTGATTGAGCTTCATCCGGACGTTCAAGAGCGCAGAGGGCAAGTCCGGTCCAGTAGTGGGCCTGGGCCATCTCCGGGGGGGAACGGGGGGATGGTATGAATCGGGCTTCAGTGCGGAAGAGGGTGGCGACAGGTTCCATTCTTCCAGCCTGTAATTCCGCCTGCGCGTGGAGGCGGCGCCCGAGCAGGAGGAGTTCAGAAGACCTTCCGGTGATCCCTTCCGCCGTCAGGCTGCGGGGCAGGTTGAGAAGAGCATCTGCAAGTGCGAGTGCTTCCTTGAGCCGGCCCATCGAAATGAGGGCCTCGCCCAGCGCTGCGTAATTTGAAGCGAGATTCTCGACCGCAACCGGCATGAGGAGGTGGTCGCGCATCTCACGGTGGTGCACGCGGAGGGCGCACTGTAACAACGCAATGGCTTCATGCTGCCGCCCGCTCCCCCGCCATCCTTCAGCCGCGAAGCGCCATGAATCAGCAAGTCCTGGAGCGATGCTGGCGCTGGACCTGGCATGGGCGAGGGACTGGGCGGGTTGTTCCCGCAGCCAGAGGAAAATGCGGTAGTGGGTGGCGGGATGATGGGGGGCGTGGCTGGCGAGTTCCTCAGCGAGACGGTCCACGGCGAGATGGCTGGTGAGTTTGATGCCGGAGCGGTGGAGATCGAGGACAAGTTGACGCAGGAGAAAGGCTTTCGCTTCCACGTCATCAGGATAGGAGAGGGACAGGTGCTCAAGGTCGCGAATGCGCTGACGATGTCGCGCGAGACCCGGTTCCCCGTCCCGGGAGGGGAGGGGCGGGGATTTGGCCGGCCTGTTTCGCTTGAGGTCGTAGAAGCTGGAAAGGGCCGTAATCCAGAGACGTTCCCGGGCAGTGGTGGCGTTGCCGATCCGGCGCAGGGCGTTTTCGGCAAAGAGGATCGCCCGACCGGGGCGCTGCTCGTTGGCCACTGCAAGGCCCCAGAAGATCATTGGGTTGGAGGGATCGAGGAGGAGGGCCTGCCGGAAAGAACGTTCGGCCTCGCCATTGGCCTGGCCGTGGATGCAGGCCACTCCCTGGTTGAACCAGCGCTGGGCGTCCTTTGATTGGGTAGTGATGGGGAAGCTGACCGTGCCGATGTCATCACGAAGGGCGGGAGCACGCCAGGGGCCGCGTAGAAAGGCCAGGTTGACGGTGGCGGGGGCTTCCGGGTCGACCTGCCTGAGCAGCGGAGCGAGGCAGGGGAGCTTGAAGTTGCGGTAGGTTGTGGCGTTGCCGCCGGGGCCCAGGACCAGCAGGGCCAGTGCAGAAGCGATGGCCATCCTGAATTGCGAACCATGGCACCAGCAGGACATGGTATGAGACTACGCCCGGGCGGGTCTCTTCTCAAGGACGACTGCTCCTGGTAATTCAGGCAGAGTCCATGGGCGCGCCCCCTGCGGGTTCCGGGATGGAAACATTTCGTCCGGCGAAATAGCGCCGGATTTGTTGGCCATGCCCGCTTACCCCCCTTTTATTCAGGCCATGAGTGATTCCGCGCCCGAGATCAGGTTTGTCGCCAACCTCTGGACCCTGGTGGAGCATCCTTCCGGACAAGACGAGTGGTCGTTGGCAGAGAAGGTGGCGGCAGTGAAAGAAGCTGGATTCGACGGGATCAATCATCGTGGCAGCTCGGAACTGCACGTTCTGCTGGAAGAACACGGGCTGGAGTTTTCAGGTCTCTTCGATGCCAACGATCCCGTTGAGTATGCCGACCTGATCAGGGCACAGCTGGAGTGTGGTTCATCAACCATCAATGTGCAGCTCTGTGATCACGATACGCCGGTTGCAGAGGCCGTGGAGAAGACCATTCTCCTGATGGAAGAGGACGAACGCCAGAATGCCAATGTCCATCTCGAGGTCCATCGGGATACGTGTACCGAGACTCCGGAAAAGGCTTACGCCATCGCGGATGGATACCGGGAGGCCACCGGCAGGATTCTGCGCATGAATGTTGATCATTCGCATCCCGCCATCATCAAGCACCTGCGGCCCGATGATTTTGCCAGACGCTTGCTCGATCGCCCGGAGTTGCTGCAGCACGGGAACCTGCTGCACTGCCGCCCCTTCAACGGGCATCACTGTCAAATCCCGGTGACTGATGGGCGGGGAGAGTTTACCCGGGAGTTCCTCGACTATCTGCCTTTCGTGGAAGCAGCATTCGCCTGCTGGTTGGAGGGGCCACGTCCCCACAATGTGCTCTGGGTGGTTCCTGAACTCGGACCGGTGTCCAGTGGTTACGGAATCAGCACGTGGCCCCCCGTGTGGGAGGACTGTATCCTCGCGATGGGCGAGATGAGAAAGGCGTGGGAACGCGCAAGGGCGGTTTCCATTAGATGATGGAACCCGGACTGTAAGCGCGACCGGATCGGGCCAAGCTGGGCAGGAAATTGCGATCGAGCAGGGAAACTTGCCAAGCGGGGAGGAGGAGGCGAAGGTTGCGTGGTGTCGACGCGTGGGGACAAGGAGGTGAGAGTAACCCGGATCGGGGAATCCGGCCTTAAGGAGATGGATCGGGTCGCCCTGGAGGAACCCCTGCAACTCGTGGTGGACGGTCACCCGGTGGCAGTGCTGATGCGGACACCGGGAAATGATGAAGAGCTGGCCGCGGGATTCCTCTGGACCGAGGGCATCGTCAGTTCGCAGGAAGAGATTGCCCGGATCGATCTTGAGGCGAAGGAGAATCATGCGCTGGTATTCCTCGCCGACGGGGTGGAAGTCGACTTCGGTCGCCTGACGCGTCATCTCTTCAGCGCGTCCTCCTGTGGACTCTGTGGCAAGGCCAGTATCGAGGCCATCGCCTCTCTTCATGAACCCGTGGCGGGGGGACCGGTTTTCCCGGAGTCGGTGCTCTTGGAGGCGCCGGGTGCCCTGCGGGCCGCTCAGGCCACCTTTGAAGAAACCGGGGGGTTGCATGCCTCAGCGGTCTTTGACCGGCAGGGGAAGCTCCTTGTGCTGCGTGAAGATGTCGGGCGGCACAACGCCCTCGACAAGGTGCTCGGATGGGCCCTGCTGAATGGCAGCGATCTCTCGAATAGTTTTGTCCTGATGTCAGGGCGCCTCTCCTTCGAGCTGATGCAGAAGGCTCTGGCAGGTCGTATTCCCCTCGTGGCGGGTATTTCGGCACCCTCTTCCCTGGCGGTGGAGTTTGCCCGGGAATCGAACCAGACCCTGGTGGGGTTCCTGCGCCCACCCCGTTTCAATGTCTATGCGGGTATTGAGAGGGTGAAGATGCAGTAAGGGCCTCCCCTGTAAAAGTGGTTCGCCTTCATGGAGGTGTTCCTTTGCAAAGCGGTTGCAAAATGAGCCTGCCTGGCAGATGAATGCGGCGTGATAAAACAGATTTTATTCCTCGTTCTCACGCTGGTGGTAAGCGTGACCGGATATGCACATCCGGGAGGCCATTACGGGAAGGACCCCTTCCGTCAGCTCGATGAGGTCCTGCCCGATCCCAATGAGATACGGGCTGCAAACGGGGCGCCGGGGCCGGAATACTGGCAGCAGCGTGCGGACTACAAGATCAGCGTGGTGCTCGATGACGAGAACCAGCGACTCAAGGGATCAGAGACGATCACCTACACCAACAACTCCCCGGTGGACCTGACCTATCTCTGGGTACAACTCGACCAGAACCGTTTTGAGCAGCAGGCTCTCGGCCACCAGGCCATGGAGGCGCCCGACTTCGGGGATGTTGGTTTCCGGACTCTGCGGAATGAACTGGCTCGGGAGGACTTTGAGGGAGGGTACCAGATCAAGGCCGTGCGTGATGAGAGCGGGGAGGCGCTCAGCTACTCAATCGTCGATACCATGATGCGCGTGGAGGTGTCGGTGGGGGCGGGAGCAACCGTCAGGTTCGGGATCGACTGGGAGCACAACATCGTCAATGCCAAGGCCATCCGGGCGCGGGGTGGCTACGAGTATTTCAAGGAGGATGACAACTATATCTACACCATCGCACAGTGGTATCCCCGGGTGGCGGCGTTCACTGACGTGAATGGCTGGCAGCATAAGCAGTTCCTGGGGCGCGGTGAGTTTGCCCTGGAGTTCGGCGATTATGAAGTGGCCCTGACTGTGCCGGAGGATCACGTCGTGACGGCCACCGGGACACTGCAGAATCCCGGCCAGGTTCTCACCGTGGTGCAGCGGGAGCGTCTGCGGCGGGCAGAGGGTCGGGACGAGCCAACCTTTATTGTGACCCCGGAGGAGGCGAAAAAGAACGAGAAGGAGAAGTCCAGGGGCAACAAGACCTGGATCTTCCGGGCAGAGAATGTGCGCGACTTCGCGTGGGCGTCCTCACGAAAATTCATCTGGGACGCCGCCCACGTGAAGGTTGGCGAGAAGAAGGAACGGGTCTGGGCCATGTCGCTCTATCCCAACGAGGGGGAGCCGCTCTGGAGCAAGTATTCCACCCATTCCGTGATCCATGCCCTGCAGGTGTTTTCAAAGCACACCTTCGATTACCCCTACCCGGTGGCAATCTCGGTGCACGGACCGGTATTCGGGATGGAGTATCCCATGATCTGCTTCAATGGGCCTCGTCCGGAGGAGGATGGGACCTACTCGCGTCGGACCAAGTATGCCCTCATCTCGGTTGTTATTCACGAGGTGGGACACAACTGGTTTCCCATGATCGTGAACTCGGATGAACGGCAGTGGACCTGGATGGATGAGGGGTTGACCACCTTCTGCCAGTTCCTTGCCGAGCGTGAGTGGGAGGAGAAGTATCCCTCACGCAGGGGGATGCCGCCGAGTATCGCGAGTTACATGAAGCGCGACGACGAGATGCCTATCATGACCAATTCAGAATCGCTTCGTTATTTCGGGAGTAACGCCTATGCCAAGCCGGCAGTGGCCCTGAATATCCTGCGTGAATCGGTCCTCGGGAGGGAAAATTTCGACTTCGCTTTCAAGGAATACACCAATCGGTGGAAGTTCAAGAGGCCCACTCCCGCTGACTTTTTCCGGACGATGGAAGATGCTTCGGGCGTGGATCTCGACTGGTTCTGGACTGGTTGGTTCTACACCACACATCATGTTGACCTGGGGATCAAGGGGGTGAAGCTTTACCAGTTGGATACGAGGGATCCGGATATTGAGAAGCCGAAGAAGAAGGAGGAGAAGGACAAGGAGGATGCCAAGCTGCTGACAAACAAGCGCAACACGGGGATCAAGAGGTATACGGACCGTTTTCCTGATCTCCTGGACTTCTATAACGAGCACGATGAGAACGATGTAACCAAGAAGGACCGCGACGAGTTCCAGGAGTTTCTTGAGAAACTCGAAGATCACGAAAGGGAAGTCCTGGAGTCCAACCGCTACTTTTACCAGATCAACCTGAGCAATGAAGGAGGGTTGGTCATGCCGGTGGTCCTCAAGGTGAAATACGAGGATGGGGAAGAAAAAGTCATGCGGCTTCCGGCTGAGCTCTGGAAGAAGAAATCGAAGGAGGTCTCCAAGCTTCTGGTCTCCAAAAAGAAGGTGGTGAGCATCGAGCTTGACCCCAATCTTGAGATTGCCGATTCGGATCGCACTAATAATGACTGGCCCGCCAAGCCGGAGGAACTCACCTTCACGCTGGACAAGGAGGAGAAGAAGAACCTGATGCAGCAACTGAAGGAAGAGAAGAAAGAGAAGAAAGAGTAATGCTTCGTTTTCCAGGGGATCGGATACATGAGCGTCCCGCAGCAGGACCAGGGTTGGGCCTTGAAAAGCTCTAGCACGGATTCATGCTGAGGCGGTGATTGCAGAGACAGGGGAATTCCAGGTAGGGACCCAGGGGAAGGGGACCTACGAAATTACTGAAGAGGTGGCTGCGATCGTGCGCCAGTCGGGTATTTCCCGGGGTACGGTGACGGTGTTCGTGAAACATACCAGTGCCAGCCTCGTGATCATGGAGAATGCGGATCCCAGTGCGCGGCGGGATCTGGAGGAATTCTTTGAACGGCTGGTCCCGGAGGACACCCCCTACTTCATCCACACCATGGAAGGTTCCGATGACATGCCTTCTCACATTCGAATGGCCCTTACGCGGACAAGTGAGGTGATTCCCGTGGTGGAGGGGCGTATGGCGCTGGGGACATGGCAGGGAATCTTCCTCTTTGAACACCGTCGTGCGCGACACACGCGTGGGATCGTGGTGAGCGTGGTGGGGCAATGATGGCCAGGGTGCTGTATCCAGCATATGGATGATGGATGCTGGCCAAATGTGTGAAGCGGATCCCTGGCCACGTGATGGGAACTTGTGAGTTGCGTGGGGGAAGGCAACGGAACTAGGCTGCGGTGTGGATGACAGGGTCTCGCAGTTGATTGATCTGGCCTTGGCAGAGGATATCGGTCCGGGGGACGTGACATCGGAATTCTTCGTTCCTGCCAACCGTGAGGGACGGGCCTTCCTGGTGGCCAAGTCGGTCGGGGTGGTCGCAGGGGTTGAGATCGGGGCGGAAGTATTCCGTCGAGTGGATGCCGGGATCGAGGTCAATATGATGTTACAGGACGGATCCGCCATTGCGCCGGGAGCCTATGTCATGGAGGCAGTGGGGAAGGCTCGCTCGCTACTGACCGCGGAACGAACGGCGATCAATTTTGTGCAACGTCTCTCCGGGGTGGCCACCAAGACGGCTCTTTTTGTGGAGGCAGTCAAAGGGACGGGTGCCACCATCATTGATACCCGCAAGACCACCCCCGGCTGGCGTTCGCTGGAGAAGGCCGCGGTAGTGGCAGGGGGCGGACAGAATCATCGCATGGGCCTCTATGACCGGGCCATGGTGAAGGATAATCACCTGGTGGTGGAAGGAGGGGTGGAAGCGCTGCGTGAGTCTGCGCTTCTTTTAAGGGAAGCCCATCCCGGGGTGGGGATCGAAGTTGAGGCCGAGACTCTGGAACAGGTGAGGGCCTTCCTCGAGATCGAGGAAGTGGATTATCTCCTGCTCGACAACATGGAGAACGAACAGATGAAGAAGGCTGTTGAAATGCGAGGTGATCGGGAGCGTCCTCTTCTGGAGGCCAGCGGAGGTGTTAACCTGGATACCGTCCGGGGCATTGCGGAAACCGGGGTGGAATTCATTTCGGTCGGAATCCTGACTCACTCCGCCACGGCCTTGGACCTTTCCCTTGAATTCGTTTTGCCCGGGAAGGAGGACTGACTCTCTCTGGACCGATGCCGGACAACCGGAAGATCTTCGAGCTCATGGGGGACCATATCGAGTGGCACGATACAATGGGTTCAACCAATGATCGTGCCCGCGAAATTGTCCGTGAAGAGGGTTCGCGGGCCCATGGCTGGGTTGTAGGAACTGAGGAACAGACTGCGGGGCGGGGTCGCAAGGGTGCGAGCTGGATCAGCGAGCCAGGAAAGGGGCTTACCTTCTCACTGGTGCTCTCCCCGGTGTGGGAACGCGGGCATTGGGGATGGCTCAGTATGGCGGCGGCCCTTGCCGTGTGTGAAGGGGCGCTGCGGCCCTGTGGGTTGACGCCCCTGATCAAGTGGCCCAATGATGTGCTTGTCGAAGGGAGTAAGATTTGCGGGATTCTGATCGAGACGTCCGGTGATTGTGCCGTGATCGGGATTGGGTTGAATGTGAATGAGAGCGGGTTTCCTCCCGAACTCGAAGCGGTATCGATGTTTCAACTCCTCGGAGTAGAGACCGGGCGCGAGTCCCTCATGGAAGAAATCCGGAAGAAGCTGATGGATTATGTCCATCTGGAGGAACCATTGATTGCGGAGCGGGCGTGGGATCTTCTGGCATGGAAGGATCAGGAGGTGGAGACCGTCTCCGGGGAGCGGGGAAGGATCCGGGGATTCGGTGAAAACGCCGAACTCAATGTGGAGACCCCCGGGCGTCTGATCACGCTGTCGGATCCGGAGGGGATACGTCTGGTCACACCTGTTGGATAGCCCTCCCCCTGAAGGGATGAAATCAGGAATCGGGATTGTCCCGGTACACGCCCGCCAGGGAGGGGGTTATCATGCGGTGATGGTGGCGGCTGGCATCATCGGGTCCAAGTAGTTGTCACCAGAGGGTCTCCGAGTCGCCGAATGTCTTGAAATGATACGCTGCGTGGGTTTCCCTCCGCCCGCGATGGCGGAGCTGAGCAAGGCATACGAACCTGGTGAGGTCGAAGGGATCTGGTACCAGCGTTGGGTCGAGGCCGGTTGCTTCCGGGGTGACGAGACATCGGACAAACCGGCCTACTCGATTGTGATTCCGCCGCCCAA
>JAKVCR010000050.1 GCA_022448985.1 Roseibacillus sp.
CCCGGCCGCGACATGTCCAAGATCCCCCACCCGTTCATTGCCGAGAGCATGAAACGGTTTTCCGGCCTCGAAGCCACCGAGCGCAAAAAGGTGCGCTTCCTCCATCTCAACCACACCAACCCCGCCCTCGACCCGGAGAGCGAGGCCACCCGGGCCATCAAGAAGGCCGGCCACCACGTCGCCCGGCAGGGCGAGCAGGTCGAACTCTGAGCACTCCCCGCCGGAGCAGCCCCCTTTCCTAGCCTCCCTTCCAGCGCCCGCTCACTTCCTCCAGCCACTGTCGGGCAATCAACTCGTGTCCCTGCGGGAGGGGATGCACACCATCCCAGATCCACTGCCCGGGACTCACCGCCTTGGCCCCGGCATCGAAGACCTCCTGCATCCTGACCTGCATTCGTGAACCTGAGGCGGGGAGGGGAGCGGGTCGACTGCGAAAAAGCATCTCTGGATCTGCACCTACCTCATCAGGAAAGGCTGGAAAAAGGAATTTCTGACAATCGGTAAAAAAGAGTAAGCTCACCCAACGCTCCCCCTGATCCTCGATCCTTATCAGAGCTCCCGCCGCCAGTGCCCTCTCCAGTCAAAGATGAATATCCTGCTTCTCACCAAGAATTTTGATCTGGGGGGCGCTGAAGTACACGTGCGGGAGCTGGCTAATGAACTTGTAGGAGAAGGAAACAAGGTCCATCTTGCCTCACGCAGCGGCAGGCAAACCCAGCAACTGGACACCCGAATCAGGCATCACTCCCTGAATTTCTCGGAGCTTCAATTTCCTGCCAATTTTCTGAAACTCTCCAGGCTGATCAAGGAGCAGGATATAGACCTCGTTCATGGCCATCAGCGTATGGCGATCACCCTCGCGGCCATTCTTGGTAAAAGGCATAGGATCCCGTCGATCGCAACTGTCCACGGGAAGATCAGGCTCGATATTCGTTCGACGCTCGTCAGAAAACTTCTAAGCCATGTCATCGTGGTCTCACCACTTCAACTTTCTTTCTTAGATCCAGATTCCTCCCTGCGGGGAAAAAGCTCAATCATCTATAACAGTACGCCTCCCACCAGTCTCAATAGGGAGATCAAACGCGATCAAGCCATTACCTATGTGAGTCGGATCGATAGAAAGCACTACCGTGTCCTGAAGGATCTCGTTGAAAACATATACCCCGAGATCCGGAATCAGTACCCATCCGTCAAACTGAACATTATTGGTGATGGGCCCTGCGCCCACGACTTGGAAGAACTCATTGACACAACGACTAACGATCACATCCGCAACGGCATAATCCTTCACGGATACCAGGAGGATCCTAAATCCATTCTTTCAAAAAGCATGTTAACCTTGGGCGTTGGCCGCTGCGCCATCGAATCACTCTCTGTAAATACGCCCGTAATCTCCGCGAATTCTCTCTGGTGTGGCGGACTCATCTCCAAGTCGAACTACCAGCAGCTGAAGGGAATGAATTTTATAGCTAGATCGTCTCACCCTTACTCATGGAAAATCCTGACAGAGCAGATTCTCGACTTTCTCGCCAGGAAGGACTCCTATCTGAACGCGAACGAAGGTATCCACCAACAAGTGCTGAAAGATTTCTCATCCCGGAAAATGACGAAGGAAATCATCGAACTCTATGAGAGTGGGCTGGATGGAGCCCCTTGATTCGCATCCCCAGGAAGATCGTTTATTCATGCCTCAGCCCTCTCCGTTCAAACGTCCATGCCCGATCTAATTCTAGGCAACTCGAATAAACGGTTTTCCGGGGTCACTTCCACCCTTCTTCAGGTTCTCTCCCGGGAGCAGAATCTCGCCTCGGTCGTTGTTTTTGGACGGACGAACCCGGACATCACGATCCCGGTATGGGGATGGCGCAGGACCCTGGCCTATCTCAAGAAGAACCGTAACAACCCCCCGGTTTTTCATGCCCGGCGCAATGATGAAATGATCCAGGCCCTGATCCTCCGGTTCCTGAGCAGGGCGAAGATGAAGATCGTCTTTACATCCACCGCCCAGCGATCGCATACCCGTTTCTCGCGGTGGTTGATGTCCCGGATGGACCGTGTGATCACGACCTGTGAAGCGGCTGCCACCTACCTGCGGGAACACCGTGAACCGGATCACATCATCCCCCATGGGATTGACACCAGCCGCTACTCTCCATCCGAGACTTCCGGGGAGGAACAGCTACGGGCCCTGGGGATTGCTGGCAAACGGGCTGTCGGGATCTTCGGCAGGGTTCGTCCTTCCAAGGGAGTCGATATCCTGGTGGAGGCCATGATTCCGGTTCTCCAGGAATTCGAGGATGTCGTCCTTGTGGTGGTAGGGGAATGCCTCCCGAAGGATGAATCCTACCAGCGGAAGCTGCAGGAGACTTTGAGGACTTCCGGGCTTGAGGACCGCTCCCTGTTCCTCGGGAAGCAGCCCTTCGAGCGCCTTCCAGACCTGTTCCGGGCCATGTCCGTGGTAGCGGCCCTCAGCCGGTCAGAGGGATTCGGTCTGACAGTGCTTGAAGCGATGGCAAGCGGCGTCCCGGTGGTGACCAGCGAAGCGGGAGCGTGGAAGGAGGTGGTCAGGCAGGAGGTTGATGGCCTCGTCTGCCCCACGGGAGACAGCGAGCAGGTAAGGGCGGCCCTGTTTCAACTATTGCAGGATCCCGGGCTGGCCAGGGAGATGGGAGCTTCCGGACGGGCCAGGATCCTGTCCCACTACACGATCGAGAGGGAGGCGGAGGAACTGACAAGCTATCTCCTGTCTCTGCGCGATGGACGGGCGCCTTCCCGTTGTCGCTGACTGGCACTTAAATGGCGGACAGGGTGGGATTCGAACCCACGGTACCCTTGCAGGTACACGCGCTTTCCAGGCGCGCCCATTCGACCACTCTGGCACCTGTCCTGATGTGCAATCGTAATTGCGAACGGGGGGCGGACCCTACTGAGCCCGGGGGCCATTGACAACGGGAATAATTGCAGACCGCCGTCCTAGAAGGAGGCCGTCACTCCCACGTGGCCCTGCAGACCGTCGCCTCCTTCCAGGGGCACGCCGACATCGGCCCGCAGGTTAAGGTGGCGGCCCACCTGCGCCCGCAGGCCGGCCCCCACGCTGGTGAGACTCTCCTGGCCCTTTCGTCCGGTCGAGATTTCATCCCGCCAGCCCCCGCCGTGATCGAGAAAGCCAAGGAACTGGGCCTGGACCGGAAACTGCTCCCCGGTGGGCAGGGTTACCGGCGGAGCGCGGACCTCGGCCGAAAGCACGTACCCGCGATCCGCGAGGAAGTCGCGCTCCTCGAACCCGCGCACGGTGGCGTGCCCTCCCATGGCAAGTTGCTCGGTGGGCAAAAGGGCTCCGCTCCCCACCTGGAATTGTCCCCTCGCCCGCAAGGTCCAGGCCCCGGGAAGGCGCTGCGTCCAGGTCGCGCGGGCCCGTCCGTAGAAGTAGCTCGCCTCCGCCCCCGGGCGGAAATCCTGGAAATCGCTCGTCGAGTTCCTCCCCCCCAGTTCCCCGGGGCTGCCCACCACTGAACCATTCAGCTCGAGGACACCCTGGTTGGCGAACTGGCGGCGAGCCCGGTAATCGGCGCGAAACTGGACCACCTCCACCCCTGCTCCCAGACCACCCTCAAGCCCACCAAAGACCAGGAAATTGTCCGAGGACTTGAACTCGGCCCCCACGCTGAGCTCCTGCCGGAAATCGTTCCAACGATTGAGCTGGACCCCGTAAGAGGCACCCAATTGCCAGTTTGTTCCGGCCGAATCGACCAGAAAGCCCGCGAGGTAACCCTGGGTGGAAATTTCCGCCCAGCTCCCGGTCAGGCGCAGAAAATGATGCCGGGAATGAATTGGAATTTCCCAGCTCACGGCATGTGCGCTGAGCTCATCAAGCGAATCAGCGGTGGTGAACTGATAACTGAGGGACTGGTCGCGGCCGAAAGCGTTCCCCCAGTTAAAACCCGCAAGGAAGCGGTTCTCCCCGGACACCTCGGCCCCGCTGTTCTCGTAACCAGCGTAGACCCGCCAGGGACGCCGCTCGTTGAAAGCGAACACGAGGTCGGCCTCGCCTGCGCCGCGCCCGGGTGCGGCATACAGGGAGGCTGGCCGGAAGGGATTACGATTGAACCAGTCGAGATGTCGCTGCAGCTCGCTGGTGAGGAGAATTCCCCCACCCTGCAGCCGCACCGCCCCCGCCAGAAGCTCGTCGTTGAAGATTCCACCCGCCTGCATCCCCACCGAGCCCACCAGTCCATCGATAACCATGAGTTCGATGGTGCCCCTGCCGAGCTCCTGGTCCGGTGCATAAATGTCGGTCACCGGACGATCGCACCCCTCGTAGTAGCGCAGGAGGGTCTCGATCAACCGGTTAAGTCCACTCTCGGTGAGAGGCTCACCCAAGAAGGGCCGCAACGCCCCGGCCAGCCCATCGTGATTGATGGTAAGCCCCCGGGCCTCAACCCGCCCGGCCCCTGGAAAGTCATGGTTGAATTCCGCACTCTCCCCAGAACCAATCAGTTTGATGGTCCCCAGGCGGGCAACCAGCACTGCCGATTCGTCAACCTCCTCCCGCACCACCGACTCCCGCTTCCCGAAGGGCAGCCGGCCTTCCGTCTCCCCTTCCACTCCACGGGGAACCAACTCGCTACCCTCCTGCCCGAGGAGCGGCGCCGCGAGGTGCAACCAGAGGAAAAAAGCGGAAATAATGGTGACGATTCTGCTCATCAGTATGGACCAGCCCGGGGATCCTGCGATTGACCGCCCCACCTTGGAAAGACCTTTCCCCCGGCTGGGCGGGGACTCCCGCAGGGCAGGTTTCCTTTTGCTTTCCACCATGCTGGGGCACTCTCGCTGGCTCCTCGATCCAGAGGTGGCTTGAAAACCCGACCCATTGCGAACTATCCTTTCCCAAGAAGAAAGGGAGATCCATTCCCGCCCCCAACCGCACGGAATACCCGGAAAATACCAAATTCCCTGAAAATGACCCCGGGCCGCATACGGTTGGTAGAATACAACAGATGATTGCCGCTACTCGCCGCGCCCTCCTGTCGGCCACGATTCTCGTCGTGGGCCTGGCTGCTGCTGCACAGGCCGACCTCCTGCGCTACCAGGCCGCGATCAGGAGCCTGGGCATTGGAACGGCGAATTTTCGCTCCGTCGACGCTCGCCCTGCCCTCGACGCCGCCAATCCGGCGCGGGCATTTGCAGGAGGATCATTCACTGACGGGTTCCGGATTGGACCCGATCCCTTTTCGGCGGTGAGGAGCCTCAATGCCGAGGACGGTCTCCTTGTTGGCTTCACCCGCATTCCGACCACCAAGGGATGGGCCGTCAACTGGTCACGCACTGTTGGATGTGAGGAGGGGAACGCCGTCATCCATGACGTCGCCATCCGATTCGACGGAATCCTGCTGGCGGGAGGAACCTTCGAGGAAAAGGCCACCTTCGAGCGGGAAGGGCAACCTCCGCTGGAACTCATCGCCCCGACCCGATCGGCCAGTTTCATTGCCCTGGCAGATCCCGATTCGGGAGAGTGGCTCGATGCCTTTGTCGTTCCCGGCATGGCGTTACGAAGCATGGATGTGGATGACAGGGGTAATATTTTTGTGACAGGGCCCGGCTCCCTGGCCCGGCGCTACAGCGCCACGTTCCAGCAGCTATGGGATATCCAGCCGCCGAACAGCACCCTCTCGCTCGATCACATCATCGTAGGCAGGGGGGAAGAAAACCCCTTCGTCTACGTTCAGGGGACATTCGCGCGCCAGGCCAATGACGTCGATGTCTTCGTGGTCCAGATGGCCAAGGACACCGGTGACACACGCTGGACCACCCCGATCAGTTCCGAGGGCGGTCACGGCGAACGCGCGGGCGGAATCGGGATCGGCCCCCTCGGTCACCTGCGCGTGGCTGTCTCCTCCGATGGTGCTGACCTTTCGGTATCCGACAGCGACATCCGCAACAAGCCCACCGTCGACGCACGTCACGGCCACCTCCTCTTTCTCAACCGGAGAGATGGCAAGCTCTTCAACGACCAGATCCTCGGCAGGGCCACCGAACAGGGGGGAATCCTCGAAACGCAGAGCCTTGACATCGACTACGCCGGGAACACCTACGTTTCGGTGAGTTTCACGGGCTCTTACCAGTTCAAGGGGGTGGTCCACCCCGGACGGGAGGATGCCGCCGTCGTCGTCGTGGATGCCCGCGGAACTCCCATGCGTTTCATGGATTCCAATGGCGAAGCGGGAGCGACCGGTCTCGACGTAGCCGTAGTCGGCCGGGATCTCCAGGTCCTTGTCGGCACCATGAGCGGAACCACTGAAGAATTGTTCGGAGATAGCCCCCTTCAACCCTCAGCGGTAAACAAGGCTTTCCTCGCCGTCCTTGATAAACCGGACGACCAGGACGCTTACATTATCACCCCGGCCACTCCCGACCAGGAACTCGGCCCACTGATCCAGGTAATCAACCGCGCGGAAGGCGAAGTCTATCGTGTCATCGACCGCCCTCAACGCAACATCCGCCTGATCTCCGCGAATCTCACCACCGAGCAGGTCAATTCCCTGCTGCAGGCAGGAGCCAGGGTGGAAGTCGACCGTGAACTGGCTCCCAACGGGCAGATCAACCCGGCCGGATGGGCACTTGGGCACCTGAACAATCCCATGCCTCGCGCCACCGACACCTACTGCTACCCCGAAACCTGCCAGGAGACCATCCTCTATCTCATCGATACCGGGATCGACACCTCCAGCGGTTTTTTCGCCGGCAATCCCAATCTCGTCATCAGCGAATCCATCCCGGTTCCCGGGGTGGGAGACCCTGCCGCTTCCGCGCTTGATCTCGCTGATTATGACCCGGCTTCGTCTGCCCACGGGACCGAGATGCTCAGCATGATTGCCGGCCCCGGGACCGGGGCTGCCCTGGGAACCCCTATCAGGGTCATAAGTTACGATATCTATATGGGCGCCCCAACCACCAACATCAGCACCCTCATCGAGGCCGTCATCCAGGCCAATACCCACAAGAGTCTCAACCACCTTTACGATCCTGCGGCCTTCTGTATCGCGAGCAGCTCAGCGACGGAAGGGAGCAGCCCCGCCTCCCTCGTGAGTGCGATTGACTACACTCTCTCCCCAAGCGTTTATGCCACCGTCCTCGTCTCCGCAGGAAACACTTTCGGAACCGCCTCTGATTACGCCCCGTCCGATCTCGGCAGCAAGAAGGGTGTGATCTGCGTGGGAGCCATCGATGAGGACAACAAACAGGTCGACCAAACCCGGGGAGATCCTGATATCTGGGCGCCAGGCCTGAACGTAGCTGCCGTAGACGTGGACGGACTACTCACCACCATGTCCGGAACGAGCGCCTCCACCGCCCTCGGCACCGGGGCGGCCCTCATCTATCTGAGTGCCAACCCGGTCCTGACCCCCGACAGCATTGAAGATGCGATGAAGGATTCTCCATTCTCCGGTCCGGGAGGCCACGAGATCGTCTACGTCCCCGAATCCTCCTCCTCAAGCGCCCTCAATCACATGGCCTATGGGGACTGGGCCTCCTGGCATGAACTGGACAATGACGGGGAACACAATGGAACCGACACCGACGAAGACGGAGACGGCTGGACGGACAAGGAGGAATACTTCTTCCTGGGATCCGATCCGAACTCGGGCACGCCCGGCCGGGACCCCTTCGATTCGGGATCCGGCGTCGGCTACCGCAACTCGATCCTCGCCAGCGTCGGCAACAAGCAGGATGAGGTGACCTTCGAGTTCCCCCTCTCCTGTATCCTGCTCGGCGTGCAAACGCTCGATACCCTGTCCGGCCCCAGCGCCCTTGAGTTACGTGATGGATCCGAACTGGTCATCCAGCGAACCGCTGATCCTGCGGATCCCGGCAGCTGGGAAACCTGGCCCAACATGGACAAACTGGAATTATACGACCTCGGACCAAACACCGCCACCATGCGGTTTACAGTCAACCTCCCCGACAACGCAGAAGATTTCTACCTCTATCGGGTCCACGTAAATCCCTAGGATCCTGACCCTGCATGCGGGACACCCTCACCATCCTTCGTCGGGCCCTCCCCCTCTTGGTGTCCGCCCTTGTCATCGCAGTCTCCCCGGCGGAGGAGGGGCCTGAAGCCGAGCCTCAAGGCAGCCCTGACGTCAATGCGCTCCTGACCCAAGGCCGCTACGAGGAGGCCCTTCCCTTCCTCGCGGCGATGGAGCAGGAGACCCGTCAGGCCGCCCGCAACAACGACACGCCGGAGAACCGCAAGAAATGGGCTCAAACCCTATTGGCGCGTGGGTTCGTGGAGTGGCGGCTCCAGCAATTTGACGAGGCTCTCGCCCACCTCCGTAAGGCCCGGGACCTCACCGTTGAGGGCCAATTCGGGCCCGAATTCCTGGCCAGTATCCTCGACGAACTCGGACGGGCCGAGGGCAAGACTGGCTTCTACGATCAGGCCGAGCAGTCTCTCCTCCAGGCCATTGAGGAACACCGGAAACTCAAGCCCGTGGCACGGGAACCATGGCTCTCGGTCAGCCAGAACCACCTGGGCCTCCTCTATCTCACCACCGGTCGCTACGAGGAGGCAGGACAGATCTTCCACCAGACCCTCGGACAGGCCGGAGAGGACAGCCAAGTCCTCTCGTTCCAGCACGAGTGCCTCGGCAAATACTTCTTTGCGATGCGGAGCTACGCCAAGGCCGCCGAACATCATGAGGAGGCACGGAAACGTGCCCTCTCCACTGGCAAGAGAAAGGAGGACCCGACAGTCATCAGTCTCACCGGACAGATCGGCCTCGCCCTCCTGCGACTCGGTCCTGGATCACATGACGATGCCCGCCGCTACCTCCAGGAAGCCGCCACCCTCACAAGGGAACTATGGGAACTGAGGCCCTCCCGGGTCAATACCCTCTCCCTCGGCAGCCACCTCTCCAATCTCGGCCAACTCGCCCTCGAGGAAGGGGATAACGAAAAGGCCCGGGACATCGCCGAGGAGTCCCTGGCCCTCTATCGAAAGCTGTTCGGGGAGGACTCTCTCTACCTCCCTCCCTACTACAACAACCTGGGCTTCGCGAACCGGCAACTGGGGAACTACGAGAAAGCCCTTCGCTCTTATCGAAGATCCATGGATCTCTACCGATCTACCGTGGGTGCCCGTCACCAGGGCTATATCGAAGTTACAAACGACTACCTGGAAACCCTCTTCCTCTCTGGCACCTCTCCCGGAGAAACCACCACCCAGACCATAAAGTTCACCACCCAGGCTCTTGAGCTCTTCGATGACATAATCGCCTTCGGCACCGAGCGCGACCGCCTGAACTGGCTCCGTGAGAACCAGCTCCTGAACCTCCCCTGTTCCCTGGGAAACGACCCCTCCTTCATCGCGAATACCATCCTGCGGACCAAGGCCCGCATCATCGACAGCCTCCTCTCCGAGCAGCAGGACTCCGCCCGCGACCCGGAACTCGCCCGGTTGCGCGACAGCTACAAGCAAAAGCAGCGGGAGCTTGATGACCTCCGCTTCCGCTACGAGGACGAGGACAAGGTCTCGGCCGTCGCCGGGGAACTCACCGCCCTTGAGGCGCGACTCCGCAGCGCCCAGGCCGGAACCGCCGTAACCTCCGTAACCGCGACCTGGCAGAAGGTTCAGGAGACCCTTCCACCGCACTCAGCCTTTATCGACTACGTCCGCTACACCGACCTCCGCAAACCCGGACCAGACAATCTTTCCTACGGAGCCCTCCTGGTTCTTCCGGAGGGAGAACCCCGCTGGATTCCCCTCGGCACCGACCGGGACCTGACCATCTGGCTGGGCGTCCTGAAGGACCGCCTGCGCTACCGGAGCCACCTGCTCAGCACCGAAAAAACAGCTGCCCCTCCAGCCCTGCGCATGAGCGCGGCCCTCCACCGTCTCTATGACCTGTTCTGGGCCCCGGTCGCCGCCCACCTGCCGGAGGAAACGGATACGGTGGGTGTCTCCCCGGATGCCGGACTCAACTTCATCTCCTTCGCCGTTCTTCTCGACGAGGAGGAACAGTTCCTCTCCGAAAAATACCGCCAACTGGTCTATTACGCCAGTGCCCGGGACCTCCTCGTCGAACAGGAGCGACCCTCCCTCCGGAGCGGTCCCTGGTCTCTCATTGCGGTCCCCGAGTTTGAAGCGCACGAGGGCGCCTCGGACGAAGAGAAGGAAACCACCGATGTCCTCAGCCGGGTCGTGATGGAAACCATCGAGGGGCTCGCCGACATTCCCGGGGTGCGCCGGGAGCTGAAACTTCTCAAGAAGATCATACCTCGCCATTCCCAGGCAACCCTCTCGCTCAACTCGAGCGAGCAGGATGTCCGTGGGCTCTCCGACAGTCCCGTCGTCCTCCACCTCGCCAACCACGCCTTTCTCCTTCCGCCCGCGGAGGAAACGGCCTCCGCCGAACTGCAAGACTTCAACCAGGCTCCCGATCACTTCTACCGGAGCGGCCTCGTCCTGACCGAGGCCAAGAAGGCCCATGCCGCCAGGGCCCGGGGGGAAGCCGTTCCCTTCGACCGGGACGGAGTTCTCTTCTCGGATGAGGTGAAGAACCTGCCTCTTCAAAATACCCGGCTGGTCACCCTCTCCTCCTGCGATTCCGGGATGGGGGAATCCGTCCGGGGCGATGGGGTCCTGGGGCTGCGCCGGGGATTCACCCTCGCGGGAAGTACCGCCATCCTCCTCAGCCTCTGGCCTGTCTCGGACGACAGCACTCCCGCCTTCATGAAGCACATGTACCAGCTTTCCCTCTCCACCGACCGCATCGGACAATCGCTGTGGGAAACCCAGCGGCGCAACCTCTCCGAGGTCGATCCCTCTGATGATGCCGCGATGGAGGAAGCGGTCCTCCGTTATGGCTGCTTTGTCCTGTGCCAGCGCGGGCCCCTCCAGGCCGCGGTCGAGATGCCGGAAATCAGGGAGCCCTCAAGAGCCAGGTGGGCCATCGCCCTCGCCATCGCGGCGGTCCTCGTCTTTTTCGCGACCCGGAAATGGCGCCGGAAGCAAACCGCCTGACTGGCGGAGAGGCCCGGCCAGCTTGATTCCCCCGGGAGGCCGCCACCGCACGCGGAACTTGAATCCCGAAGCCCGAGACCGGAGACTCCCCACATGTTCCGCCTCTACCGGACAGCTTCCGGAATCCATCTCGAACACGATGGCACACAACGCGATGTCGTCCTCTCCATCGACGACCTCTTCCGCGCCTCCGACCCGGCCGCTTTCCTCGGGCAGGCCTGGGAAAAGGGAACCCCGGCGGGGGAGAATCCCTCCCAGCTTCTCGCCCCCATCGGGTCTCAGGAACTCTGGGCTGCCGGGGTCACCTACTACCGTAGCCGGACCGCCCGCATGGAGGAGAGTGAGGAGGCAGGAGGAGACCGCTTCTACGATCTCGTTTACGATGCTGAGCGACCCGAGCTCTTCTTCAAGGCCACCGCCCGCCGCGTGCGCTCTCCCGGCGAGACGGTCGGCATCCGCTCCGACTCCAGCTGGGACGTCCCCGAGCCCGAGCTCACCCTCGCCATCAATCGTGAGGGCCGGGTCTTCGGCGCAACCGTCGGCAACGACATGAGTTCACGCTCCATCGAGGGAGAAAACCCCCTCTATCTTCCCCAGGCCAAGGTCTACACCGGCTCGGCATCCCTCGGACCCTGTCTCCTCGTCGGCAGTCTCCCCGGTCCCAAGGACGAGATCGTGCTGAGCATTTCGAGGGAGGGAGAGGAAGTGTTCCGGGGCGCAACCACCCTCTCCCAGCTCAAGCGCGGTTATGATGAACTGGCGGGCTTTCTCTTCCGCGAAAATGATTTTCCCGACGGAGCCCTCCTCATGACTGGAACCGGCATCGTTCCCGATCATCCCTTCACCCTCCGGGCCAAGGATGTTATCCGGATCTCAATCGACGGGATCGGGACCCTGGAAAACCAGGTCGCCATGACGGGTGACCTCTAGGCACGGGAAAGAGAGATGAGTGGCTATTTGTGGGCCCTTCGTGCAGAATCAGGTGTCGTGATTCCGCTCCAACGATGCACCGTGCGGTCGGACGTTTCTTCCAAGAAATTCGGAACGAGGCCCATAGAACTGTCCCTATCCTGAACTCTCCCCTTCATGCCCGTTCCCATCCTTGATTCCGCCTCCGCGGATATTTTCACCATCCGGACCACCGCCTCCGGCCCTACCGGAGCGCTCCCCTTCACGGGATCCTTCCTGAAGGATTCCCCGAGTGGTGACGTCTTCGGCTGGACCCAGGACGCGGGCATGGGCTGGGATCCCTCCACCCTGGGAAGCCCCGAGTTCCTCATGCTCTCCACCTCGGGAGGAATCCGCAATCCCGATGGAACCCCGACCGCCCTCGGCCTCCACACCGGACACTGGGAAGTCTCCCTCCTCATGGAAGAAGCCGCCGGGGTCTTCCAATCCGCGGGAGCAATCCCCTTCGCGGTCTTCTGCAGCGATCCCTGTGACGGTCGTTCCCAGGGAACGACCGGGATGTTCGATTCCCTCGCTTACCGCAATGACGCCGCCATCGTCCTGCGGCGCCTCACTCGTTCCCTGCCCACTGCCAGGGGCATGATGGGAGTGGCAACCTGCGACAAGGGCCTGCCTGCCATGATGATGGCCCTCGCCGGAAACGGCCACCTTCCCGGCATCCTCGTTCCCGGCGGGGTCACCCTCCTCTCCGAGGAGGGCGAAGACCTCGCCAAGGTCCAGTCAGTGGGAGCGCGCTTCGCCCACGATGAGATCAAACTCGAGACCGCCTCCGAAACGGCCTGCCGTTCCTGTGGATCCCCGGGTGGGGGTTGCCAGTTCCTGGGAACTGCGGCCACGACCCAGGTGGTGGCCGAAGCGCTGGGAATGACCCTGCCCCATGCCGCCCTCGCCCCCAGCGGCTCGGAGGCCTGGCGCGACATGGCCCGGCGTTCTGCCCTCGCCCTCATGGGAATGACCCGGGACGCGGTCCCGCTCTCTTCCATCCTCACCGAGGCCTCCCTCCACAACGCCCTCGTCCTCCATGCCGCCTTTGGCGGATCGACCAACCTCATCCTCCACATTCCCGCCATTGCCCACGCCGCCGGGCTGCCCAGGCCCAGTGTCGAAGACTGGCAACGCATCAACCAGAAAGTCCCCCGCCTCGTGGACGCCCTGCCCAATGGCCCCCACGGCTACGCCACGGTGCAGGTGTTCCTCGCCGGGGGCGTCCCCGAGGTCATGCTTCACCTCCGCGATCACGGGTTGCTCGAACTCGATGCCCCCACCGTATCGGGACAGACCATCGGGGAAAACCTGGCTTGGTGGGAACAGTCGGAACGCCGTCGTCTCTTCCGGGACAAGCTGACCGCCCTTGATGGAATCGATCCCCACGATGTCATCCGGCCCCCGGAGAACGCCTTTCCCAGCACGGTCACCTTCATCCAGGGCAATCTCGTTCCCGAGGGGGCGGTGGTGAAGAGCACTGCCATCGCCCCGGAGCTCCTCGACGACGAGGGGGTCTTTCTCCATGAGGGCCCCGCCCGCGTCTTCGTCTCCGAGGAAGCCGCCATCGCCGCCCTCAAGTCCACCGGTGAGGACCGGGTGCAGGAGGGCGAGGTCCTCATTCTGGCCGGACTCGGTCCCCTCGGCGCTGGCATGCCGGAGACCTACCAGGTCACCTCCACCCTCCGTTATGCCTCGGTTGGCAAAAACCTCGCGGTCCTCACCGATGCCCGCTTCTCCGGGGTTTCCACCGGTCCCTGCCTCGGCCATGCCTCCCCGGAAGCGCTCGCCGGAGGTCCCCTCGGCAAACTCCGCGATGGAGATCCCATCCGGATTCACATCGATACCCGGAAGCTGGTGGGCACCGCTGAATTTGTCGGCGACCTCGAGGAATTCCTCGCCCGGCCCATCCATCCCGATCTCGCCCCCGATCCCCGCCTCCCCGCTGACACACGGCTCTGGGCCGCTCTCCAGAACGCCTCGGGAGGATCATGGGGGGGATGCGTCTACGACGTGGACGAAATCATCAAGCGCCTCTGAAGCTCCCACGCTGGCAGTCACTTCCCGTCCGTCCCCGCCGGTCGGTAGAACCAGCTGGGAAAAGGCGCCCCCTTCCCGCCATCAATCTTGCGGTGGTAGAATTGCCGTCCCCGGTCCTCCAGCAATGGGATGGACATCCCCGAGGTGGCCTCCAACTGGGCAAAGAGCCGCTTGTTCATCTCCTCCACCTCCGCCTTGTAGGCCGGGTCATTGATCAGGTTCTTCTGCTCCCGGGGATCATTCTTGAGGTCATACAGCTCATTCACATCCCACACCCCGTGGTAGCGGATGTACTTGAAACGTTCTCCCCGCAGCGCATGCACCGTGGGAGTCTGCGGGTAGTTGCGTTCCCAGTAGTATTCGTAGAGTAGCTCCCGGCGCCAGCCGGACTTTTCTCCCGGAGGCTTCCCGCGCACAAGAGGCAGGAAATTACTTCCATCCATGAACTTGGGAGGAGCAATCCCGGCCGCCGCGAGGAGGGTTGGAGCCACATCAATATTAGCCACCAGCTCCGGCACTTTCACACCCGCCCGCAGGGCCCCGGGCCAGCGCGCGATCATGGGAATGCGCATCGACTCCTCATAGGCGCACCGCTTGTCAATCAGCCCATGCTCGCCGAAGAGAAAGCCATTATCACCAAGGTAGAGAACCAGGGTGTTGTCCAGCGCGCCCTTCTCCTCCATCGCATCGACCAGTTTCCCCACGCTCTCGTCCACCGCAAGAAGGGTCTCGCAATAGCGCTTGTAGTATTTCTCCAGGTCGAGGTTCATGTAGTAGGCAAATTCCACCCCGTGGCGCGAGTTGCGCTGGTTCTTTACCCAGCGCGGCACATCGCGGAAGGCCTCCGGTTTTTCCACCCAGGTCACCGGGGGCTGGAAGGGTTCCTTCTCGTATTTGAAGGCATGACGGTTGGGCGGAAGGAAATCGGCATGCACCGCCTTGTGCGACACGTAGAGAAACCAGGGCTTGCCATCGTCGGCACCTTCGCGCTCCGCATCAATCCGCGGTCGCAGCCATTTGAGGGCATAGTCCGTGAGCTCGTCGGTGATGTAGCCCTTCTGCTCCACCCGCGTTCCATTCACATTGAAGCCGGTCCGATTTGCCTGTGGGACGTAGCGCCCCTTCACCTTCAGGCCCTTGTCGAAGGGCCAATAGACCCCCTGCCCCTTGAAGCTCACCCAGTGATCAAAGCCCCGCTGCTTTTCGTCGGTGTCCCCCATATGCCACTTCCCGACAAAGGCCGTTTCGTAGCCCGCCTTCTGCAACAGTTCCGGGAAGAACACGAGATCGTCCCGGACCGCGTGGTAGTTGTCCACCACCCCGTGATTGTGCGCATAGCGCCCGGTGATGATGGAAGCCCGGCTGGGCGAGCAGAGCGAGGTCGTGACGAAGGCGTTGGTAAAGTCCACTCCCTCCTCCAGGAGCCGGTCGAGGTTGGGAGTCTTGAGGAAGGGATGGCCTTTTGCACTCAGGGCATCCCAGCGATGATCATCGGTGAGAATGAGCAGGATGTTGGGACGGGCCGCTCCAAGCGAACCCGTGAGAACTATGAGGCCAACGAAAAACAGGAGGAACTTCATATCGCCACTCGTCGAATAACGTGGAATCAGGGCTGCGGGGATTTTTTCAAGGGCTCAAGGTGTCTCAGGGCGCCGCCCCGCCCACGCCTTCCAGCCTTTCTCGATCCTCTTCTTGTCGGGTTTTCCGTTGCTCACGGTAAGAAGATAGGACTCCGTGACCTGCTCTCCCGGCTTGATCTCCCAGGCCTTCTCCTGGGCCGGGACCACGTTGAAGAAAATCGCTCCATTATGGCTGCTCGGGGGCCAGGTCCGCAGGCGCTGGGGGAAGTCCCGGTTCTCAGGATGCATCATCACGGTGAAAGTGGCCGCCCCCTTGGCGGTCGGACCCCACATCGCCACCCACTTCGCCCGGGTGGCATGGCTGTTGGTGCGGTCCAGTCCCTCCGAGGTGAGATAGTCGCTGTTGGTCTTGTCCCAGTGGTGCGGTGCGCGGTAGGCCAGCCCGCCTCCGTAGCGATAAGCTGGAAGGACGAGGATCTCGCTGCTCACGTTGGTCTGCTTGACGAGGTAACTCACCCGGTTCTCTCCCGTAACGAACTCCACCCGGATTCCGAACTGCTCCTTCAAAACCACGGTCTCCTTCCGCTCCTTCCCCTTGTAAGCCACCTGCTCCTGCTCGACAACAAAACCGACGGAAGGGTCCCGGTCCGAACCCTTGTGCAGCAGGACCGTTTTCACATACCGCACCCGCCCCGTCCTGCCCCGCAGGTTCCAGAAATCGGGCGTGTCCTTCCCATGCTTCGTCTTCACCCAGGCATGCCAGAGCCCGAGGTGATGATAGTGATCCGCAGGGTGAATCCCGGTCACCGGTTCCCCGTTCGGAGCGCAGAGCGGGTGGATGAATCCACTCCGTTTGTAGATTGGATCCGCCTTCTCGGGCGGAGGCACCTCCGCCTTGTGATAGGTCAGCACCAACACCTTGCCCCGCATGATCGTGATGGCCTTGTCGGTCTCGGTCACCTGCAACTCTCCGGCCGCAAAGAGCGAACCACCCAGGATGGAGACAAGAATGGAGAGCAGGACATGGTGAACCTTCATGATCTCCCACCAAAACCAATTACGAACCTGTCGTCAACCTTACCGGGATTGCCGTGGTATCATGGGAAATCCAGCTTGATCCAACCCGGCGGCAGGCCTAGCGTCGATGGCAAGGCATTGGCCGGGATGCTGTCCCAGCCAGCCGGACTGAAGACCCGGGGTCATAGCTCAGTTGGTAGAGCGCGTCGTTCGCAATGACGAGGTCAGGGGTTCGACTCCCCTTGGCTCCAGTCTTCCTCCCGCCCCTCCTCTGCCATTGCCTCCCTCCCCGGGGACATTACCATCCCATTTCATGGAGATCCTGATCGTGTCCCCGTCCGCCGCCGTGCCGAACGGGAACTCGAACACCGCCAGGCGGTGGGCCTCCGAACTCGCGGACCTCGGGCACGAGGTGCGGATCTCCGCGGGCGAGGACGAAGGGCCCGCCGATCTCCTCATCGCCCTCCATGCCGAGAAGAGCCACCAGGCTCTGGCAAACTTTCGTGCGACCCACGGGGCCCCGGTCGTCGTTGCCCTCACCGGGACCGACCTGTATCCGGAGCTCTCGCCAACCTCTCTTGCCTCCCTGGAAATGGCGGACCGCATCGTGGTCCTCCAGGACAAGGCCCGCGCGAGGCTTCCGGACAGTGCCCGCTCCAGGGCCCGCATCATCCCCCTTGCCATTCCCAACCATCCCTCCCTCCCCGGGAAGGATCGCCCAACGGACGACTTCACGGTCTGTGTGGTGGGCCATCTCCGGACCGTTAAGGACCCCATGCGCACCGCCCGGGCCGCCCGACTTCTCCCGCCCGGGTCCAGGCTCAAGGTGCTGCACGCGGGCGCCATCCTGGAAGAGAAGTTCGCCGAGGAGGTCGCGCGCGAGGAAGCGGAAAATCCACGCTACCAGTGGCTCGGACGCCTGGACCAGGATGACGCCAGCCAGCTCATTGCCTCCAGCAATCTTCTCGCCCTCACTTCCTCCCAGGAAGGGGGTGGCTGTGTCCTGAGCGAAGCAATCGCTGCTGATACGCCCATCGTGGCCACCCGCAACGATGCCACCACCAGCCTGCTGGGAGACGACTACCCCGGACTCTTCTCCTTCGGAGAGACCGGGGAGCTCACTACCCTCCTCCTTCGGTGCGAATCCGAGCCCTCCTTCCGCACCCGGCTCCTCGAAGCCGTGCAACTTCACCTCGATGCGTGCCGCACAGCACGGAAACAGGAAAACTGGGGCAGTCTTCTCGCCGAACTGTTTTCCATGCCCTCTGCCGGATGATGAAGACCACGGAAGAACTGCGTGCCGAACTGGACAATACCGACCGGCGGACCCGCGCCCTCCTCGACGACCTGAGCGGGGAGCAACTGGATGTCCCCTATCATCGCGGGATCAACCCCCCTGTCTGGGAGCTGGGCCACTCCGCCTTCTTTTACGAATACTTCCTCCTGAGGGAACTCGGCCAGGCCTCCCCCCGCATGCCGGGCTACGACGAGATCTGGGACTCCTTCGAAATCCAACACCGCAACCGCTGGCAGAAGGACGTCATCCCCGACCACCGGACCACACAGGACTACTACCAGCGCGTGCTGGACGAGGTGCGAGTGCGCCTCGGGGCGGAATCCCTCACACCCCGGGAACATTACCTCTGCCACTACTGCATCGCACACCAGAACATGCACATCGAATCGCTCCTCTGGGCCCGACAGACTCTCGGCTATCCCGCTCCCTCCTCCCTACGTGACGATGAGTCCCCGCCCTCTACCCCGGGAAACACCGGGGACGCCGAAATCGAGGGTGGCCTCTATCCGATCGGGATCCCTGCCGGCTCCCCCGAACTCGCAACCAGCGACTTCAGCTTCGATAACGAACGCCCGGGCTTCGAGATCAGGCTCGAACCCTTCGCCATCTCCCGCGCCCTCGTCTCCAATCGTGACTTCCTCTCCTTCGTGGATGACGGCGGCTACCAGCGCCCCGGGTTGTGGAGCTACGGAGGGAAATGGTGGCTCCAGGAAGAAGGCCCCTCCTCCCCCCTCTACTGGCGGGAAGAAAACGACCAGTGGCAGGTTCGCCGCTTTGACCAGTGGATCGAACTGCCTCTCGATGCCCCGGCCCTCCATCTGAGCTACTGGGAAGCGGAAGCGTGGTGCGCCTGGGCGGACCGCCGGCTACCCACCGAGTATGAGTGGGAAGCCGCCGCCCGGGGAACAGATGGAAGGCTTTTCCCGTGGGGTGACTCCATGGAACCAGGAAGGGCCGACCTCGATGCCGGACTGATGGGCACCGCCCCGGTGGATGCCCTCCCGGAGGGGGCCGCCGAATGCGGCTGCCTGCAGATGGTGGGAACGGCCTGGGAGTGGACCAGCAATCAATATCTGCCCTACTCCGGCTTCGAGGTGGATATGTACCCCTACATGTCCACCCTGCAGTTCGGGGACCACAAGACCACGAAAGGTGGCTCCTGCGCCACTTCCTCCTGCCTCATCCGCAACACCTACCGCCAGGCCTACCTGCCGGGTCGGCGCGACGTCTTCACCGGCTTCCGCACCTGCGCCTAGCCGTCCCCCCGGTAGCCGGAAAGACCCGCCGGACCGGGGCCTCACCTGCCGCCTGTAGATTTCTGAAAATACCGGAAATATCCTCCGGTTGGGAATTCGTGATGAAACACCAGCAATCCGGCCGTCTCCCGGGAATCCTCCTCCGGGTTCTCCCTCTGTATCTTCTTTCCACCCTGATACTTTCTGCGCAAGGCCTTGTTGAGGTGCAGTTACAGCACAGCAATGACCTGACCGGACCGTGGAGACCCCAGGACATCGGGCCCCACCAGATCCGCAATGGCAACATCCTGGTGCGAACTGCCGGGCGAACCGGATTCTACCGCCTTACGCTCCTCGGCCCACAAAACCGTGATACCGGCGCAAATGGTAATGGAGTCGGGGATATCTCCGAGGACCCGTTCGCCGCACCCGGAGATGAAAGGAATATCGGCGACCCCTTCGCACAGATCCCCCCCGGGGAGTTTCGTGAAACCGCACACTTCCCGAGCATTCTTTCCACAATGCCGGATTACACTATCAAGCCGGCCAACGAGCTCGATTTCATCCCCTCCGACAGGGGCCTTTCGCCCCCCGCTCGAAGCCGCAAAAGTGCCGGGGGAGGCAGTTCGGGTGACACCTATTCCACCGGCCTGGAAGGTGACGAGCCCGACGACCGGGGAAGCCTCGACAACTACCTTCTGCTCGAACTGGGAAGCCATTCCAATGCAGGGAGCATGGTGAGTGGCATTAAGTTGCACATCGGGGGATTCACCGTGTTGCTGGCTGCGCCAACCTCCGGCTTCCAGCCGAACCAGACCCTGAAATACGACTTCAACAACTCCTCCTGTCCGTCCTGCTGGGACACGATGGATCCGGATGACTGGGACACCATTATCCTTGAAAACAGCAGTGCCGACGGTCTCCAGATCAAGAGCGTTATCCTTATCCACTCCAGTGAGACGGTCCTCGTATCGAACCCCAATGCATGGCTCGATAGCTACTACGGACGAAAGCTCGATTTCTCGCTTGAGACCGGAACAACGCGTTGGAACCAGCTCTTCCAGAATCGGGCCACCGCGCTCTACTACGCCTCGCAAGACCTTGGCCAGACCGGTGCCCGGAAATACCATGATCTGGACAAGGCCTGGTGCAGCGAATTTGCCTCGTGGGCCATCCGTCAGACAGGACTCGACACTCCCGAAGGCGATCTCAGCACCAATGACCTGCAGACCTACTTCCAGGACCGCGGTCGCTATTTCGACAAATCCGACTGTGAGGCGGGGAATTACTCACCCCAGGCAGGAGATTATATCAGCTACAATGGTGGGCAGCACAGTGTTCTCTTCGTGGAGTGGACCTCCAGGGCCGGGGCCGTGCCAGCCGATGGCGACAAGTTCCTCACCATCGAGGGCAATGTCAGCAATGCAGTAGTCACCCGTGAGCGCAGATGGTCCAGCGTTGAGTTCGTGGGCCGCGCCCAATGAAACGGACTCCTTCAGTTTCACGACAACCGAACCCCGGGGCGGAGAAAGCCCCCGCATTTGCCGGGCGGCACGGGGAGATCGCTAGGGGCCGGACAAACCCTCCTTTTCCGCCTCCACCAGACGCTGATAGGCCTGCACCACATCCTCCTCGGCTACCTTCTTCAGGTTGACGGAATAGGCCACATTCTCAAAGGCCCGCGCGAAACGCCGCCAGTTGGCGTACTCACGTGAGAGCTCCAGTTCACGATCCTCCAGCTTACCCCGCTCCTTTTTCAGCCGGTCCCATTCCGCGTACCTTGGATGCTGCTCAACTGCCGCCACGAACTCAGCCCGCAGCTTCTCCTCGCTGAGGAGGCGCACCGCGCCCGGGCTATGCCTGTTCTCAAGGTCCGGCCAGCGGTTCCGTATGACCCGGGATATCGCCATCCGTGCGCTATCCAGCTTCTTCTTGTGCCCCTTCTTCTCCTCCTCGACTTTCCGAATCTCCTTACCCAGTTCGGAAGCCCTCTTGCGTGCGAAGGCGCCGCGCTTCTCGCCTTCCAGTTCAAGGCGGGCGGAGAGCCCCTCCAGGACCGCCCTGTCCACCTTCCCTCCCCGCTCAAGGATCACCGGGTAGGACGTCTCCAGGCCGAGCAGATCACGGTCCTCCTCCTTGTCTGAGTGCAGCCGGCTGTGGACCCGGAGAAAAGCCCCGCTGGTCTTCACCGGGATATCGATATTACGCGAAGTCAGGATCGCATAGGCGTGGGCTTCTTCAAAGGAGACCCTCCCATCTCCATCATAATCACAACCGGTGATTTCCTTTTCCGTACGGGTCTTGCCCCGCAAGGCGGCCCAGAAGTGGCTGCTGAACTCATCGTAGTTCGCTTCATTTACATCCGGGGTGCACCCCGCCGCCTCCCGGTCGCACACCGTGGCAAAGAATCCGCATATGCTGCGCTTGGCTCCATCTTTCTTCTGGTTGTTTTCCTCGAAAATGAGGTGGGAGAACCCCCCGGCATAACACTGCACCATCACCGTCATGACCCTCACTCCTTCCGGCAGGTCGGCAAGAAAACCCGCCAACCGGGAGGCCTCCAGCGTCCGACGATCCCACATCCAGATCTTGGTGTTGAACTTGTTACTCTTGCTTCCGCTCCGCGCTCCATGGGAGGTCACGTACAGGATGAGACGATCCCCCGCCTTCAGCTTGGGTCCTTCCTCCCGGAACCAGCGTTCAAGGGCTGCCGGGCTCGAGATATCCCTGACTCCCTGCAGTTCGTTGTTGCGATAATGATTGGCCAGTCCCCTCTGTGAACCGAAGAGCCCTCCCATCAGGAGGTTGGCCCTGGGCACCTCCCATCCCTCCCGCCGGAACTGCAGGTCGGGAAGAGGAGAGGTTCCATCTGCAAAGTAGAGGTCATGTGGGGTATCGTCTGCCAGTTTCTCAGCACGGAGTTTCTCGAAAAAGATCACATTACGCTCAAGAGAGACCTGGTTGCCGGCCGGAGAATACCCTCCCCCGATGGTAAGAACGTGATCCCGGGCCCACAGGTTGCCACACGAAAGAAGGAGCACGGCGGGGAGCAGAAGGAGGTGTGAGCGCATGGTCTATTCAGGTGTCTCGGATCGGAGTGAGTCCCGCCCGATTCCATCAGGGCGAAGGCCTGCCGGGATCCTGTCCCCTAATCCCGCCCGAATCCAAGCACGACTCTCGCCCCGGTGTGGAAAAGTCGTCCCGCGGCCAGGGCGCCAGGAACCACAAATACAGGGTGGCGACTTGGTTCCTCCGCGGCAGGGTGATAAGAACCACCGATGCCACCGTCGATCAACAGACGCCAATTTCTCCTCCATTCCGGCGGCGGCATCGGCGGACTGGCCCTGGCCCATCTCCTCTCGACCGGGGAGGGAAACGCTGCCACTGCGCAGCGTCCGCTCGCCCCAAAGCCATCCCACTTTCCCGGCCGGGCCAAGCGTGTGATCTATCTCTTTATGCATGGCGGGCCCAGCCACATGGATCTCTGGGATCCCAAGCCCGATCTGCAGAAGCACTCGGGCAAACCACTCCCGGAGAGTTTCGGTTCCGTCATGACCCGCAGGGAAGTTGCCCGGAATCCACTCCTCGGGCCCATCAAGCCCTTTCATCACCACGGACAATCCGGTCTCGAGATCAGCGAATTTCTCCCCCACCTCTCCGGGCTGGCCGATGACCTCTGTGTCGTTCGCAGCTGCCACGGTGACAGCGTCAACCACCCACAGTCGGTTTACCAGATGAACACCGGCTCCATTTTGATGGGCAAGCCGAGCCTGGGCAGCTGGGTGGCTTACGGACTGGGTAGCGAGAACCAGAACATGCCCGCCTTCGTGGTCCTTCCTGATCCGGGAGGGGGCCTGAAAGGTGGCCCTCCGGCCTGGGGCAGCGGCTTTCTCCCCGCCACCTACCAGGGCACTACCATGCGCCCCGGAAGCAACCCCATCCTCAACCTTCATCCCCAAAAGAATATCACTCCCGAGCGCCAACGCCGGGTCCTGGATGCCATCCGCAAACTCAACGGTGAGCATCTCGCCCAGCGTGATTTTGACGACGAGCTCGGTGCCCGGGTCCGCTCGTACGAACTCGCCTTCAGGATGCAGACCGCCGCTCCTGAACTGGTCGATATCTCGCGCGAAAGCGAGGCCACCCGCAAACTCTACGGAATCGACGACAAGCACACTCAGGAATTCGGCACACGCTGTCTCCTCGCCCGCCGCATGCTCGAAAGTGGCGTCCGCTTCGTGCAACTCTACTCCGGTGGCACCACCGGATGGGACGCCCACAAGGATGTCCTCAAGAACCACAACCATTACTGCAATGCCACCGACAAACCGGTCGCCGGCTTACTGCGCGATCTCAAGGCCCGGGGCCTGCTGGAGGACACTCTCGTTATCTGGGGTGGGGAGTTCGGCCGGATGCCCATGAGCGAACAGGGGACCGGACGCGATCATAATCCCTGGGGTTACAGTGTTGTCATGGCGGGAGCTGGGGTGACAGGTGGAACCGCCTACGGCTCCACGGACGCGATCGGCCTGCGCGCCCAGGACAAACCTGTCCACGTCCATGACCTGCACGCCACCTGGCTCCACCTGCTCGGTATCGATCACGAGCAGCTCACGTATCTCCACAACGGGCGCAGGGATCGCCTCACCGACGTGGCGGGAACCGTCGTACACGACATCCTGGGTTGAAATGAAACCAGTCCCGAGAATCGTAATTCCGGTCTTCCTGCTGCTGGGATGCCCGGCCGCAACTCAGGCCTCCGAACCCGAGCGCGCCATCACCGACGTGGAACGCCGGCACTGGTCTTTCCGCCCGCCGGTGCGCCCCGGGCTCCCTGAGGGAGACTCCCCGAATCCGATCGACCGGTTTATCAGCACGAGGCTTGCCGAAAAGGGGCTCACCATGGCACCAGAAGCCGATCGCCGCACCCTCCTGCGCCGGGTCACCTTCGACCTGACCGGCCTCCCGCCGACCCCTGCCGACATCGAGGCCTTTCTCAACGATCCCAGCCCCACTGCCTACGAACCCGTCATCGATCGGCTCCTTTCTTCCCCCGCCTACGGTGAACGCTGGGCTCAGCACTGGCTCGATGTGGCCCGCTTTGCAGAAAGTGACGGCTTTGAATTCGACCAGGAGAGAAAGGAGGCCTGGCGCTATCGCGACTGGGTCATCCAGGCTCTCAATGACGATCTGCCCTACGACCGCTTCCTCCGGCATCAGCTCGCGGGAGACGAAGTGGCCCCTCCCGATGAACACGCGCGCCTCGCCACCGGCTTCCTCATGGCCGGACCGGACATGACCGATATCAACCTCGCGACCGAGCGCCGCCACGAGTTCCTGAACAAGATGACGCAGACCGTGGGCGAGGCCTTCCTCGGTCTCACCCTCGGTTGTGCCCAGTGCCACGCCCATAAGACCGATCCCATCAGCATCGAGGACTTCTACCGGTTCCGTTCCTTCTTTGCCGCCACCGTAATCGATCCCAAGAAGAGCCGACAGCTCCCTCCCCACGTGAAGGAGCATCAGCTGGCTCCGCCCCTGAGCTTCGTCATGGAGCGCGGCGATTTCCGCCGGCCCGGTGATCCAGTTGGTCCGGCCTTCCCCCGTATCCTCAATCCGGGCGGGGACCAGCTCCCGGCCACCCCGGATGGAGCCACCACTTCCTACCGTCGCACCGCCCTCGCAGAGTGGCTCACCAGGATCAACCACCCGCTCACCACCCGTGTCATCGTCAACCGTCTCTGGCTCCACCACTTCGGCCGCGCCCTGGTGACCACTCCCAACGACTTCGGCCGCACCGGACAGAAACCCAGCCACCCATCCTTACTGGATTGGCTCGCCACCGAACTGCCGCATCGAAAGTGGAGCCTGAAAGCCATGCACCGCCTGATTCTGACCTCCCGGACCTACCGGCAGGCCAGCCGGGGATCAGGCCCGGACTGGCAAAAGCGGCTCTCCCGTGATCCCGGCAACTTCCTCCTCTCCCGCGCTCCCCGCAAACGCCTCGAGGGCGAAGCCATCCGGGACTCCTTCCTCGCCGTTTCCGGCCTCCTCAATCGCAAAGCAGGAGGCCCCGGGGTTAGGCCTCCGCTGCCGCGTGAGATCACCGCCACCATCCGTAACAAGAACTGGGTGGTCAGCACCGATCCTGCCGACCACCTGCGCCGAAGTATCTACATCTTCGTCCGCCGAAATCTGCGCTATCCCCTCTTCGACGTCTTTGACCGCCCCGACAGTAACGCCAGTTGCCCGCAGCGAAACAAATCGACCACCCCAACCCAGTCCCTCACCCTGCTCAACTCGGAGTTCAGTGGAACCATCGCGACCGCCCTGGCGGATCGGATATCCGCGGAGAAGGATCCCGTGGGACACCTTTACCTGCTTCTCTTCGCGCGTTTGCCCACCGCCGGAGAACGCGCCATCGCCCAGGACCTTCTCGCTGCCGGATCGCGGTCCGACCTGGCCCTCGCGCTCCTGAACAGCAACGAGGCTATCTACCTGGACTGAGGAACAGGAGACGGATTACACCCCGAAAATCGAATCGCGCAGCGTCCCACGGCTGTCCCCGAAGGACTCCTCCCCAATTCCCATGGAGTGCAGGATGCTCAGATACATGTCGGTCATGCGCCCACCGGCCTGGTGGTATTGACCATGCTTGAGACCCATGTTGGCGCCTCCCGCGACGAGCGTCGGAAGATTGGTATTCTTGTGCGTGGTGCTGGCTCCGCTGCCGTAGAGGACAATCGTGTTA
>JAKVCR010000051.1 GCA_022448985.1 Roseibacillus sp.
AAACAGAACCTCTACGAGCACACCTGGCGGGTTCCCTTCATCGTGAAGGGTCCGGGCATCAAGGGGGGCTCCCGGGTGCAGGGGAACATCTACCTCCTCGACGTTTTGGCGACTCTCTGTGACCTGTCCGGCATTGAGGCACCGAAGACCAGCGAGGGCTCCAGCTTCAAACCCGTCCTGCTGGGACGGAAGCAGGCCGTCCGGGAGGTCCTCTACGGGGTCTATTGCGGGGGTGCCCGGCCGGGCATGCGGTGCGTCAAGCAGGGGGACTGGAAACTGATCAAGTACCAGTCCGACAAGGGGAAGGTGCGGGAAACCCAGCTCTTCAACCTCGCGCAGAATCCCCACGAGCTCATCAGCCAGCACCGCGGGCAGGAAGTGATTGCCCTCACTGGCCACAAGCCAGAAGAGCACCAGCGCAACCTGGCGGACGATCCGGAACATGCAGGGAAGCTGGCGGAGATGGAGAAGCTCCTGCTGGCCGAGATGCGCCGGCTCGATGATCCCTACCGGCTCTGGAATCAGCCCGGGGATGGTCTGCCGGTGCCCACGATCCGGGAGAAGACCAACCGTCCGAAGAAGAAACCACGGAAGAAATCGCAGTGAGGAACCCGTCCGACTGAAGGGGGCGGATGGTCAGACCCCGAGCCCCCTGATTGGAAGAGCCTCGGAGATATACTGGGTGAGCTGTTCGGGGAGTTTGTCCGCCTCGCGGAGTTTTCCCATGTCGAAGAGCGTCCGCATGATCGTTCCCATCAGGTTCCGGGGGCCAAATCCTTCGGTGGCTGGTTCTGCGGCGATGTTGTCGGACTCTCCGATGACCTGCCCCATATGCAGCCCTCCCCCGGCGAGGAGGAGGCTGGTGAGCTTCCCGTAGTGGTCGCGCCCGCCATTTTTGCTGATTTTCGGGGTCCTTCCCATCTCACTGGTAACCACGAGGAGGACATCGTCGCTCAGGCCCCGCTGGGCGAGATCCTCGATGAAGGCGCTCACGGCGTGATCGACCTGGCCGCCCATGGGATAGATCCCCTCCATGTTCTTGGGGCTGTTGTTGTTGGCGTGATAGTCCCATCCGCAGTCCGAAACCGTCACGAATCCCGCGCCCTGTTCCACGAGACGGCGGGCCATGAGCATCTGCAGGCCGAGGAGGTTGCTGGCCCGGCGCATGTCATGCCAGCGCTGGAGCTTCTTCTGGTCGAAAAGGGGACGGGTGTCGTAGCGGGCCACCGTGCGGGGATCCTCCCCGGACAGGTCAAAGGCCTTGTCGATGCCAGCGGTGAGGACGTCGAAGGCCTGTTGCTGGACCCGGTCGGCTCCCTCGATCGCCCCTGATCCATCGGCCTGGCGGCGCAGGCTGTCGAGCTTTGAGAGGAGCGTCCTGCGATCGGTAAAGCGGTCCGGGTCGAGGGTCAGTTGCATGTCATCCCGCAGGGCACCCCCGCCCGAGGGATTGAAGGCGCCATTCGGAGCCCCGAGTTTTCCGGGAGCGGCCACGGTGGGAAGGGCCTGGGTCTCGAAATTGCTCTCGAGCTTCAGGGTGGGATCGACGGCCTCGGGAAGGATGAGGGTATTGTTGGGAATCGAGCCCGATCCCAGGGGGCCTGCCACCTTGGAGTAGATCGCTCCCATCGAGGCCTCAAGGGGGTTGCCGGCGGTGGCGACTGATCCGTAGGTGTGATTCCCGTTGTTGGACCCGTAGGAGCGGACCACGGTGAACTTGTCCGCCATCGCGGCCAGCTTGGGAAAGGTTGAGCCGAAGGTGATCCCGGGGAGCTTGGTCTTGATCTCCCCGGTGATGCTGCGCACCTCCCGCGGGGCGGTCATCTTCGGATCGAAGCATTCAATATGGGGTGCCCCCCCGTGGAGGAAGAGCAGGACCACTGATTTGCCCCGGAGCACCCCGGGGGTCCCGGCCGCGGCGGCCTTGGTGGCGAGGAGACCCGGAAGTCCCAATCCGGCCAGGCCGAGGGAACCGACCTGCAGGAAGTCCCGGCGCGAATAGCCCGCGCAGGTCCGGTTCAGGGAAGGGTCGGAGATACGGATCATGCCAGGAGGGGGGGTGGTGCTGCGGTCTTTTCCATCCCTTGCGGGAACTGCCCTTATTCATACCCGATTCTGTCTCCGGGAGAAAGGCTGAAAATGGGTGAGGAGGACCGGTTCTATGTCACTTTTCGTTACGCTCCTCTCTTGCTAGGAAGGCCGATTTTCGCTATACTTCCGGTAGCATTCAGAGTGGTTCGGCCGCCGAGAGGCGAAGGAACCCGGCAACCTGTCGTGGAGACGACAAGGTGCCTGTGCCCGCTGGCACGATGCGCGGCCCGAAAGGGCTGAACGAAGGTCTCCCTGCCCCGCTCGGGGGCGTTCGTTCAGCCCGGCCGCGACTCGGGGTGCTTTTCCACCACGAAGAACCATTATCATGAGCCAGGCAACAACCAGACCAGTCGGCCATCTCGTCAGCAAGCCGGATGGCAACCGCCCGAATCACCACCTCACCAATAACAATGGGACGTGGTGGTGCCAGATCACCATCCACCAGGGCCCGTTCTCAAGGCGGCTTCGCTTTTCCCTGAAGACGGGCAATCTTGAGCGGGCCCGCGTGCTTCGGGACCAGGTCTTTGAGAACCTCGTCCCCAATACCCAGGCTGCCTGATGAGCCGCGTCCGTCTGTGATAGACTGGAAACTGAAAACACATGAACGATAAAGAGAATGACACGCCTTCGCCTCAGCCGGGGAAGAAGGATACCACGACTGGGAAGCTGACCCCGATGCCGAGGGGATCTTTTCCCTCTCTCCCAGATTCACACCCGCTGTTCAAGAGGGGCTTCGTGATCGGCGGGAGAGGTTTCAACCGGTCCCGGCCCAGAAAGGAGTCCAGGTAGCAGGGTAGTCGGTGTTACAGTTGAGAAACAGGAAACAAACAAACAGCAAGAATGTGGATCTTTACCAACAAGGGATTCCTCTCGATCGTGGAGGACAAGGATGACCCGGCTCGCCTGCTCGTGAGAGCGAGGTACGAGGGGGACATTGAGCGGCACTTCGGCGAGGAGGCCGAGGTGATTGAACTGGAGTTTTCCGATTACCGGTTCCGGGTCTTCCTCCCGCGGGAGGAGGTCCGGGCTGTCATCGATCGGGAACTGGTTGCTCTCGACTACGGGAACTTCAAGAACAGCTTCGATCGCGACAACGTGAGCTTGTCCCTGGAGACCAGGGAGGAGAGACACGATGCCCTGTTCAAGGTCTGGAGCACCATGTTGGATTCCCAGAAAGCCGTGGAACTGAGGGAGCAGGAGTCACCGGGGGAGGATCAGTGAAAGTTAGCTGGTCTCCTGGTCCGTGGCCGTAGGGCAGCGGGATTTTCGGCCGATCCCAACCGGTATCCGGGTTCTCCCTTTTGAGGGGGATCCTGATCAGAGCAGGATTTCGTTGATGACCTTGCCTGCGACATCGGTCAGGCGGAAATCGCGCCCGTTGAAGCGATAAGTAAGCTGTTCGTGGTCAATGCCGAGAAGCTGGAGAATAGTGGCGTGCAGATCGTTGACGCTTACTCGATTTTCCACCGCCTTGTAGCCGAACTCGTCGCTCGCGCCGTAGTGGCTGCCTCCCTTGATTCCGCCTCCGGCCATCCACATGGTGAAGGCATTGGGGTTGTGATCGCGCCCTTTCCCATCCTGGGCATCGGAGGTGCGGCCAAACTCACCACCCCACACGACCAGGGTGTCATCGAGCATTCCCCGTGCCTTGAGATCGGCGAGGAGGGCTCCGATGGGCTGGTCGACGCTCTTGGCTGCGATCCGGTGATTGGCACCGATGTCATTGTGGCCATCCCACGGGACATCGGCCACGCCGCCACCCCCACCGTTTGTTCCGGCGTAGAGCTGGACGAAGCGCACCCCGCGCTCCACGAGGCGCCGGGCGGTTATGCACTGCCGGCCGACAAGCTGGGTTTCCTTCTGGTCAACTCCGTAAGCCTGGTGAGTCGCCTTGGACTCCTGGTCAACGTCCATGGCCTCGGGAGCGGCAGTCTGCATCCGGTAGGCGAGCTCGAATGACTCAATACGGGCGGCGAGATCCCTTTCGAGGGCGCGTGGTTCGCCATGGGCACGGTTCATCGCTCTCAGGATATCGAGCTGGGCCTGCTGATGTTGGGCCGTCATGTTCTTACGGCGCGCGAGGTTGCCGATGGGATTGTTCCCATTAATGGCGGTGGGCTGAAACTTTTTTGGAAGAAACCCGGGCGCCCAGATGGGCTTGCCGCCGCGCGGCATGGCACCGTGCAGAACCACGAAGCCGGGGAGATTCTGGTTTTCGCTGCCGAGGCCGTAAGTCACCCAGGATCCCATGCAGGGACGTCCCTGTAAGAACATCCCGGAGTTCATTTCCAGCATGGCGGGGGTGTGATTGTTCGACTGCGAGAAGCAGGAGTAGAGGAAAGCCATGTCGTCGACATGTTTCGAGATGTTGGGAAAGATCTCGGAGACCCAGGTGCCGGATTCGCCGTATTGTTTCCACGAGAAAGGCGAGCCCAGGATTTTTCCATTGGTGGTGAAGAAGCCGGTCTTGGGGTCGGCACCCTCAAGCTTTTCCCCGTTTCGTTTCTGGAGCTCCGGCTTGTAGTCGAAGGTATCGACCTGGGATGGGCTGCCCGGCATGAAAAGCCAGATCACCGACTTGGCCCTGGGGGCGAAGTGCGGTCCGGGGACCTGCATGGAGGAGTCGGCTCGGGCCGCGGTTTGTGCCAGGAGGCCTTCCTCGGTGAGAAGTTTGGTCAAGGCCAGGGAGCCACAGCCCAGTCCGGCCTTCTGGAGAAAGGTGCGGCGGGAATTGTAGAAATGTAAATCGCTCATATCAGTCTACAAAGATGAATTCGTTCAGGCACATCATGGTCTGGCAGAAGTCTGCAACCGCCAGGGTCATGGCCTTCGCGTCGCTTCCGTAGGATTTGGCCTGCCCCTGGATGAAGGAGATCATCTGCTGCTCCTCCCCGGGGCCGGGGGGCCGGGCGAGGGCATGGGCGTAGGCTCTCCGGACCACCTCACCGATCGCAACCTTGTCGTCGGGACGAATGCGCTGGGCAAACTTCTCGGCCAGCTCCCGCACGTAGGGGGAGTTCATCATGGCCAGAGCCTGCGGCGGGACAGTGGTGGCAATGCGTTTGCCGATACTCTGCATGGCATCGGGGGCGTCAAAGAGTTGCAGGATGGGAATCAGGTTGCTGCGCTTCACGGTGAGATAGATGCTGCGCCGCGCTTGGCGCTGGTCCACCGTGCCCTTGTCGAACATGCGTTTGTCGAGGGTTCCGCTGACGGCGAGGAGGGAGTCGCGAATCACTTCCGCTTCGAGGCGGATGGCCCCGCGGCGCCACCAGAGACTGTTCCCCGGGTCGACCTTGTGAGCAAGTTCGTTCGTGCCACCCTGCTGGCGGTAGACAGCGCTCATCATGATCATCTTATGGATCGGTTTGAGCTGCCAGCGGTGCCGGATGAGCTCTGTGGCGAGGTAGTCCAGCAGCTCCGGATGGGAGGGGGCGGCGCCCTGTGTGCCAAAGTCGCTGGGGGTGGTCACGATACCGCGTCCCAGGTGGTGCTGCCAGAGACGGTTGACGATCACGCGGGCGAGGAGGTGGCCAGCGCCCTGCTGCTCGTCGGTGATCCAGTGGGCCAGGGCGACGCGGGGGGGGCGGTTTTCGGAGGCAGTGAGCCAGTGAGCTTCGTCTGTGCCGGTTGCCTGCAGGACGCGTAGAAAGGCCGGAGTGGCGAGGCCTTGCTTGGCGTTGGAGTTGCCGCGATCGAGAAAATAGACCTTCCGGGTATCAGCGCCGAAGTTGTAAGTCGCTCCCCCCTTGCGGGCAGCATAGATGTTAACGAGGGTTGGCTTGGGAGCTTTCTTGGAATGTTCCTGGATGGCCTGATCCAACTTGCTCCAGTCCGGATCACGCGGGGCGAACCACTTGAGGAGTTCCTGCTTCTGCTTTTCGTTTCGCTTGTCCGGGGCCAGCGCAAGAATGTCGTGGATGTTTTTGGGGATTTCGGGGGTGGTGCTGAAGTAGAAACCGGAAGCGCCGCCGCCATTGACGATCTTCACCAGTAGTTGGTTGGAGCCAGCCTTGAGCTGAAGGGTGATCTTGTCCTGATCCTTGGCAACTCCACCCTGGACTTCCTTGGCCAGCACCGATTTGCCGTTGAGCCAGACCTTGATGGCGTCATCCCGGCCCAGGGAAATGGGAAGCGGGCGCGCATCCGGGACATCGATCGTGCGAAACAGGTAGTTAGCACTGTTGGGGCCCTTGAGGGTGTTATGGATTTTCCCGTCGTGCCACTCGGGCTTGGCGATCCATTTGTTTTCGCCATAGGTTTTGGCAAGATCGATTTCCTTCTCCGGGGGGAAGTCCTTCGCGTAGGCCTTCTTGAAGTCGGCGGCTCCGAAGGGGCCGAGATGATGCCACGGGCTGAGTGTCTCGGGGGATTTCGGTTTGGCCTGTTTAGCGACCCACTCGGTCAGGCGGGTGGGCAGCACCTCCTCTTCGAATTTGGATCGGGCCTCTACAAGGGGCTTGTGGGCAGCATCGAAGTTCTCCCTGGCGGCCTTGGTTTTCTGAGGATCAGCATTATGGGCGTGGTTCTGGAAACCGGTTTCGGCGAAGCAGGAGACGAGGCGGTAGTAGTCCTTGATAGGAACAGGGTCATATTTGTGGTCGTGACAGCGAGCGCAGCCGATCGTCAGGCCGAGCATGGACGTTCCGAGGGTGTGAACGATGTCGTCCAGTTGTTCGTAGCGACTGCGTTCCCGCTCTTTCTGTGTCTGCTGGGATGTAAATGGGCCAGCGGCGAGGAATCCGGTGGCGGCCTGGGCCATATAGTTGGCCGGTTCCATCTGATCGCCCGCGATCTGTAATTTCACGAAGCGGTCGTAGGGCATGTCCTCATTCAACGCCCTGATCACAAAGTCGCGGTAGTGGTAGGCGTCGCTCCGGTCCTTGTCGAAGGCGTATCCATTGCTCTCGGCGAAGCGCGCAAGGTCGAGCCAGTGGCGTGCCCATCGTTCTCCGTAGTGAGGGTTAGCCAGGAGTCGATCGATGAGATTCTCATAGGCTCCGGGGGAATCGTCGCTGAGATGGGCTTCGATCTCGTTCGGTTCCGGGGGGAGCCCCCACAGGCCAAACATCGCCCGACGGAAGAGAGTGCGTCGAGAGGCCTCCGGGTTCGGGGACAACTCCCGTTTCTCGAGTGAAGCAAGAATGAAGCGATCGATCGGGGTGCGCACCCACGGCTCATTCTGCACACTGGGGAGCTTGACGACCTTGAGGGGTTGGAAGGACCAGAACTGACGGCCCTTCTCGATGTCGATCGTCGTGGGTGGGGACTTGGTTTCCTCCGCGGTTGCCATGCTCCCGAGGGCAGGGTAAAGCACGGCGATCAGGGCAATGGGAACGCGGTTCATGTGAAGGCCACATCATAGGAATTCCGGACACTTGGGCAAACTGGATCTCCCCATCCGATGAAAGGACCATGGGGGATACCAAGTCAGCGAGGGAATTGCCAGGCCCGGGGGATGAGATCGACCGGAAACGCGGGGAAGGGAGCTGGTCCGCGCAGGCCCTTGAAGAAGTGGAAAAGTGGCGCGCCCGAGAGGAGTCGAACCCCTAACCTCCTGATCCGTAGTCAGGCGCTCTATCCAATTGAGCTACGGGCGCGCATGCCGCGAACGGCGAGGGCGGAAGGTAGGCAATTGGAGGGCGGTGTCAAGCGGGGTTGACCCACCCGGGAGGGCTTCGGGGGGTCCCGGAAACAGTGGGAAAGCCATATTATCCCCGCCCGGCGGCACCCCTTTTCATTCACGACATTTCCCTTGATTTTCAGGGGTTGATCCCTAGGTTCACGACCCGTTCGGGCCGGAGGCCGGAACGGTTGCGGCGATGGTTGGAGCCCCGTTGTCGTCGCGGAAGAGGGGCAATTGTCGGAAGGCAAGCAAACCAACAACCAACCTTAACTACAGAAAATGAGTAACGAAGCCGTCGCGGAGGCGCCGGTCAATGCTGAGCTGGATGCATTGATCGATTCGAAGTTCCGCGAATTCAGAGAGGGTTCCATTGTGAATGGAACGGTCCTCGACATCCGCCCCCAGGTCGTGATTGTCGATATTGGATACAAGTCGGAGGGCGTCATTTCGGCCTCCGAGTTTGAAGACGATGAAATAGAGGAAGGGGACGAAGTGGAAGTCCTCCTTGAGCGCCTCGAGAACGATGAGGGCATGGTCGTCCTCTCCAAGGAGAAGGCAGCCCACAAACAGAACTGGGACAAGATCGTCAAGGTATTTGAGGACGGTGGCCTGGTGAAGGGCAAGGTCAAGAGCGTGGTCAAGGGTGGCCTCATGGTGAACGTCGGAGTGGAGGCCTTCCTCCCCGGTTCCCAGGTCGACATTATCCCGCCCAAGGACCTCAATGAATTTCTGGGCAATATCTACGAGTTCAAGATCGTCAAGGTCAACGACGAGCGGCAGAACATCGTGTTGAGTCGCCGCGAGGTGATCGAGGCTGAGCGTTCCGAGCGTCGCCAGCGCTTCCTGCAGACCGTCAAGGTAGGCGACAAGGTGAGCGGGCAGGTGAAGAACCTGACCGACTTCGGGGCCTTTATCGACCTCGAGGGCATGGACGGGCTCCTGCATATCACGGACATGAGCTGGGGTCGCATCAATCATCCCAGCGAGATGCTGCGTATCAGTCAGGAGGTCGAGGTGCAGATCCTTGACGTGGACCGCGAGAAGGAGCGCGTCTCCCTTGGTCTCAAGCAGATGTCCGACAACCCGTGGGAGGATATCGAGGCCAAGTTCCCGATCGGCTCCAACGTCAAGGGCCGGGTCACCAAGCTGCTGCCCTATGGGGCCTTCGTGGAACTGGAGCGCGGGGTGGAAGGCCTCGTGCACGTTTCCGAGCTCTCTTGGGTCAAGCGGGTCACGCGTCCCAGCGATGTGCTCGAACTGGACCAGGAAATCGAGGCGGTGGTGCTGGGAATCAGCATTGAGGAGCAGAAGATTTCCCTCGGGGTGCGTCAACTGGAGCCCAATCCGTGGGACGAGATCGAGGCCCGCTACCCGGTGGGAACGAAGATCAATGGTGCCGTGCGCAACCTGACCGCCTACGGTGCATTCGTCGGTCTCGAGGAAGGGATCGACGGCATGATCCACGTCTCCGATCTCAGCTGGACACGCAAGATCAACCACCCGAGCGAAATCCTCAAGAAGAACGAGGAAGTCGAGGCCATCGTGCTTACCATCGACAAGGAGAACCAGCGGGTTTCGCTGGGGATCAAGCAACTCGATACCGACCCGTGGGCCGACATCGACACCAAGTTCAAGGTGGGTGATATCGTCAAGGGGACGGTGGCCAAGATCGCAAGCTTCGGGGCCTTTGTGAGCCTCGATGGCGACATCGACGGCCTGATTCATATTTCGCAGTTGAGCGAGGATCACGTCGAGCGGGTGAAGGATATCCTCAAGGTGGCCGATGAAGTGGAGGCCCGCGTGATCAAGGTCGACAAGATCGAGCGGCGCATAGGTCTTTCCATCAAGGCGGTGGAGTACAGCGAGGAGCAACTCCAGAAGGAGTCCCAGAGCTTCGAGACGCTGCGTCCTTCCAGCGATCTGGTTGGCCTGGAACAGGCCTTCAACCTCGCCGCGGCCGCGACCGGCCCGGAGGAGGAAGAGTGGAGCCCGAGCGCGGAACCAGCTGCCCCCGCCGAAGAGGAAGAAAAGGGAGAGTAAGCGATTGCTTTCCTGACCGCTTTAACACGCTCCGGGGGGTTTCCTTCCGGGGCGTTTTTTCTGAGAGGCCTTCGCTGACGGAAGGGGAGGATCCGGGGGCATGCTGCCCAGGGGAGGGCAGCCGGGATGTATTCCTTAGCCTTCGCTCCCGCTCTCGGCCTTGGGCTTCTTGGCGCGGCGCACGGCACCGAAGCGCTTCTGGAACTTGTCGATGCGACCCTCGGTATCGACGAACTGTTTTTGCCCCGTGAAGAACGGGTGGGAGTCGGCGGTGATACCGATCGAGATCACGTAGTGGTCTACCCCATCGACCTTTTCGACGCGATCTGACTTGGCGGTCGACTGCGTGATGTATTGCTTCCCGGTGCTCATGTCCTGGAAGATGACCGGATGGTATTCGGGGTGGAGATCCGCTTTCATGGGAATCAGCCGCTTGAGGCGGGCGGGGAGAATGCGTGATCTTCCGGGGGTGTCAAGAAATTGAGCCCTTTATGGGCGGTTTTGTTCGGGCTCAATGATGAGGAGGCGCGGACCTGCCCCTGACTTGCTGGTGCGGATGCGGATGGTATCGCTTCCTCCGCTCAGATCAAAGACGATGGTCCCGGATCCCTGCAGGACAGTGGATGGAAGAGGAATGTCGAATGTTCTTCCAGAGGGGGCCCCCCTGACCGAGCCGATCACTTTACCGCCATAGCTGATCCGGATCGTACTTCGTGTTCCACCGTGTGGGGCGGTGGTCATGCGGAGGACGACCTGCTGGGTGCTGGCAATTTTCGGAGCCGGTCCGAAGCGGCGGAACTGCAGGCGCAGTGATCCTTCACTGGTGGACAGGGAATCAACGGGGTAGTATCCCCTTTCCTCGGCCTTGGAGGAAGTGAGTTTCTTGGAGCGGAATTCCTCCCACGTGAGCGGGGTGTGGTAGACGATCCCCCTGGCGGTGTCCCTGGACAGGAGACCTCTCACATACTCCAGGTCGGCGTTGGAGAGGGCCCCGAGTGCGACCTCGAATTCACGGCCCTTCCTGTCCTTGAGGTAGAGGGTGTGGGTGCTCGACCAGAGGTAGGAGGCCGTGAACGTTCGTCCATCGGTGTAGTGCCAGACGCGCGATTGTCCCGCCTCCAGGGGCAGGGAGGCGAGCAGCATGATGAAGAGGAGAGGGCGGCTCAAGGGCGCCATTATCGCGTCCCGGGCAGGATCAAGCAAGGATCCCGCTGACGGAAGTGACCATATCCATGAAATTGTTGGCCCAATTGTAGACAAAGTGACGCCAGGTCAGTTCGGGGGAGGCCAGGCACAGGAGGGAGGAGAGCAGGAGCACATTGGCGAGGTAAATGAGGGCGAGAGAGAAGAAAGTGCCGTTCTCCTTCAGGTCGGGTTGATCACGCGGAATGATCCAGAGGGTCCAGAGAAGGTGGAAGCTCCAGGTGGCGCCCATCATGGCAAACAGGATCTTCTCGTGATGGGGCAGGGAGCCGATGAGGCCGATAATGGTCATGAGGATGAATACCACCACGGACCAGAAAGGTATGAAGTAGGGCGAGAGGGCGATGAGGATGTTCGACTTGTTGGTGACGATGTGGCCTCCGTCCAGGCTGACGCGGAAGCCGCTCACCCGTCCGAGACAGAGATAGACGAAGATGACATGGGTAAGTTCGTGTCCGAGGACGTAGAGGTAGAGGAAGCCCGGTTGAAGAAGCCGGGTGAAGAACCAGCCCACATTGAGAACGAAGCCGATCGAAAAATAGAGGAAGGCGTTGCTGCGCCAGAACTGTTGCCAGAAGGAAAGGCCGGTGCCGACCTCCCCGAGGGCATGGAGGTGAGGATTGAAGATGGTGATCGTGGTGATGAAACAGAGGGGGAGGAGGGCCAGCCCGGCCAGGATGCGCCGGGAGCGGGTCAGCCAGCCCAGCTGGGTCTGGGGATAATGGGAATCCGCAATTGCCGATTGGACCGAGGTGAGTCCCCGGCGGCGCCACGTGCGCTGGTTCGCTCGTTGGCGGGCCCGTCGGTCAGCCTCGCGCAGCGCTTCGCGCAGGGTGGGACGTCGGACACGGCGATTTTCGCCGGTCCGCCGTAGATGAAGCTGTTTGCGATCTCTTGCCACGCTGGGAGTGAGATAGGCGATATTTAGGAAAAGTTAAAGAGTTTTGGTGGAGTTTGGAGTGCGTCTCCTGGTGAAGCCCAGATGTGGCGGTCGCATGAAAGGGAGGCGCGAGGGCTTGTGGTGGGCTGATCCTGACGTGGTCGGAGACTGTTCCCCGGAGGAAGCTGGCCGAGGGAGGCGAGTCCCAGGGTGGTCCGATTCGATTGAGCTGAGCGTTCAGGGGATTTGATTGACGCGAGTTTCTCGGGGGATAGGACTGGGGAGAATCCATGCTCCGATTACGATGACGGCTCGCGCTCTGATTTCTGGTCTCCCGCTGACCCTTGTGCTCTTCCTGATGCTCACCAGTGTCGCGACTGCGCAGGTGCGTGGCAACACGGTGTTGACACTCTCGGATGCTCCCGATGTCAACGTCCTGGGAATCACCCTTTCCGCCCTCGGGATTCAGGATGGGGAGAACAGTGACCTCAGCGGAACGGTGAGTGCCATCCTTGAGATCGACCCTGAGGCGGACCAGGTCTTGGAGTTCACCCTGACATCGGGGGATTTGACGGCAACCGACATGAACTTTTCCCTGCTTGGCGGGCTGATCGCCGATGTATCGATCAGCGACGTCAAAGCTACGATCGTTACTTTTGCGGAAGGGCCTGTAGACGCCGAGACTGGCCAGTTCGAGGCATCCCTGCATCAGGTTACTCTCAACCAGGGTTCCATCAGTGGGACGTCGATCGGCGGGGCGGTCGATGAGGACTTTTCACAGAATTCCGTCTCCGGGACAGGTTCCGGGATCGGGACAGTCTCAATCACGCGGACGGCCGTAGTTGGAAACATCGTCACATACGAAATTCTGGTGGTGCTGCCCCTGGAGTTCAGCAACCCCCTCCAGGATGGGGTTGAGGTCCTCGTGGACGGTACGGTTCAGATGGAAGGATCCATTGAAGTGCCGCTCGACCCTTACCTCGGGTGGACGGAAATGAATGGCATAGCGGAGGCTCCGTTTGAAGGGGACCACGATGGGGACGGAATCCCCAACGGATTGCTCTGGGCCCTCGGCTACGGCGCGAACGATCGTCCGAAGCTCTTCACTCCTGACCTGTTCGCGACCGGTCAGGTGGATCTCATCATCGATCCCGGCCCAAATGGAACCCTGGCGCCTATCACCGTGGAGGTGAGTCACGACCTGGAGGTGTGGACACAGCTCGATCCCTTTCTGATTCTGGGATTCGAGAACCCGGTGCCCACCGGGGAGGTGTGGCCCATAGTGCTACTGCTTTCGAGAGACCAGAATTTCATCCGGCTGCGGGCGGAGAATCCTTGAGCGGGGAGAGGAAGAAACCAGGGAGGGGGCCACAGGCCTCAACCTCAGGCCCGCCCAACATAGCTGCCGTCCTCGGTGTTGATCTTCAGGACGTCGTCCGGCTTGACGAAGAGAGGCACCTGCACTGTTACCCCGGTTTCAAGAGTGGCAGGTTTGGTGGGGTTATTGGCGGTATCGCCCTTGATGCCCTCGGAGGATTCGGTGACTTTCAACTCCACCACGGGTGGGAGGCTGACGGTTACGGCATTGCCTTCGATGAAGAGGACCTCCACTTCCTGGCCTTCCTTCAGGAACTCCCTGTAGTCCTCTACGAGGCTCTCGTTGAGGGTGATGGTTTCGTAGGATTCAAGGTCCATGAAGTGGGTGCCGGACGGATCGGAATAGGAGAACTCCAGCTTCTGGCGCTGGGTGTCAACGATGTCCACCTTCTCGGAGGATGCGAAGCGGATGGTTTTCTTATTGCCGGAATTGAAGGAACGGATGGTGGCGGCAATGAGGGCGTTGCCCTTTCCAGGGGTGCGATGTTCGATGTGAAGCACCACGCCCATGTCTCCTTCGTACCTGATGCACTGCCCCTTGTTCAGTTTGGTCGCAACGACTGCCATTAGTCTGGAATTGGTGGAATCCGCCCCGGAGTGACCGGAAACGCGGGGGGGTTTACCCTCCACGAAGCAAGAGAGCACGAAGAATCTTCGGGATTTTCTCCCGGGGGGACTCGGTCCAGCGGAGGACCAGAACCAGTCGACAGGTGGGGAACCTCCGCACTGCAGGGGCCATCCAGAGGAATTTTGGATTTCAGCTATCGGTAATCATTTCCGTTCGCGCTGGCCTCGCAGGACTTCATGAAGGCGGCGAGCTGGCGTTTCATCCTCCCGGTCACTTCCGGGCTCTTTTCGGCAATGTTCCTGGTCTCGGAGGCATCCGCGCGGAGGTCATAGAGTTCGAACTCGGCCACGGGCACCTTTCCGTTGTCCGAGCGGCGGCGTTTCAGACCGCCCTTGTTGTGGACGAGCTTGTAGCGGTCGTCCACCAGAGTCCGGTCCCTGCCGAAGCGGAAGCCGATAGGGTTTCCACGTTTCTGCTGCGTTCCCTCCAGGACGGGAAGGATGTTAATGCCGTCATAGGGTCGCCGGGCGAGAGGGAGGTTCAGCAGGGCCGAGATGGTGGGGAAGTAATCGCTGCTCACACAAGGCGTATCGACCTCGCGGGGCTGCAGGGTGCCGGGCCACTCGACCACCGCGGGAACACGCACGCCGCCCTCATAGAGGCTGCGCTTGCGTCCGCGGAACTTGCCGGAGGTGCCCTGCGAGTGGCCTCGCGGTCCGGGGTTACCCTCCGGGCCATTGTCACTGGCGAAGCAGAGCATGGTGTTCTGCTCGATCTTCAGGGTCCGCAAGTGCGTGCGGAGTCTGCCCATCTGGGCATCAAGGGCGGTGATGCAACTGAAGTAGTGCTGTTCGTTGTCGGGCAGATCACGATAGTGGGCCTCCATGTATTTTGGATGCCCCACCACCGGGAGATGAGGGGCATGGAACCAGATTACGGCGAGGAATGGTTTTTTTTCATCTGCGGCCTTGGTGATAAAAGGGAGGGCTTTGTCCATCACCATCCGGGAGGTGCAGCCGGAGAGCGGCTTGGCGAGTGGCTTGCCATTGTGCCAGAAGAGAGCCCGCAGGTCTCCCTTGCGGGCTGCGGCGCAGTGGGCATTCTCCGGGTCATAGGGGTTGTAGGTTGCGATCGAGAATTCGCTGGCGAACCACACGCCGAATCCTGCCATTCCGGGAGTCATGAAATTCTTTTCCGGTTTGCGCCCCGTCCCCTTGCCACTGAATCCGGCGCTGAGGGTGCCCAGATGCCACTTTCCGAAGTGGCCGGTGGCGTAACCTCTCTTCGACAGCAGCCCAGCGAGATTGATTTCATCCTTCAGGAGATGGCCAACATTGGCGGTGGGGATGCCGTAGCGGAAGGGATTCCGCCCGGTGAGGCAGCTCCCGCGGGTAGGGGAGCAGACCGGAGCGCCCGCGTAATAACGGGTGAGCTTCACGCCGGACCGGGCCATGGCATCAAGGTGTGGCGTAATGATCCGGGGGTGACCATTGAAGCCAGTGTCACCCCAGCCCAGGTCGTCGGCCATGCACAGGATGAAGTTCGGTCTTGGGGAGGAATTCGCAAGGGAGGGGAGGGCGAGGACGACGAGCAGAAGCAGAAAACGGCAGTTCATGACGCTTGTGTATTACCTTGGCAGGGTTGACAAGGAGGGTGACTTGGGGCCCGATTTCTGGCGACATGAATCGACTGTTTTCTTTTCTCTTCCTGACGGTGGTGGGTGCCGGTGTCGGCTGGGCCGATGATTGGCCACAGTGGCTGGGGGAAAAGCGGGATGGGGCCTGGCGGGAGGAGGGAGTTCTCAGGCGGTTACCGGAGGGGGGGCCGAAGGTCCTCTGGCGTGCTCCGGTTGCGCACGGCTATTCCGGTCCGGCTGTAGCGAAGGGACGGGTCTACGTGATGGACCTGGTGATTGAGCAGGGGAAGGTTCTCAACGATGCAGGTGCGCAGGTGAAGTTGGGCGGGACGGAACGGGTGGTTTGCTACGACGCCTCAAGCGGGAAGCTGCTATGGACCCATGGTGAACGGCGGGACTACGAAGTCTCTTATCCCGGAGGGCCTCGTGCTACACCAACAGTCGACGGGGGACAGGTTTTTGCCCTGGGCACGATGGGACATCTCACCTGTCTCACCACTGGAGGTGTGTTGCAATGGAAGAGAGATTTCGGCAGGGATTACGGCGCACGGGTGCCGATGTGGGGGCACTCGGGTTCTCCGCTGGTTTATCGGGACATGGTGATCTGCATGGTAGGGGGAGAGGGATCCCTCGTGGTCGCCTTCGATCGCAGGACAGGAAAAGAGCGTTGGCGCGCACTCAGTGCTGCGCACTGTGGGTATTGCCCTCTCCAGATCGTCGATCATGCGGGGACCAAGCAGCTCATCGCCTGGCACCCGGGAGGCGTGACGGGGCACAATCCCGACACTGGCGAACTGTATTGGAACGTGCCGATCAAGCCCACCAACGGATCAGCCATCGCGATGCCCCGCAAGCTCGGCAACAAGTTGTTCGTCAGTGGGTATAATCGGATCGGGGGAATGATTCAGCTGGACGATGAGAAGCCCGGGGCTCGGATTGCGTGGCGGAGTGGGCCGAAGGAAGGGGTCTATCCTGTCAACAGCACACCGTATCTGCTGGATGGGACGATCTATGGCGTGGACGTTGACCGTAGTGCCCTGATGGCAGTAGCGATGGACTCCGGGAAACGGCTCTGGGAGACCCGGGCTCCGTGTCTCTCGGCCGAACTCGCGGCCCGCCAGCGGGCGCCGCGTTACGGAACGGCTTTTCTCGTCTATCATCCCGGGAACCGCCAGTTCTGGATCCTGGGGGAAATGGGAGATCTGATCATTGCGGAGCTCTCACCACGGGGATATCGCGAAGTGAGCCGGGCTCATATTCTTACGCCCACAAATACCTCCGGGTCGCGGAAGGTCCTGTGGAGTCATCCCGCCTTTGCGATGCGCTCCGCCTTTGTCAGAAATGACAAGGAGATGATCCGGATCGATCTGGCAGAGCAGGAGAACCGGGATTTGAGGGTTGGAGATCCGGAACCATGATATATCACTGGCCTGTTCAGCGTAAGGCAGACTCTCACATCATCATGAAATCACACATCATCATCACCCTGTTGCTTTCTTTCCTCCTGTCCCTGCCGTCTCTGGCGGATCATCACAAGAAGGGAGGGTGGAAAGATCTCTTCAACGGAAAGGACCTGACCGGATTTACCCAGCGTAACGGGACGGCCACCTACAAGGTTGTGGACGGGACGATCCTGGGGACCACCGTCAAGGGCAGTCCGAACTCATTCCTCTGCACCAACAAGAAGTATGGTAATTTTGAGCTCACCTTTGAGGTCAAGTGTCACAACAACCTGAATTCGGGGGTGCAGATCCGTTCCCAGACCAAGAATGATAATCCCAAGGAGCGGGTGAACGGACCGCAGGTCGAGATTGAGGCCAGTGGAGCCAACGGCGCGGAGGCGGGATATATATACGGGGAGGCCTGTTACGGGTGGATGACTCCCAACGACAAGCGCAAGCCGCACAAGCACTTCAAGGATGGTGCGTGGAACAAGTACCGCGTTCTTGCCAAGGGGGCGCGGATCCAGGTCTGGGTCAATGGTGAGCAGGTTTCTGACCTGGTGCATGAGAAGGCCTTCAAGAGTCATCCGAGTGGATTTATCGGTCTGCAGGTACATGGCGTGGGAAACAAGGGACCGTTTACCGTAGCGTGGCGGAACTTGAAGCTTCGCGAGCTGAAGTAGCCTTCGCCATCGGCGAATTCCTTTTAAAGGGGAGGGACTATTGGTCCCTCCCCCTTCTTTTCGGGATCCACTGAATCTGAGTCGGGGCGGCCCTGGTGGGATGAGGACCTCTTGGGATTGTATCGACCCGGTTTCCGGGTAATCTTATCCAGGAGGAAAGATGAGCGACGGATCCTTGGAGAATTACCGATCCCTGCACGGGTTGCCGGAATTGGCGGGTGTAGCTGACCTGGCGGGGGCGGCCGGCCCGGGACTGGGGGTTCAGGAGTGCGTGGATCGTCTGAAATGTTTTCACTACGCGTTGCAGCGCATCTGGCAGACGCTGCTCACGCGTATCGCCTGTGAGCCAATTTACGAGTTGAAGATGGGCTATAGTTATCATGCCTATCTGGCTGCCGAACACATCACGCTCCTCCGTGACCGGGTGGCGGAGTTGCGGCATCCTCCGCTGGGGATGGNGAAGGTGCCGCATGAAAATCTGGAGGTTTTCTTCGACGAGATCCGGAATGCTCCGGACAGGGGAAGGCTGCTTGCAGGCCTCTACCGGGTGGCCCTGCCAGCCCTGTGCGAAAGCATGCAGTCCTACCGCGCGGATACCAATCCACTCACCGATGCCCCCGGGTTACGGGTTCTCCGGGTGGTGGTGCCGGAGGTCGAGGCCATGATAGCGTGGGGCGAGCAGGCCTGTGCCGCGCTGGAGAATTCAAGTCCGGGGGAGGGAGAGGATCCCACGGAGTGGTTGAAGGAACTGGAAGGCTGGCTGGCTGCCTCGGGAGGACTGGCGGGAACGGAGGATGAGGCGGATGCCCCATCCCCGCGCTACTCGGCTGATCGATTTCGTTACGACAGCACGCCGCAACGCGACGAACGGTTTCCGGATCCCTACAACATGGGGGTGCACGCCGAGGAGTTCCTCTACGATGAGTCTTTTGAGAGCCGGGACAAGATTTTCATGATGTTCTACAAGCGCATCCGGGAGATCGATGTTCCCGAGATGATGGCGTCGATTCTTTATGAGATGGTGGCGGAAAGCGGGGATGAGGAAGCGGGTGGACGCCCGTGGGGGTTTTACCGGGACATGACACGGCAGCTCTGGGACGAAGCCCGGCACGCCATGATGGGCGAGGTAGGATTTGCCCGCAGTGGGATCGACTGGCCGAGCAAGGTGATGATCAATTTCACCTGGTCGAAGGGGTTGAATCAACAGCTCACCCCCCGGGAACGCCACGCAGTCCTGTGGTTTATCGAGCAGGGGCTCATGTCCAAAACGGGCAAGCGCTACGAGTGGGAAGTGGGGACCGATTCCGGAGATGAGTTTGCGCAGCTGATTCAGGACTTCGACTGGGCCGATGAGGTCCTGCACGCGAGAATTGGTCGTGATTGGTACGTGAAGGATTTTGAAACGGTAGCGGCGGCATCGGACTATGGCAGCTCCTGCTGGGACAAGGTGGTTTCCGACTGGGAACAGTGGAAGAAGGAGGGCCTGACCGAGCACCGTAACTGGTGGCCTGATCTCTACCGGGAAGTGTGCAGGCACCGGGGGGAGGAACCCGATCCCCGGGTGCTGGCCTACGATCACAGTTATGCTGAGACCCGGGCCGACTTGCGGCGGATTGCGACTTCAGGGTAGGGGGGATTGCAGCCTGCGCAGGGAAGGCTAACCGGAGGTTCAGGGCAGGAGGACGCCTTCCTTGATCATCCTGGCCTTGGACCAGCGGGGTCGGATGCGGGCCGGGGTTGGGGTGCCGGTCACGCGGTCGAACTCATCGGGGGTGCGCAGTCTGGGAGTTTTTTCCCCGGTCCTGATGCGCCACTGCCGGTGTTCCGCGCGCAGACGTTCAAGGGTGTCCTGGTGCGTGGGATCCCGGGCGAGATTGTTGAGTTCGTGAGGGTCGGTGGCCAGGTCGTAGAGTTCTTCCCGGGGCCGGGGTGCGGTGAAACAGGTCGACTGCAGGGCAGGCAGGTTTCCTTCCGCGCGCAGGCGCTGCATTTCCCTGAAGGTATCGCTGCGGGCTGCATCTGCGGGAGGGGTGCCGGGAAGGTCGGAGTAGTAGTTGATAATGTACTTATAGCGGCGATCCCGTACTGCGCGTGAGCGATCCTCGTAGTCGTGCCAGTTCTTTTCAGCGAAGATGGCGTCGCGGATTTCGAGGTTCTTTCCTTCAAGAAGAGTTGTGAAGTTCTTGCCCATGTAGTTGCGGTTCACCGGGATGTTCGCAAGCGCGAGGATGGTGGTCGCCAGATCGATTGTGCTTACGAGCTGGTTGCAGCGTGTGCCCGGTTTGACCGTGCCGGGCCAGCGAATGATGAGAGGGGTGCGGATGCCACTGTCATAGAGAGTGGTTTTGTCGCGGGGAAAGGGACGGCCATTGTCGCTGAGGAAGATCACAATCGTATTGTCCGCCGCTTTCTGGGCCGTCAACTCCTGGAGGACTGCTCCCACGAAGCGGTCGAGCCGGGTGATTTCGTCGTAGTAGCGGGCATAGTCCTGACGCACGAGCGGGGTGTCCGGATGGTAGGGCGGCAGGACAACATCCTCAGGGCGGTGGGGTTGTTGCGAGATCTGTTTGTCGTAGGGTCGGTGTGGGTCGACCGCGGCGAGCCAGACAAAGAAGGGCTTGCCGGGATCCCGTTCCTGGAGAAGGGGCACCCAGTCGCTGCATCCGCTTCTGGCATCGCCGGTGGCGGTCTCCACGAATTTTCCACCGGCATTGGCTCCGGCATTGGTGGGAAGCTGGAATCCCGAGGTGTCCACTTCTCTTACCACCGTGAAGCGCTCACGCATGGCATCGCCGAGGTGCCACTTGCCGGCTGCCCCGACGAAGTAGCCGGCCTGCTTGAGCCGCTGGGGGAAAATGGACTGAGAGTCAGGAATGGGCCAATGCAGTTGTTCTGCGTTGGTCTGGTGCGGATAGCGTCCGGTGAGAATGCTGGCACGGCTGGGGGAACAGGAGCTGATGGTCAGGAAGGCTTGATCGAAGCACATTCCCTCCGAGGCCAGCCGGTCGAGATTCGGGGTGTTTACCTTTTTGTTGCCGAAGGGGCCGAGATCGTCCCATGCCATATCGTCGGCGAGAATGACCACAAAATTAGGGCGGTTGTCTTCTTTTGCAGGGTGGTCCTGGGCGGGAAGGAAGGCCCCTGGGATCAGGGAGAGCACTGCGAGGCGGAGAAACGTGGGCATTACAGGAAAAATGGACCAGACTTCCAGACGAAGTAGGGCTGGAAGGATTTCCTAGCCAGTCCCCCGCCCTCTGGAAAGCCTGAAGCGTTTTGCAGGTTGGAAAGCCGTCCTTCATTGGCCTACGATTGCCTTCATGAGCCCTTCCCGACGACAGTTTCTCAGTGGGGCCGCCCTGGCGGCTGGTGGATTTGCCTTGGGATCCGGACGGTCATTCGCCGCGCCGGCCAAGATTGACACTCCCTTCAAGCACTCGGTGATGGGGTGGTGCTTCGGTGGGCGCGGGGTGAAGCCCAAGCAATTAGGTGAATGGTGTGTTAAGCTGGGCATGCACGGGATGGAGGGCATTCCACGCAGTGCCTACAAGGATGTGATGGATCTCGGTCTCGAGATCTCGCTGGTGGGAAGCCATGGTTTTGCGCAGGGCCCCTGCGATCCCAAGCACACGGACATGGTCATTGAAAAGCTGAAGGACGGCATTGAGGTGGCCAGCCGGATCAAGGCCAAACGAGTTATCACCTTCACTGGTATGCGTTACGAGGGCATGGATGACGAAAAGGCAGCCCAGCTCTGCGTGGATACCTGGAAGAAGGTTGTTCCTCTGGCGGAGAAGAAGGGAATCACCATTTGTTTTGAGCATCTCAATTCCCGCGCGACGGAAGGGAAGATGACCGGACACGCCGGCTATTTTGGGGATGACGTTGATTTCTGCATCGATCTCATCAAGCGGGTGGGATCGGAGAATTTCAAACTGCTCTTCGACATCTACCACGTGGAAATTATGAACGGTGATGTGATCCGGCGCATCCGGGAGTACAAGGATTATATCGGCCACTATCATACGGCGGGTAATCCGGGGCGGGGCGAGATCGATGGGACGCAGGAGATCAACTATCCGCCCATCATCAGGGAGATCGTCAAGACCGGCTTCACCGACTATGTTGCCCAGGAATTTATCCCTACTTGGGAGGATCCCTTCAAGTCGCTGAAGCACGGGGTGGAGACCTGTATCGTGAAGTGATCTCCGGGATCCGCCCTTTCCTTCATGCAGGTGCTCAGACGGGATGGGCTTGACTCAGAGTTGATCGGCGAGGGGTTCCACGAGGAGGTTCAACCAGTTTCGCGTGTCCTCGGCGGTAAGACGCCTGGACACCGCAAAGTCTTTCGTGAACACCCGCCGGGCAAGTTCCCGGACCGCGCGCGGGTCGGAGTAGGAAATGTTTAATTCATAACTGATCTGCAGGCTGTGGGTGTCGAAGTTGGTGGCGCCCACCGTGGCCCAGCCGTCGCAGATGATGGCTTTCATATGCGTCATTCCGGGATAGCGATAGACTGTCGCGCCTGCGCGGAGGAGCTCCCCAGCGGCCTGGTGGTTGGCAAGTTCCATGACCTCTTCGATGGGGAGTTTGGGAATGATAACGCGGACGTCGACACCACGCCGACAGGCAGCGAGAAGCGCATCAAGGATGCGGTCACTGGTGATGTACTCATTCTCGATCCAGACGCGGCTGCGACTTGACCGGATGGCCTCAAGGGTCGCCACCAGGGGTTCCCGGCGCCCTTCCAGGAGGTTAGTGCTCAGGACGCGGATGGGAAAGGAACCGGATGGAGCCGGACCAGCCCGCGGATGGAAGGAAGGCGGGGGACAGAGGAGGGAGAGGTCGCCGAGCTCGTGTGCATTTCGCCACTTCTTATCGAACTCGGGTTGAAGTTGATCCACCACCGGGCCCCGGACCCGAACCATGAGGTCGTGCCATTCGGAGTAGTATTCGCGGCCGATATTCATCCCGCCGAGCATGGCAGTTTTTCCGTCAAAGACGAGGAGCTTGCAGTGATCGATAACGGCCCAGGAGTTCAGGATCCGACGCAGCTGGAGTGGTGAATCGCGACGGAGGTAATGCGTGATGTCAGGGACTGCGCGAAACCCTTCAGGTGCCGGGGTGCGCGGCCGCAGGCTTGCCGAGACGGTGGATCCGATGTCGTCGAGAAGAATACGGGTAGGAACCGAGCGGGCATGTTGCCTTACAAGGTCGGCATAGGCCACGCTGATGTCGTCGTTGTCCCAGATGTAGAGTTGCAGGTCGATTGACTCACGGGCAAGACGCAGTTCGTCCTCCAGGGCGGGAAAGAACTCGGCCCCATCGACCAGAAGTTCCACCGTGCCGTGCGCAGGAGCAGGAAGGCCCAGGCTGGTGAGGCTCGCGGAGAACTCCGCACTTCCCGGAACCCCGCTGGTGCGGGGAGCAGGATCAATGGAAAAGGGAATATTGCCACGGACAAGTTCCTCCGCCCGCTCGATCAGCATTGCGAGCCCCACCCTGGTCGAGGTGACTGGGCTGCGGACCCTGGCAATGAGACTGCCACGTCCAGCCATTGCGGAGATCTGGACCGCACTCACCAGTGGACCGTTGACCTGGGTATTCGGGCGGTTGGTACAGGACGAAAAGACTGCCAGAAGAGCAAGGGAGAGCGCAGCAGCACGCCTGGGTAGAACCAGTGGATTCATCACTTCTCTTTCTCCGCGATACAGTAAATCGACTTGTCACCCCTCAGAATAATTTCTCCGCCAATCAGAGCGGCGCTGGCACTGAAACTGTCGTCGAGCTTGTTGAGAGAGAGGGCTTCAGGGTTCCCGCCGGAAGTGAAAACGAGGGTCTGGCCGTCAAGAGAGGTGATGTAGATGCGGCCCGCGGCAGCGACGGGCGAGGCGTAGACATTGCCGATACCTGTCAGGCGCGCGCGTTCATAAACTGGTTCCCCGGTGATAGCCTTGCGGCAGGTGAGGGTCCCCTGGTAGTGGCGGTGATAGTAAACGAGGCCGTCATAGAGGAGGAGGGAGGGAACGTAGGGAGTGTCGCGGCGTTTGATCCACGAGATGTTTTCACCACCGGTCAGGTCACCCGCTGCGCCATCCAGCCTGATCCCGAGGATCGCCTGTTTCTCGTAGCTCGATCCACAGATGACAAGGCCCTCCTGTGAGACGGGACCGGCCACCACATTGTGAGAGAGGCCTCCGCATTCCCAGAGCAGATTGCCGGTGGCGAGATCATAGCTGCGGATTCGGTTGGCGGCGGAGACCACTGCCTGCACGGGGTCGGTGTGGGTGAGGATGTGGGGCGATGACCAGGAGGTGGGTTCGTCGCGGTCCCGGCGCCAGCGTTGGGCACCGGTCTTCGTATCGAAGGCCGTAATGAAGGAGGGGCCTTCGTGATCCCAGTTCACCACCAGGGTATCACCATGCAGTGCCGGGGAGGCTCCTTCCCCGTGCCCGTGCTTGGTGTGCATGTCGCCCAGGTCCTTTTCCCAGAGGACATTCCCTTTCAGATCGAGCGCGAAAATCCCATTCGATCCAAAGAAGGCATAGATCCGTTCACCGTCAGTGATGGGGGAAGCAGAGGCATAGCTGCCGGTATCGTGGCGACTCTCGTGAGGGATGCTGTCCCGCACGGTTTTTTGCCAGGCGATCTTTCCGTTGGAGCGGTTGATTGCGATTACGACGAACTTCATCTGCCGCACCTTGAGGATATTGTCATGCGCACCGGGTCGCACCCCGGCTGGAGGCGGGACCGGCGAGCCATGGGCGATGGCAGCGGTGAGGTAGATCCGGTCAGCCCAGACTATCGGTGAAGAATGACCCTTTCCTGGCAGGGAAACCTTCCACTTGATGTTCCTGGACTCGCTCCACTCTACCGGGGGGTCCGCCTTGGTCGCGACCCCGGTATCGAGAGGCCCCCGCCACTGGGCCCAGTAACGTTCGTCGTTGGATCCCTCTGCTGCCGCATACAGCGGAACGAGAGTGGCGGCAAAGAACCACGCGCCTTTCATTCCGGGATGGAATCAGGAGGCGTGCCTCGCTGTCGAGTCGGAACGAGTTTTCAATTACAGCCTTGGAGGGGCAGGCTCAGCGGACTTGGCGGCACTTTGCCGGCGGGCGCGTCGTTGGAGGAGAACCCCGATGATCAGGACCGCTTCAAAGAGAGGGAAAAGCAGCAGGCCTGGGGGTTGCACGGGGAAGGGGAGACTCCAGTAGTTTTCCCGAAGTAAGTAATGGATGAAGCCGTGGAGGAGTCCAAGACAGCAAAGTGCGATGAGAGCTCGTTGGACACGGGGGGAGAGGGCGAGGCGTTCCCGGTCCGCCCGCACGCAGTAGAGAAAAGTGAGGGGAAGGTAGACCAGGAGCAGGCGCACGAAGTCGATTCCAAAAAGAAGGACCGTAAACAGATGGAAAAGGGGAATGGCGAGGACGATCCAGCGCCGGAGGGGAGGAAGAAGAGCAAGCGGAACACAGAGCTCAAACCAGACCGTGAGTTGATCGAGGATTTCCCAGCCCCAACCGGGAAGGTTGGCGAGGGACCACGCGAGGAAGGGTTCCGTCTTTCCGTAGGCATGGAAATAGGTCAGGGCCCAGGAAAGAGTGGACTGAGTGTTGAGATCGAGCCAGCCGCCAATCGCCTTTGCCATTCCCGAGGAGGCGAAGTAAACGGCGAGACAGAAGAGAAGCGCGCGTTTTGGTTTAACCCCGGGAAGGGTCAGGAAAAACGGGAGAAGAAGAACGATAAAATCGTGGTCGATCTTACCCGCGGAGTAGAAGAACCCGCTCGTAGAGGTCAGGCAGAGAGTCAGGCCCGCTCCCACGATCCATTTTCCCCACCCGGCTACCCATAAGGCGAAGAAAAGAAAGGTTGCGCAAGTGGTCGCGTTAATCAGCCCCAGCGGGGGATAGCTTTCGAAGAGGGCGAAGGGTCCGAGCGGGGGATGGAAATGTTCTGCGCCCAGGGCGGTGAGCGAGCGGGGCGATTTCAACGGGAAGAAGAGCAGAATCAGACCCGTGTAAGTAAGGCGCCCGAGAACAAGTGCATCGTTCTGGTGTAGGCGGAGGGGGTCAGTCATGGATGATGTCCTCTTCGCCGATCAATTCGGGTGGGGCATTGAGCGGGGCGTGAAACTTGTAGGCGGACCATTCCACATGAGAGAAGTCTTCTGTGTTTCCGGGACGGAGGCTTGAGCTGCGAAGAGAATGGCCGATGAGAAACTCGCGGGCGGCAGAACCTGAAAGGGACGGAGCGAGCTGGGAAAAATTCCGCTGGGCAGGGATTCCAAGGGTCTCGTGTCGGAGCAGTTTCCCGGAAGAGGGCAGGTTCGTCTCATCGCCCGTCTCTCGATAGAAGGGTACGTAAATGGTCCGGTCCTTCTGGAGGTGTCCGGCGAAGAGGGGGCCCTGTAGTGAGGGGTAGGGCTCGCCGAGGGTAAAGATGCACAGGACGTGGCCGGCGGCGATTGCGTAGGCAACGAGAAGTAGTCGACCTCGTCGAATTCCTGATGGCGATTCCACGTCGCAGTGAACCGCGTGGATGGATGGATCGTCAACGCATTCCCCGTAGTCCCATGGGAAGGAGGTTACCGTGGGGGGAGGCCCGTGGACTCGTCTGAAGCATTTTCCCCGGCGATGCCGAGGAGAATCCGGGCCTCCTGGAGGGGGCGGGCTTCGGCCCATTGGCGGGCCTGCTGGCGCATTTTGTTGATCGCTTCACGGTGCCCGTTCCTCGCTTCGTCGCTGTCGTCCTCAAAGGGGGCCTCGGGCCAGTCCCAGTTGTCGGTGCGGAAGGAGGGAATCGGGATGATGCGTTCATGGTGTCCGCTGTTGACAGCGTTACCGAGCGGATTGCGTGCCCAGGCGTAACGGACCGCGACCGGTTCCGGGACGAGGGGGCTCCAGACCTTCAGCCTGCGCTCGTCCTTCTGCTCGCGCCCACGGTCGTCCTTGCCTTTGATCACGAACTCGGCGCGAGCAGGGACGAAGTGACGGTCCTCACCTGCGATGGCGAATCCCTCGAAGGGCCGTCCGTCGTGGACTCGCACCATGCTATTAAAACTGAGGATCATGTGGTCGCCTTTGGCCTCGGCCTGCTCCAGGACGGTGGGTTTCCAGCGGAGTTGCGATTGGCCGTAGTGGGTAGCCAGGGCCCAGCGCGCCATCCGCTCACCGTGGAGGACCTTTTTGTGAGGGTGGTACCAGGGAACCTGCTGATCGTAGGCGGGCATGAAGCAGACATGCTCCAGTTCCCGGGCGGCTCCGGACTGTCCCTCCCGGATGAAAGGAGCGGCATCAACCATGCGGATCTCGAAGTTCTCACGGGTTTGTGGCTGACCACCCGGGGTCAGTCCGATGATGCCAAAGGGCATCTGCTCGTCGCGGAAGGCTTGCCGCCAGTTGCGGATCATGGCTTGCATGACCTTGGCGTAGAGGCGGGGACGTGCGTTACCGAGGGCATTGTTGTAGCCCTGGTTGAAGATAGCCCCCTTGATGCTGGCATGACTGAAGGAGGCCAGCATGCCGTTGAAGGAGGCCCCGGGATTGTTCCGATCGGTGGCGGGATCCTGGTCCGGTTCGGTGGGCTTCGGATTAGGTTTCTCACCACGGGCCACCCGCCGTTCGCTATCCTTTTCCCAGCGTTCGATACGTGCCTTCAGGCTGGCTTCCGCATCATAGGCCGCAATCTTGCGATCCCATTCCCCGGTCAGGCCCTTCGCTTCGGGAATGGTGGCCAGCATTTCCCGGGAGGTCCAGGCTTCGGCGGTGGTTCCTCCCCATGAGTTGTCGACCAGGCCGATGGGCACACCCGAGACGAGGTGAAGGCGCTTGCCGAAGATATAGCCGATGGCACTGAAGCGTTCCACGGCCTTGGGTGTACACTGAGCCCAGCTTCCTTTTTGTTCGTAGCGCCGCTCCCAGGAATTGAATTCATTGAGACGGTCCATGTCACGGAAGGCGCTGGGACCAGCCTCCTGCGGCACAGTGAGGAGGCGGATCAGGGGATGGTTGGCGGAAGCGACCTCCATATCCCCGTGGTAGACGTAGCTGATCACGTCCTCCATGTTGCTCTGTCCCCCACAGACCCAGACGTCTCCGACGAGAATGTTATCGTAGGTGATAGTGGTCTCCCCGCTGCGGATGGTCATGGCCCGGCCCTGGGTGCTGGCCGGCAGGGCTTCCAGTTCCATGAGCCAATGACCCTGTTCATCTGCTTTCACGGTCAGGTCGCGGGTGGAGAATCTCACCTGCACGTTTTCCCCGGGTTGCGCGTTGCCCCAAACCCGGATGGGTTTCTCCCGCTGGATGACCATGTGATCGCCGAAGAAGTGAGCGACCGTCAGTTCGGCCCCGGAGAGGCAGGAAAGCGGCAGGAAAAGAAGAGCGAGGGAGAAAGCCAGTTGGCGTGTCATGGAAGAGCTATCGCATGCCCGGCCGGGAAGGGCAATGGTCCGGGGGTCGCACGATTCTCTCAGGCAGGGTCCGGCTTGGCAGCGGGGCCCTGGATCTGTTCTGGCCTGGCCTCGTTCAAGACCATGCCGATTACTACCAAGGTCGCGCTTGGATCGGATCAACTGGCATATTATGAACAGCCTGTGCGAACACTTGGCGCAGGACAGGATCGACGAGGTTACGGATTCCATTTTGTGTCTTCTTCTCTCCTGTTGTGTGGGGCGGTGTTCATACTCCTGGCTTCCTCCACTGTTGATGCCGCGGGCGAGAGGGGGTTGATCCTGCGATTGGATTCTTCTGACGGACACAGTGATGCCCGGAGCGTTCGCTCGGTGGCCTTGCATGTTCCCAGCGGACAAAGCGCCTCACCCTTCCTCAAGGCCGGTGCGTTCACCGCCAGATGGGAGGGCAAGCTTGTCCTCGAGAAACGGAGTCGACTGGTATTTCATCTGGAAGGAACAGGTCAGGCCAGGGTGCTCGTTGGTGGAGAGATCCTAGTCGCGGCCATCGGGACGCCCAGCGAATCCGAGCGCCTGCGGAGTGGGGAGCACGCGATCCTGATCGAATACACTCCTCCGCCGGAGGGGGAAGCGACCTTGCGGCTGTTCTGGGCCGGGCGTGATTTTTCGAGGGAACCGGTTCCGGCCACTGCGTTCATTCATGATCCGGCAGATGCCATCCTTAAAAAGCAGTCGTCCTTCCGCCGCGGACGTGCGCTGGTTGCCCAAAAGCGCTGCGGATCCTGTCATGATCCCGGGACGAAGGTGGCGATGCCGGAATTGCTCCTCAAGGCCCCCTCACTGGATGAGATCGGGAATCGTCTGCGGGAGGACTGGCTCACCCGGTGGATCAGTAATCCGCAAGAGCTCCGATCCACGGCCCACATGCCGGCGGTCTTCCGGGGTGAGGATGCGGAAAAGCAAGCCGCGCATGTCGCAGCCTATCTCGGAGCAAGTGCCCCCGGTCCCGATGTCGACGAGATCTCGACTCCGGGACAGATCAAGGAGGGGGGAAAGATGTTTCACCAGCAGGGTTGCATCGCCTGTCATACCCTGGACGGGAAGGGAGAGGGGGAACGTATTGCCCTGGGGGGCGTGCGAATGAAGTTCCGTAAGGGCGCGCTGGAGGAGTTCCTGCAGAACCCGTCGAGGTTTCATGAGGGAACCCGCATGCCGACCTTCCAGTTCAGTGAGGAGGAAGCATCTGCGCTGGCGGGATTCCTGCGCTCCCTGGGGAAGGCTCCGAGGGCTGTTTCCCGGAAAGGAGATGCCGCAAAGGGGCAGACCCTGGCTCGATCCGCCGGGTGCTTCAACTGTCACCAGCGCAAGGGTGAGGCAAAGGGCGACGGAAGTAGAATCGGTCTCTTTGCCCTCAACTCGGCGGAGTGCTCCGGTGTTCACTACGATCTGCCGGGGGGAGAAAAAGCGGCTCTCACCGCTTTTCTCCGGCAGAAATCCAACAGCGACTCGCTTGTTCGTTCTGTTCCCGCCGAATTTGCGGAGCGACAGTATCACCAACTGCGGTGTAATGCCTGTCATGCCCGGGATGGGGAGGAGTCCTTGCGGGAGAAATTTGCAGAAGAGGTCGCTCATCTCAAATGGACCGGGCCCCCGGTAAACGAGGAAAAGCCCGCCATCCTGGCAGGGCCGCCACCGCTCAATCACCTCGGAATGAAGCTGCGCCCGGAATGGCGGGAGAGATTGTTTGCGGGGGAGATCCGGCCCAAGGTGCGCAAGTGGCTTCCGGCCCGCATGCCTGCCTTTCCCGCCCGGGCGCACCATTTGTCCATTGGCTTCAGCCACGCGGCGGGGTTTTCCGCAGAAGAGAGCAGGCGGGGTGCCCTTGATCCCACCAAGGTCAGGATTGGAGCGGCGATGACGGGAGTAGAGGGTGGGTTGAGCTGCGGAACCTGTCACGGCATTGCTGATAAACCAGCCATTGCAGTCTTTGAGGGGGAAGGACCGAATCTCCGTGAGGCCGGGGCCCGGCTCACCCGCGATTACTTTCACCTCTGGATGAATGATCCGCCGAGGGTCTGGCCCGGCACGATCATGCCCAAGTATGCACTCGACGGCCAAACGCCTCTCACCCAGTACTACGAGGGTGACGCCCGGAAGCAATTTGAGGCAGTTTACCAATACCTGCGATCCCTTTCCCAGAAGCAAGACCATGAAAAGAAGCCTTAGCGCCATTGTTCTCATCCTCCTTTCCCTGCCCCTCGCGGCTGCTCCCGGACTCATCGGGGAATACTTCAAGTTGGAAGACAAACTGGGGGATGAATTCGAAGTGCCGGTGGACCTGAAGCCGTGGCTCGTGCGGATTGACAAGACGGTTGATTTTGGAGAGAGCAAGAGTGAGTTCCACGGGGCAAAGCTGGCCGAGAATTTCATGGTGCGCTGGAGCGGAGCCATTTCTGTTCCCAAGGCAGGAAACTTCCTTTTCGCGATCAGCTCCAAGGATGGTTCCCGGCTGTATCTGGGTGACAAGCTGGTGGTCGACAACTGGGGACCACACCCCATAAAGCAGCAGAGCGGGACGGTCCGCTTGCGGGCGGGCTCGCATCCGGTCCGGATCATCTACCAGAACGGGAGTCCGGGGGCGGCCTGTATTGTCAAGTGGATGGCCCCGGGAGGGAAGCTGGAAGCTGTTCCAGCCTCGGTTCTCTTTCACGACGCGGAGAAACTGAAGGGCATCAAGTGGGACCAGCAGGCCTTTGCCAAGGCTGCCAGTCCGAATGCTCCTCCAGCCAAGCCGATCTCCGGAAGCCTGCCGCAGAAATATGGAAACTTCGTGAGTACGGCGCTGCGCGTCGGCAAGGGCTCCAAGGGCGATAACATTGCCTTTCGGGCCCGGGTTATCCGGCTCAATCCGCAGGGAGCGGCTTGTGTGGCCTTTGATGCCGATACCATGCGCATGGTGGCGGGCTGGACCGAGGGAGGATTGAAACTGGAGGGCCTTCCCTTCACTGGAGGGCATGGCGCTTTTCCCTCGCACAACGGGGCCAAGGTATTCAGCAACCAGGCCGCTCCGGGCTGGGGCAACGCGCAGGGGAGCCTGGCAGAGCCGCGGGTCCCGGAGGATGGCAAGTATCCGCCCCTCGGCCCCCTCCCCAAGGCTCAGGCACACTACAAGGGACTTTATGTACACGGGGACAAGACCGTCCTCCGCTATACGGTGGGCCCGGATCCGGTGCTGGAACTCCCGGCCCTTGAGAACGGTCTCATTACCCGGACGATCCAGGGTAAGTTCAGCCGTTCCGCAGTGATTGTGCTCGCTGATGAAAAAGGAGCGCCTGAGATCCAGGTCGTAGGGTCCAAGGAGAAACCCGGGACGGTGGATGGTCGTATCGTCCTGAAGGTCCCGGCGGGGATGGCTCACTTCAAGGTGGTCTATGGAAGCGGGAGCGTCCCGGAAGCACTCGAGGATCTTACGCTTTACATGAAGGGTGGTCCTGCCCGCTGGACCGAGACGGTGACCACCGCCGGGCAACTGGCCAAGGACGATGGCAAGGCTTCCTACGTTCTCGATCGATTGACCGTACCCTACCAGAATCCTTACGGGATGAAGATGCGTATCGGGGGCTTCGACTTTTTCAGCGACCCCTCCAGGGCGGCAGTGTGCACCTGGGATGGCGATGTCTGGATCGTCAGCGGGATTGATGAGAAACTGGAGGAGCTCACCTGGAAACGGATCGGAGCCGGTGGCCACGAAACCCTGGGACTCACCATCGTGGACGATATGATCTACACGGTGGCGGACGACCAGATCACGCGCTACCACGACTTCAATGGCGATGGAGAGACCGACTACTACGAGAACTTTAACAATGACTGGGAGCTCACCAGCGGATTCCATGCCTTCTGCTTCGACCTGCAGACCGGGCCGCAGGGAGAGTTCTATTTCGCCTTTGGCAGTCCGGTCCGTGGCGGCGGACGCAGCTTCCAGAGAATGAGCCGCCATCATGGCTCGATCCTGCGGGTCTCGAAGGATGGCTCCAGGCTGGACCGTTACGCCACCGGGTTGCGGGCCCCGAACGGAATCGGAGTGAGTCCTACCGGCCAGATCACCAGTGGAGACAACGAGGGGACCTTCGTCCCGCGCTGTCCCCTGCATTGGATCGAGCCGGGGGAGTTCCTCGGGGTGGTCGATTCTGCCGCCGATTTCGCCACCATGAAGACCACTCCCACGGTGGGACAGCGGCGGGGGAACCGGAAGCAGCATCTGGATCCCAGCGAGGCGCCCCTGCCCCTGGCGTGGCTGCCCAAGAACGTGGACAACTCCAATGGGGGACAGGTCTGGATTACGAGTGACAAGTGGGGCCCCTACGAGGGTGAGATGCTCCACTTCAGCTACGGGCAGAGCTCCATCTACATCGTCCTCAAGGAGAAGAAGGGCGGCCTGATGCAGGGCGGGGTGGTCAAGATCCCGGTCCGCCCGACCTCCAGTGCGATGCGTGGCAAGTTCAACCGGAAGGACGGCCAGCTCTACGTGGCAGGCCTCAAGGGATGGCAGAGCAATGCCGGGCGTGAGGGGGGCCTTGACCGGGTGCGTTATACCGGGCGGATGGTGAACATGCCGAGCAGTCTCAAGGTGCGCGATGGCGGGATCGAAATCGGTTTTACCCGGAAGCTGGACAAGGAACTGGCGGAAGACCCGGAGAGCTTCAGCCTCTCGGGATCAGACCTGCGCTGGACTCATGACTACGGCACGGGTGAGTTCCAGGTCGGCCACCGCGGTTCAGCGGGTCCTCCGAAGGGGCGCACCAAGTTCCCGGTCAAGTCCGCCAAGCTTCTTCCGGACGGAAAGTCGGTTTTTGTGGAGGTCGAGAATCTGCAACCGGTACACATGATGCAGATAGATCTCGACCTGGAGACTGATGAGGGCGAGGAGATCGTGACCAAGATCTGGAACACGATCCACGTGGCGAAATAAGACCCCGAGAGGAGGACAGGTTAGGGAGCGATCTACTTCTTGAGCGGGGTGATGCTGATATTTCGGTAAGCGACGGGACCGTGATCGCCCTGGAACATGATGGGCCCGGTGGCGGCTTCGCGACCAGTCACGCCAGAGGGGGTGGGGCCCTTCATTTCGACATTCTCGTGGAGGACCTTGCCATTGAGTTTCACGACCAGGAACTTCGCGTTGGCGGTTTTCTTGCCTGCGGCATCAAACTTGGGCGCGAGAAAATCGATCTCGTACTTCTGCCACTCTCCGGGCTTCTTACAGGCGTTGGTCCGCGGGGGCTGGGCTCCGTAGATCGCGCCCATGTCGCCGCCTCCGAGTTTCTCCTTTCCGTAGCTGTCGAGGACCTGCACCTCGTACTCGCCCATCACGTAGATCCCCGAGTTGGCCCCCTTGGCCACCAGCACTTCCAGTTCGATCCTGCTGCTGCCCCATTTCTGGTCCGAGTAGATGTCGATGCTCTGGCCATGGCCGGTGACCACGTTGACCATCGCTCCGCCCGCGCCATCGGCCGCGAGGGCCTTGGGATTGCCGGGAGCGAGCTTGGGGGTGCCCGTCACCCACTTGGAGACGAGTTTGCCCTTTTTCTTGTAGGACCATCCTTCGAGATCTTTTCCGTTGAAAGGCTCGTCGGCAAGGGTCAGTCCGGGGGTGCAGACCAGCGTGAGGGAGAGGCTACAGAAGGCAGTGGCGAGTGTTTTCATGGTGATTCTGTTGTTGCTTGTGCCGGAAATCTCCCTGCCCTGCAACGGGAAAGGCCTTGTCTCGTCCATCCGGAATGGTGACGGATAAATGCACTTTTCTGACGTTTTTTCGTTCTTTCAGGTCTGGTGCCAACGTAATGTGGCAGAGTGAATAGGAAATCGTTGATTGGGCATCTTTGCTGGGCGGCGGTAGCCGTCGGGGCCTTTGCAACGGGCTCCATGCTCGATCGGGCGGATTCCGGTGGAAACGCCGGGGTGAAGGTTCCGAGGGCCAGCAAGAGTGCAAGGGGGACGGGCGGCGATTTCTCCAATGGGGGTAATGGGGGAAGTCTGGCCGGGCGACCGGACCCAATACGGCCGTCCGGCGGCTTTTCTGCCGGGACGGCAGGAGGTGGAGAATGGTCCAGGCCTTTGAGCGAGGCAGAGCTGGCAGCGGTCGCGAAGGAAGCCTTCCGGAATGGCAGTCCCCTGGTCCGGCGCCGGGCCTTTGATCAACTGTTGAACAACCTGACCGCGGAGAATGCGAAGGATATGCTGGTGCACCTTAAGGAAAACCGTGCTGGTGGGGAGCAATGGCGGGATTTCCACTACCTGTGGGGTAAGCTCGACGGGAAAGCCGCGGTTGATCATTCCCTCAAGTCAGAGGAGCGCGATCTATCATATACGATGGCAGGTTGGGCTTCCGGCTATCCTGATGCAGCAATCAACTACATCAACAATCTATCGGAAGAGGACAGGGGATCCTTTCGTCATTTACAGGAGGCGATGGTAAGTGGCATGGCTGATAATGATACCGCGCGCGCGACCGATTACGTATTGCAGCTGGCCAACCAGGGTGATGATCGTGCCAACCATCTGTTTGGATTGGTCACAAGGGAGGTGGTTTCGAATGTCGGGATTGATGAAGCGGCCCAGTGGTCTCAGAGTCTGCCCGACGGGGACCTGAAGGGCGCGGCCCTCGACACCGTGGCACACAGGTTCACCAATCAGGATCCGGAAGCCGCCGCGCAGTGGGTTGAGCAGTTTGCCGGCCAGAGCTATGCGGATCGTGCCATCGAGGAGGTGGGTGACGAGTGGGCTGAGCGGGACCCAGCCTCGGCGGTCAACTGGCTGGAAACCCTTGCCGAAGGGCGGGGGCAGAGCATGGGCCTGCACTCGGCTTTTGGCGAATGGGCCCAGCGGGATCCGGT
>JAKVCR010000052.1 GCA_022448985.1 Roseibacillus sp.
GAGCAGGGCCACGGCCATCCCGAGGATCATGCGGGCGGTGACTTCCTCCTGGAGGAAGAGGGCGCCCCAGAGGATGCCGAAGGCCGGGATGATGAAGGTTACGGTGGTGGCGGCGGTAGCCTCGTTACGCTTGAGGAGGCCAAAGAAGAGGATAAAGGCGACGGCGGTGCAGAGGAGGCCGAGGGCGAGGGTGCTGGCGAGAGCGCCCCGACCGGGCAGGGCAGGGGGAGGGAAGAGCAGGACAAGGGGGAGAAGGATGAGGGAGGCGGCGAGGAGGCTCCCGGCGGAGACCGCGAGTGGGGAGAGGTGGGCGAGCCTGATCCGGGTGTAGTGCCCGGCGAAGCCGTAACAGGCGGTGGCCCCGATGACAGCGAGGATGGGCCATCCCGCTCCGTCCCGCCGGAAGTCGAGCTGGTCCCCGGTGAGGATCGCGATGCCGGCAAGGCCGATGACGAGGCCGAGGGACTGGAACCTGGTGAGCGGGATGCGAAGCCACCAGAACCCTATGAGGGCGGCGCAGATGGGGGTGGTGGCATTGAGCAGGGAGGTGAAGCCGGCCTCGAGGTAGAGGGTCGCCCAGCACAGGAGGGAGAAGGGGAGGGCGGAGCTGAAGAGGCCCAGGACGAGGAGGCGGGTCTTGCAGTCGCGGAGGACGTGGCGGTGCTCCGGGCGCAGGAGGAAGGGGAGGAGGACGAGGGCGGCCCCGCCGATGCGGGCGAAGGTTGTGGGGAAGGGGCCGAGTTCCGGGACGGCAATGCGCATGAACAGGAAGGAGGCTCCCCAGATGGCGGAGAGGAGCAGCAACCGGATGGTGTCGGAAAGGCTCACCTTGGTCTGGCGGGGAGCCTGGGGCGCCCGGGAAATGGGACTGGTGCCCGCGTGGAGCACCGGATTCCTGTTGCGGTTTCCGGAGGCTGGAGGGGGATCCGGACTAGGCCAGTTGGAGCGGTCCGTCCTTGCTCAGTTCCCGGTTGCCGAAGGCTTTCACCTGGTGGCCGAAGGAGTGGGCCAGTGACATCAGGAGGCGGTTGTGGGGCTGGCCGCCGTAGTCGTGGGACTGCCCCATCTTGAAACCGGCCCCTCCGCCGAGGAGGAGGAAGGGGATGTTGGCGTGGGTGTGGGAGCTACCCTCCCCGAGCTCGTTGGTCCACATGATGGTGGTGTGGTCGAGCATGGAGCCCTCCGCCCCGGGCTCGGGAATCTCGTCGAGCTTCCGGGCGAGGTAGGCGATTTCCCCGGCGAACCACTGGTTGATACGCAGGAGCTTGTCCTGGGATTTCTTGTCCTTGATCGGCTTGTGGGAAAGCTGGTGATGGCCCTCTTCAACGTCCAGCCAGCGCATGCGGGCCCCACCCACCGACCGCATGTACTGCAGGGTGCCCACGCGGCACATGTCATTGGCGAGGGAGTTGACGAGGAGGTCGATCTGCATGCGGCTGACCTGCGGAGTATTGTCGTTGACCAGTTCGATGTTGGGATCGAGTTCCGGCTCGGGGTGAACCAGTTCGTCCGTTTCCCCGTTCCGGGTGAGTTCACTCTCCATGGAACGGACGAGCTCGAGGTGGTCCCTGAGGCGCTGCTGGTCTTCCGCACTGATCTTCGCGGACACCTTGCGGAGGTCTTCGCGGACATCGTCGAGGAGCCCCGCGAGGGTGGCCTGGTCCTTGCGTTGCCCGTAGAGCTTGTTGAGCATCTGGTAGGGATCGTCGATCGGGGCCACCGGTTTGTTGGTCCCGGTGTAAACCATTCGGGTCCAGTTGTCGGCCCGGTCGGGCACCGCGACCCCGAACTCGAGGGAACCGAAACGCGTGCGGGTGGCAGGATTGTTTTGCAGGAAATTCCTGATCTCCTGGTCGATGGAGATGCCATCGGCCCATCCGGCGGGGCTATGGGAGCCGCCCTGGATGTTCCCGGGAAGGAGTTCAACCCCGGTGAGGAGGCAGCTGATCCCGCGCTGGTGCTGGTCGCCGTCGCCCCGGATCCGGTTGTGCAGCCCCTTGAGCATGAGCATGCGGTCCTTGAACCCGGCGAGGGGTTCGAGGATGGCCTTGAGCTCGCCCAGGGGGCCGGGCTTGTCCTGCCAGAAGTGTGGCGGGAGGGTGCCATTCGGCGAGAACACGACGATGAGACGCTGCCGGCGGGCAACCGCGTCGGCGGCCTGCAGGCTGGGGAGCCCGGCCACGAAGGGAAGGGCGGCAGCGGAAAGGCCGAGGTCGCGGAGAAAGTCGCGGCGGTTTGGTATCGTCATTGGTCCTGGTCCGGGGGTTGAAATTCTGGTCATTGGGCGGCGAGGGGCTCGTCCCGGGCCTCGTGGCCTGCCGCAAGGGTGGTTAATTCTACGAGCAAACTCCGGATATTGTAACCAGAATCTGTGAACTTTGTACGCAGGGATTCGAGGGTCCCGGGCCCGTAGGCGGCGATGGACTGCTTGGTGAAGTGGTGGAAGAGGTGGGTGATGAAGGCCTCGTGGGCGGTCCTGCTCCCGGCCGCGAGGTTGGCGAGGTCGCGGGCGCTTGAGATGCGCACCTTCTCGTCCTTTGCATTGGTGTAGTCACTCACGGTGTTGACCGGCTTCTCGTTATCCTGGGAACGGTGGCGGCCGACCGCGTCGAAGTTTTCGAGGCTGAACCCGACGGGATTGATCACCCGGTGGCACTCCATGCAGGAGGTCTCCTTGGTCAGCTCGGTCACCTTCTCGCGCATGGTGAGGGAGGGATCGAATTCCTCGTTCTTGAAGGCGACAGCCTCAGGAGGGGGATTGAGGAGACGGCCGAGGACGTGGCGGCTCAGGAAGACTCCCCGGTGAATGGGGGAGGTATTGTCATGATAGGAATTGAGGGAGAGGAGGAAAGGGTGGGTGAAGATGCCGGAGCGCTGGTCCGCGGGGAGGGCGACCTTCTGGAATCCACTGCCGGGCGCGGTGTCGGTCCGGTAGTAGCTGGCGAGGCGCTGGTTGAGAAAGAGGTGCTTGTCGAGCAGGAGCTGACGGTAGTCGGAGGCTTCGCTCCAGACCACGTCGTCGACGAAGCGTTCAAGCGAGCGGCGGAGGTCGGCGACGAGGCGATCATCAAAGCCGGGGTAGAGCTTGGGATCCTTGCGGAGTTCCTCGTGCTCATCGATGGCCAGCCAGTGACGGAAAAAGCCCTGCATCTTCTGCCGCGTCCTGCGGTCGGGGAGCATGCGCCGGACCTGGGCGGAGATCTGTTCCGGCGTGCGCAGCTTGTCTTGCTTCGCGGCCTGCAGGAGCGGTTTGTCGGGCAGTCCGTCCCAGAGGGTGAGCGCGAGGCGGGAAGCCACGGTGTAGCTGTCGGGGCGACCCTTGTTATCCGCCAGGCCGGGGTAGAGGAAGCGGGGGGAGGTCAGGACCAGGAGCATCGAGTGGCGCAGGGCGAGGTGGGGATCGGACTGCTGGTCGAAACGGGAGTCCACGAAGGTCCTGCGCTGCTCCGGGGTGAGGGGCCGCCGGAAGGCCCGGGCCGCGAACTCGTGGGCATAGCGGCGGAGGGCGGCAGGATCCTTACGCTCCTTTTCATTAAGCCCGGAGACAATGTTGAGATAGGTGATGAGATGGTTGACGAGGTCGACCGCAGCGTAGGTGGTGGCCTCCTGCCATTCCTTGGAAATGCCCGCGCCGCGTTCGTAGCCGAGGCTGCGGTCGTCGGGCGGGAACGGGGCCCCCACCACCGTGACGGTATCAATCACCTCGGGCATCAGGTAGTCATTCGGGATGGTTTCCCAGACCCCGTGGGGCGGTTTCCACTCCAGGCGCAGGGAGGCGACCTTTTCCTGGTAGGTGAAGTAGCGGAGGTAGAGGGGGTAGCCGCGTCCGCCGAGGAGGAACTTCCGGCCCGTCTTCTCGTGCAGTTCATTCCTGCTGTTCACGTAGGCGTCGATGAAGGCGCTCTTTTCGTCATCCCCACGGAAGGAGTTGAGAAGAAAGAGGGCACTGTTGTGGGTCCTGACGCGGAACTGGTAGAGACCGGTGTGGGGGGCAAGGAGGGACCCGGCCCAGCGGATGGAGAAACCCTTCTGGTTGATCTTTTCCGCTGGCACGCCCGTTCCCCAGTCGAAGTCGATGGCCGGATCGATCCGTTCGAGGACGTGCTCCTTTTCCTTGTTCATCTTCTCGACGTTGAAGTAGCGGCCCCGCAGGCCGCGTTCGGCCTTGATGGTCTGCGGTCGCTTGAAGGATTCGATGAGATCTGCCGCGGACTGCCGGTACTGGTTGTTGGTCAGGCGGAGGAGTTCGATCCGGGGGGGACGGTTCCGGGCCTGGGCGGCAGGGCTGTAGAACGCGTCGTAGATGTACTGGGCTACCGCACGGGCGTCTTCGTTGACGACGGTGTCCTCCTTGTCCTCGGGCATGGACTTGTGAATGTAGCGCGTGAGGGCGTCGACCGACTTCCTGCCCCAGAGGGGTTCCTCGTGTTCTTCCTCCACGCCCTGTCCCCTGTCCCCGTGACAGGAGGCGCAATGGACGGCGTAGATCTTCCTGCCATCGGGTTGTCCGAGGGAGGAGCACGGTGTGAGGAGGGCCGCGATGAGAAGGATGGAAGAGGATCGCATTCGCGAGGTCTGATACGTGAGGAAGGGAACGATGTTTCGCCCGGACTTGAACAGAGTATACCCCCGAAGGAGCGTGATTGAACTCAGTTCTTGGGGTGATAACCCCTGTGAAACAGGGGAATTAGCCATTGGCAGGGGACGGACGGCGACGGGCCGGGCCGGGATCGCCTCACTCGTAGAGCCGGAGCGGGTAGCGCTTGTTGTTGCTGCGGTCAGCCAGAAAGGCCTTTTCGAGCCGCATCAGGACCTCTGGATGCTTTTTGGCCAGGTTGCTGGCCTCGGCATGGTCCTTGTCCAGGTCGTAGAGTTCCCAGGCGCCCGGTTGCTTGGTGCGGACCTTCTGCCGGACGGCCTTCCATTTGCCGTCGATGACCGCGAGCTGGCCCCGGTAGCCGTGGAATTCCCAGATCAGGGGCTTGCGGCGTTGGAAGGATTCCCGTGATTTCTTTTCCGGTTGGAAGAGGGGTACGAGGGTGTCGCCATCGAGGTCAGCCGGCGCTTTCGTCCCGGCGATATCACAGAGGGTGGGAAACCAGTCGGGGAAGTAGGAGGGAACCCCGGTGGTGGTGGCCGCGGGGGTGACCCCCGGCCAGCGCACGATGCAGGGGACCCGGATGCCGCCTTCGTAGACGCTGCCCTTGAAGCCCCGCAACCCGGCAGTGGAATTGAAGAAGTCAGCGTCGACTCCGCCCACCCCGAACTTCGGATCGCGGGAGCGATGGGTGGTTCCATTGTCAGAGGTAAAGATGACGACCGTGTTCTTGACCAGCCCGTGCTTCTCGAGCCGTTTCAGGATGGCCCCGACATGTTCGTCGAGGTCGGAGATCATGGCGGCGTAGCCGGCCCGGGGCCGGGGATGGGGAAGATAGCCATTCTGGCCGCGGTAAACCCCCTTGGCCTTGTCCCACTCTACCGGGTAGCGCTCGACCCACTCGCGGGGGGGATGCATGGCGACGTGTGGTTCGACAAAGGGGCAGTAGAGGAAGAAGGGGTTGCCCTTGTTGGCGTCGAGAAATTCGAGGGCCTCGGCGAGGATGCGGTCAGGGGCATAGGTTTTGGACCGGTAGTCATCGGCCACAATCTCACCCTGCGGTTTGCGTTGGTGCCCGGGAATGGCTTTCTCGTTGATGGTCTCGATCCCTTCGTCGTCATCGAGAAAGGGCGGGAAGAAGGAGTGGGCGTTGCGCTGGCAGTTGTAGCCGTAGAAGCGGTCGAAGCCCTGTCGAATGGGTGAGCCGGTGGAGTCAGTGGGTCCGAGGCCCCATTTCCCGAATCCCCCGGTGGCATAGCCGGCTTTCTTGAGCGCTTCCGCCATGGTGACCGCGCCGGCGGTGATGGGCCACTGGCCGGGAAACTTGCGTCCGTTGCCGGAGTCCCCGTTGTTGCGGATCTCGGCGTGGCCCAGGTGACGCCCGGTCATGAGGACGCAGCGGGCCGGTGCGCAGACCGGGGCACCGGTATAGTGGCGCAGGAAGCGCAGGCCTTCCCCGGCCAGACGGTCGAGGTTGGGGGTTTTGATCTTCTTCTGGCCATAGCAACCCACCTCGCCCCATCCGAGGTCATCGGCCATGATGAAAACGATGTTGGGTTTCGGCAGGCCCCGCCCGGCGGTCTCCGCCCCGGAGATCAAAGTGGGAAGAGCGGAGGCACAGAGAAGGGCGAGGGCCCGGCTGCAGGCAGTAATTTTCATGCGGTGATGATGGTGAATGTGAGGTGGGGGAGGAAGGGAGAGTATGGGCAGGTATTATCCGTCCTTGCGCTTTCTGTTCTTCTGCTTGCGCTTCCCAAAGTTCGCCTTGCGGGTGTGGGCGGCCTCTTCGGTCGCCGCGCCCTTGTCGCCCTGTGACTTCATCCAGGCGTCCAGCTGGGCGGACAGTTCCTTCCTGGTGGCGGCAAGATCCGGATCGGCGATGAGATTGACAAGGCAGTGGGGGTCCTCCCGGACGTCGTAGAGTTCCTCGGCCGGCCGGCGGTGGTACTTGCCGACCATTGCCCTGGCATGGGCATCCCCTGACCGGGCCTTCTCCTGCCAGCTGATCCAGAAGCTGGCTTTTCCATCTCCTTCCTTCCGGGTGACCGCATTGGTGAAGATCGTATCGGGATGGAGGTTGCGGATGTAGCGGTAGCGCCTGGTGGCGCAACTCCGGATCCCGAAGGCCTCACTGCCGTTGATGATCCCGCGGGTGGTGTGGAGGCCGTAGGTGTAGGTCTTGTGCTCGGTGGACTTTCCGAGGAGGACGGGAAGGAAGGATTTGCCATCAAGCTTCCGGGGTTCTGCTCCCGCGACCTCAAGGAAGGTGGGAGTGATATCGACGTATTCCACGAGGGCATCGGTCCTGGTGCCCGGTTTCACCTTGCCGGGCCAGCGCGCGATCATCCCGGAGGCCAGCCCGAGTTCAAAACAGGTCCACTTGGCGAAGGGAAAGGCCGAGCCCTGTTCAGAAGTTACGATTACGAGGGTATTGTCCCGCAGGCCACAGTCGTCGAGGAGGGAAAGAAGGGCCCCGCACTGCCAGTCGTAGTAGGTGATTTCCGCAAGATACTTTGCGTAGAACTCCCTCGTCTCCGGGGTGTCGACCCATGAGGGGGGTAGTTTGAGCGAGGCAGGTGGATAGACCGAGGGGTCTCCCTTGGTGTAGGGCGAATGGGGCTCGTTGGAGCAGGCAAAGAGACAGAAGGGAGTGTCCGAGGACTGGCATTGCGTGATAAACTTCCTGAGATTGGGGAAGAGGGGCTTGGTCCCGGGGCCGTTGTTGCGGAAATCGTTGGAGTATTCGAAGGGGAAGGATTCCTTGGGTGAGATGTGAGTCTTTCCGCTCAGGGCGACCCGGTAGCCGGAATCCTGGAGGTGGTGGGCGATCGACCTGGTGCCCGGATAGACGCAGGTGTGGTTTGGCCAGGCACCGGAGCGGACGGGATAGAGCCCGGTGTAGATATTGTGCCGGGTGGGCGAGCACATGGGGGCGGTCTGGAAGCAGCGGGTGAAGGTCAGCCCTTCCCTGGCAAGCTTGTTGAGATTGGGGGTCCGGGCCTGCCCGCCATAGACTTCCATGTCGAGATAGGTGCAGTCGTCCGCAATCATGAAGATAATGTTGGGACGACCTGCGGCTGCGGAGTGACCGGTGGTGGTCAGGACGATGATCGCGGGGAGGATGATCGAGCAGAAGGCCGGGAGCAGAAGGGGAGGGCAGAGCGGGTGAAGCTTCACCCGGGAATGCTAGGGGGGGCGGGAAGCTTGTCGATGGAGAACCTCCGCGACGGCTGAGGAAGGCTCGGTTCTCCTGATCGAGGCTTCTCAAGGGAGCCATCGGACCGGGCCCTTCTCAATCCGGGACCACTTTAGGTGAGGATATCCTTTGCCACTTCGCCGTAGACGTCGGTGAGACGGAAGTCCCGGCCATTGTGCTGGTAGGTGAGCCTGGTGTGGTCGATCCCGAGGAGGTGGAGGATGGTGGCGTGGAGGTCGTGGATGGTGCAGCGGTTTTCCACCGCATGATATCCGAACTCATCCGTCTTTCCGTAGCGCAGGCCTCCCTTCACTCCCGCCCCGGCCATCCACATGGTGAATCCGTCCGGGTGATGGTCGCGTCCCACCGGGCCCTTGCCCTGCTGGGTGGTAGGGGTCCGTCCGAACTCGCCGCCCCAGAGGACGAGGGTGTCCTCAAGCAGGCCACGGGCCTTGAGGTCGAGGATCAGTCCGGTGATGGGCTTGTCGATCTGGCCCACGTTGATCGAGTGTCCCTTCTCAAGATGGGAGTGCTGGTCCCATTGTTCGTTGTTGAACTTGAGGGAGTGTGCGTGGCTGACCTGGATGAAGCGTACGCCGCGTTCGGCGAGGCGGCGGGCCATGATGCATTCCCGGGCGAAGTTTTCGGTTCCGGGATCATCCATTCCGTAGAGCTTGCGGGTGGCCTCGCTTTCGGTGGAGAGGTCGGTCGCTTCCGGGGCCGCCATCTGCATGCGGAAGGCCAGTTCGAAGCTGCGCAGGCGGTCTTCCAGCCGGCTTCCCGCCTGCCCGGTTGAGGACTCCCGTTCGTGCATGCGGCGCAGGAGGCCCAGTTGGAGGGCCTGTATCCGGGGACTGACCCGCTCGTTGGTCATGTAATGAAAGCGGGCCTCCGCCGCGGGTGTGTTGGGATATCCAGGCGTGCCGAGGGGAACCCCGCCGAACTCGGCGGGGAGGAAGGCCGGCCCAAAGTTGTCGGACCCTCCATGCAGGGAGGTTGGGCAGATGGTGACGAAGCCGGGCAGGTTGTTGTTCTCGCTGCCGAGCCCGTAGTTCACCCAGGCCCCCATGCTCGGGCGAAGGAGCGCTTCATCCCCGGTGTGCATCTTCATGCAGGCCCCACCGTGGGAGACGTTTGTTTCGCAGACCGAGTGCAGCATGCAGAGTTCGTCCGCCACCTTCGGGAGGTGCTGCCAGAGATCGGACATCCAGTGTCCGCACTGGCCGACCTGCCGGAGAGGCCAGGGCGGCTTCATGAGATTCCCGCGCTTGGCGAACTGGACCTTGCGTTCGGGAAAGGGAAGAGGCTTGCCGTTGAACTCCTCAAGCTTGGGCTTGTGATCGAAGAGATCCACGTGGGAGGGTCCTCCGTGCATGAAGAGAAAGATCACCCGGCGGGCCCGGGCCGGGAAGAGGGCCTGCGGCCGTGAGATTCCATTCCCGGGGGACTGCTCGGCCAGGAGGGTGTTGAGGGCGAGCCCGCCGAAGCCGAGGGCCATGTGCCCAAGGGCGGCCCGGCGGGGGAGCAGGTCGGCAGCAGCGTGCGGAGGGCTCATCGCAGGTAGAGGAATTCGTTGGAGATCAGGAGGGTGTGGCAGAGAAGGGTCCAGGCTTCGTCGCCACCCGCTTCCTCAAGGAATTTCGCAGCTTCACGGCGTTCGTCCTGCGTGGCGGGTCGGGCGAAAAGGCGCAGGTATAATTCCTCGAGGGGGTCGTCGTGGGATCGTATCCCGGTGGCGATCTCGGCCGACTTTTCGAGAAGGAAGGGGCTGTTCAGCATGAGGAGGGCCTGGGTGGCCACCGTGCTGCTGTTACGGCGGCCCACCGGGGTGGTGGGGTTGGGGAAGTCGAGGAGGCTGAGGAAGTCGTAGACGTGGCTGCGCACAACGGGAAGGTAAACGGTGCGATGGGGGTAGTCCTCATAGACTTCTCGATTGCGGGCGATGTCGGCGGGGGAGGGGTCCTGGGCCTTGACGGTCGGCGGTGGACCAGCCGGGGCTTCGCGTTTGAGCGATCCTGAAACCGACAGGACCGCATCCCGGAAGACCTCCGCCTCCATGCGGCGCACCCTGTTTCCGCCCTCGCTGGAGGCGAGTTGATAGGTGTTGGAAAGCATGATGTGGCGGTGGAGCTTCTTGAGGGACCAGCCGTCCTCGATGAACCGGTGGGTGAGATGGTCAAGAAGGGTGGGATTGGCGGGTGCGCTGCCAGTGGTGCCGAAGTTGTCCGGGGTGGTGACCAGGCCATTTCCGAAGTGCCAGTGCCAGACCCGATTGACGATGACCCGGGCGGTGAGGGGGTGCCGTGGCGTCGTCATCCACTCAGCCAGTTCGAGCCGTCCGCTCTGGGTGGTGAGTTGGCCCGGACGGGTGGGCGCCCCGACGGAGGAGAGGAACCCACGCGGGACAGGATCGCCGAGGTCGTGGGGATTGCCCCGCAGGTTGATGCGTGCGTCCGCAATAGTGCCATCCTTGACGGCCATGACCTTGGGAAAGGTTTCCTTCCCCTCTTCCTCCAATCTGGTCCGATCGGCCTGGAGAGCCTCGATCTTTTCACGCACGGCAGCGGCCCGGGCCGGTTCGCGGATGGGGAGGAGCCGGACTTTGTCGAGGTGGGACATGAGTGGTTCGGATTCGATGCGCAGGACCCGCTTGCCGGCCTTCAGATTGAGGAGGCCCTCGTGGTGCCAGCGCTGGTTGGGAGGCATCCACCCGCCGGTGACCTGGGAGATGGCCTCCCTGATCACGACCGTGCCGTCGACGAGAACCTGCCCCGGGCGCGAAGCCGCGGCGGCATAACGCAGGGCAAGCTGGTAGGTGCCGTCCTTCCTGATCTCGATGTCGTACTCTGCGTAATTCTTCTGGCTGCCTGGATCAGAGATGATGCCGATCCCCTCCCCATATCGTTCCCGGTCGACGATGACATTGCCGCGGTCATGGGCCTCGGCCTCCCATTCGATCGTTCCTTCCAGGTCCACGAAGGTTTCGAGGGTCTTCTCGTGCTGCGCAATTTCCCTGGTGAGGACTTCAATTTTCCCGCCCCGGGCCTTGTGGGCCGCAATGGCGTCCGGGGTTTTCAATTCCCGGTCCTCGATGGCGGTGCTGTGGAAGATCCCGGCGAGGGCATAGTAGTCGCGCTCGGGGACGGGATCGAACTTGTGATCGTGGCAGCGGGCACAGCCAAGGGAGAGGCCGAGGAAGACGCGTCCCATGGTGTCGATCTGTTCGTCGACGATATCGGCGCGTTTCTTAACCGGGTCCTTCTCGGCCAGGATCTTGGTCCCGATGGCGAGAAAGCCGGTGGCGGCGATGCGGTTGGCAGTGACAGGGGCCATGAGATCGCCGGATAATTGTTCGCGTACGAACTGATCGTAGGGAAGGTCGCGATTGAGAGCGCCGATGACCCAGTTTCGATAGCGCCAGGCGAGGGGATAGGCATGGTTTTCATCTCCCCCGTTGGAGTCCCCGTAGCGGGCGAGATCCAGCCAGTGCCGGCCCCAGCGTTCTCCGTAATGGGGGGAAGCGAGCAGTTGATCAATGACCTTGGCCCAGGCTCCCGGGGATTGATCGGCGAGGAAGGCTTCCACCTGGGCCGGGGTCGGGGGGAGTCCGACGAGGTCGAAGTAGGCCCGTCGCAGGAGGACGCGCCGGTCCGCCCGGGGAACGGTGGCGATTGATTCGTCCGCACTAGCAGCCAGGATAAAGTGGTCGAGCGAAGTGCGGACCCAGCCTTTATGCTCGACCTCTGGCAGGGCCGGTGGGCGCAGGGACTGAAAGGCCCAGTGCGAGTCCTCCGCGCCCGGCGCCCGGAGGGCGAGGGCAAGAAGAGCGAGGATGCTCAGGCGGAACGCTGTGGGACAGAGGATGATGGTTGTTTCCCTTATCACAGGCGGGCGAATTCAGGAAAGCGGGATTGCAGATTTCTTCGGGTGATCGAAGGGGCCAGAGGGCCCGCTTGTTGCCTCAGCGGGACTTCTAACAGCAATCCTTGCGGGCTTCTGCTACCTGGCCTCCGCTTTCAACTCCTTCCAACGTTTGCGCATCGTGGCGAGGGTCTCCCGGTGGGAAGCATCGCCCGCAAGGTTGTTGCGTTCGAGGGGATCCCTGCTGAGGTCGTAGAGTTCCTCCACCCCGGCCTTGGGGGCCAGCCAGTGGATGTATTTCCAACGCTGGCCGCGAACGGCCTCGGATTCCGGGATGCGATTGGGGATGAAGTGATGTTCGTAGAAGAAGTCACTCCGCCAGTCCCCGGTGGTTTTCGCGAGCAGGGGGGTGAGAGAGCGTCCCTGCATGCTCTCCGGGGCGTTCAGTCCGGCACAGGAGAGAATGGTGGGAGCGAAATCAATGTTGAGGACCAGCTCGGTGAGTGGTTGCGCGCGCTTTTTGCGGTTGCGGGGGTCGTGAATGATGAGGGGAATCCGGATCGATTCCTCATGGGCGAACCACTTGCCGGCCAGTCCCCGTTCCCCAAGGTAAAACCCGTGGTCGGAGGTGAAGATGATCACGGTGTTCTCCGCCACGCCCAACTTCTTCAGTTCCTCGCGCATGCGTCCGACTTCCCGGTCCACGCCGAAGAGGAGGCGGTAGTAGTCCTTCACGGTTTCCTGGAAGAGCTTGGGAGAAAAGCGGATCTCCCAGCGGCGGCGGGACTCGGAGGTCCGGAGGGGTTCGTGGAGGGCCTGGAAGATGGCAGGATCGGATAGCGGGGCCGGGGGGATGGTGACGTCGGCGAACATCTTTTCGTCGCGTTTGTCGGGGGGGAACTGGCGCTTGGCGCCGTCCTGGCAGTGGACGGCCTTGAAGCTCACCGAGAGGCACCACGGCTTGTCCTTTGGAGCGGTGCGCAGGAACTCAAGGGACTGGTCGCCCTGGAGGGCGGTAAGGTGCTGGTTGTCCTTGCGCCTGGGATCGAGAAAGCGTCCCTGTCCGGCAAAGCCACGCCAGAAGTTGAAGGTCTTACGCGCTTCCGTCATCTTGTTGCCGACCCCGTATTTTCCTACGAAGCCGGTGTGGTATCCGGCCTCCTTGAGGAGTTGCGGGTAGGCCTTGCCCCACGCTGCCGGGCTGAACTCGGTCCGGAAATCGTGAATCTGGTGGCGGGCTTCGTACTGCCCGGTGAAGATGCTGGCGCGGCTCACCATGCAGATAGCAGTGGTGACAAAAGCGTTCTGGAAGACGTGGCTTTCTGCGGCAAGGGCGTCGAGGTGCGGGGTCTGGCAGATCTTGTGCCCGGCAAAGCCGAAGGTGTCGTGACGCAGGTCATCGACGAGGAGAAAGAGAATGTTGGGCCGGGGAGCGGCCGGGGAGAGGAAAGGGAGGGACAGGAGGAGCGACAGGACGGCCGGGAGGACTCTCATGCCCGTTTGTTACGGGGTGCAGGGTGACGGGGCCACAAAAAAGGCGATTAGCCCTCCCTATTGGTCGCTAGCCCGTATGTTTGCTGAGCAGGCGCCCGACGAGATTCTGGAGGGGAAGCATTTCCGGGCTGCCCAGCGTGCTACCGGTAGTGTCCACGTAGGTGATGGAGTGGACCCGTTGCCTGTCATCGCGCTTGGTGAACCGGATAATATCCACGGTAGGACAACCGCTTTTCATCTGCCCGGAGAAAAAGCCCAGGAGTTGTCTTGTAGGGATGCGCTCTTTCTCGCTGAGCCGGTGAGACCCGAGTTTGTGAGGTCTGCCAATGCTGCCAGGGGCGTTGAGGCTGTAGATTACGACTTCGTCGGCGGTGAAGACAAAGCGGTAGGACCAGTGGTGGAAGGAACCGATCGACTCGTAGCGGATCGTGAGGCTTTGGCCGGAGTCAGGAGGGAGGGGGAGTTCCCGTGCAGTGGAGGGCTCGCGGCTGCGCAACGCGGCTGCCGACATGGAGGAGAGGACCGGGGAGTACATGAGATTCGGGATTCTGGTTCAGGTATCATCCAGACTAGGGACCAGCCCCAGCAGGACAATGAGCCGTTAGGGTTATCCCGGCCTGGATTTTAACCCGGTTGGGGCAGGGAAAGTGCCAAGCTCCTCAGGGGCACTCGTTCTCGGCGAGCCAGTCGTTGAGAATCTCGAGGGCGGCCACCTGGTCGATAATATCCTTCTGGGCCCGGGCGGACTTGCCGGCTTCGCGCAGTTTTCCGGCCGCGCTGGTGGTGGTAAGGCGTTCGTCGCTGTATTCGAGGGGAACGGCGGGAATCTTCCCGGAGAGTTCAGTGCCGAAGGCGCGTACGCGGTGAGCAGCTTCGCCCTCCCTGCCATCGAGGTGGAGGGGAAGGCCGAGGACAATCAGCCTGATCTTCCGTTCCTCGACGATCTCGGCAATCCGCTGGAGGGGCTCCATCTGCCCGGTATGAATGGTTTCCACCGGATGGGCCGCAATCCCGAGCTCGTCGGTGGCGGCGAGCCCGATGCGGGCCTGTCCGTGATCGATGGCGAGGATGGGGTGGTCGGGCACGGCAGAAGACGGGCGCGTTCGGTCAGCGAGTGAACTGGATCAGGAGGGTGAGACACAGGCAGGCCGTGCTCAGCATAATGGCCCCGGAAAGTTCTTCATTGTCCGACATGTAGCCCACTCCGAGGACGCCCAGGAACACGATAAACATGAGAGCCCAACCGATGAGAAAGCCGCGAAAAGTCATGGAAACGAATCTGTCACGGACCAGAGTTAGAGTCAAAGGGATAGGAGGAGTGGTTCAACCGCGGCCTCTGATCCCGCTCCGCATCAGAGCAACTCCTCCGGGAGTTCCTGGACGATCTTCCTGATCTCATCGGCCCGGTGACGGTCGGCGACGAGGATGGCGTCATCGGTTTGCACCACGATGAGATCATCCACGCCCAGGAGGGCGATACGTTGGTTCTTTTCGCTGAAAACGATGTTGTTGCTGCTGTCCACCACCGTGACTGGGGTGTTGCACTGGTTGGAGCCGGCTACCGTTTCGAGGTGCCGGGCGACCGAGATCCAGGAGCCTACGTCATCCCAGTCAAAGGTGGCTTCGATGTTGAGGACCCGGGAGGCCTTTTCCATGAGGGCGTAGTCGATGGAGAGGGGAGTGAGTTCGGGGAAGCGGGCCGCCACCGTGCCGGACACGTCGCGGCTGTCACGGATCTCTTCCACGAAGCTCCCCAGTTCGGGAGCGTGGGTATTGAGCTCGTTGAGGACGGTGGGGATCGACCAGATGAACATACCGGCATTCCAGGCGAAGTTTCCACTGGCAAGAAACTCCTCAGCCTGCTCGGGGGCGGGCTTCTCGCGGAAACGCACCACTTCATGAGGCTGATGGGCGAGGTTCAGTTCACCCAGGTCGGCAGCTTCTCCCCGCTCGACGTAGCCGTAGGAAGGGCAGGCCCAGGTGGGCTTGATTCCCACCGTCACCAGGCCCGCGTTTTCCGAGGCGGCCGTGAGGGCATCCTTCATGACGGAGCGAAAGGCGTCGGTATCCTGGATCAGTTGATCGGAGGGCAGGATCATCATGGAGGCCTCCGGATCGCGGGCCGCTACCAGGCCGATCCCGAGGGCGACGGCTGGTCCCGTGTCGCGCCGGGCGGGTTCCGCAAAAATGTTCTCGGGGGGCAGGGAGGAGGCCAGTTCGCGCACGGTTTCTTCCTGGAGAGCATTGGTAAGGATGAGAATGTTCTCGCGCGGGACCAGGCCTTCGAGACGCTCAAGGGTCTGGTTGAGGAGCGTGGTGGAGCCTAACAGGTTGAGGAGCTGCTTGGGCTTCGCGTTTCGGCTAAGGGGCCAGAAGCGGGTGCCGCTGCCGCCCGCCAGGATCATGGCATATGAACTGGGCATGCGGCCGCGATAGTGGCGGAAGATTGGGGATGGTTAAAAGCAGCTATATGAGGAATTTCTTGTTTTTCCCCGGCAGGGTGTAAGTTACTTTCAGTTCGTGAGTGATAAACCGCAGGATCCTGGAAGGACGCTGGTGGAAGCCAGCGTTGAGTGCGCCCCGGTAGCGCTCGGGGTAGCAGCTGGGATCTTCCTGGGGGACATGATGCACCGTAGCGCCCGGCGTCCGGTGGCCTTTGCCCTGGGGGTGCTCGGAATCGCGGCGATTGCCCCGGTTGTTGTCGATACCGTGCGCGACAAGGTGGCCGGGCCCAATACGCGGCGTGGAACGCAGCGGACCCTCCGGAGTATCCGGGAAGGAGCCGGGGCCCCGGCCCGCGATATAGACTTCGTGGAGGAGGAACTGGGCGAGATGTACGTGGGCCACGGCAATCAGTGATCCGCCAGGCCCGGGGCTTGCTTCCCGGCTGGGGAGATCAGGCCACTCCGGAGCCCTGTAGATTGGCGGCTATTTCGCGGACCACGAGGGGGAAGCTGGAGCGAAAGCGCTCCTGCGGTTTCCAGCCCAGCCCCGCTACCGCCTTGCTGCAGTCCACGGCGTGACGTTCGTCATTGTCCGGAGTTTCGGGGACATGGGTAATCAGGGACGACGGCTTGCCCAGGATTTCCAGTACGCTGCGGGCTATGCCCAGGATGGTGCGCTCGCACTGGCCGCCGAGGAGATAAACTGCCCCGGGCTGGCCCTTGAGGAAGGCGGCAATCATACCGCGGCAGTGGTCATCGACATGGATCCAGTCACGGATCTGCATGCCGTGGCCGGGGATGAGGATCGGCTGGTCATGAAAGGCGGCGTGGACAAAGGTGGGAACCAGTTTTTCGGCGTGCTGGCGGGGACCGTAGTTGTCGCTGGAACGGGTGATGACGATGTCCTGTCCGTGGCAGCGTGCCGCCGCGAGGCAGAAGAGATCGGCGGCGGCTTTGGAGGCGGCGCAAGGGTTGGTAGGATTGAGAGGTTTGATCTCGACCGAGCGGTCAGGCGGGGAGACCGGACCGTAGACTTCGTCGGTAGAGCATTGCAGGAGGGGAACCGCAGCGGATCGGCATGTTTCCACGAGGCAGGAGGTTCCGAGCACATTGTTGTGTACGAAGTCCGCCGGAGATTGCAGGGACCGTTCGATATGTGAATCGGCAGCCAGATTGAATACGCCCGTGATGTGATGTTCCCGCAGGAGGCGGTTGGTCAGTTCATGGTCGGCGATGTCCCCTTCCACGAAATCCAGGCGCGGATCCTGGTCCGGGCCGATGAGATTGCCCCGGTTCCCCGCGCAGGTGAGTTTATCAAGAACCACAAGGCGCTCCAATCCTTTCGCGCGGAGGAGATGGCGGACCAGGGCGGACCCGATGAATCCGGCGCCCCCGGTGAGGAGGATGGAGCGGAGCTGGCGCACGCGGGAGGATAGGCAGGATTACGGCAAAGAGAAATGGCTCTTTTTTTGTGGCGGCGTCGTTGCATGGGATTTTTGTTGTGACCTGCTAGGCTCTCTCCATGGAAATCGTGGTGACGGGCTGCACGGGACGACTCGGTCGCTCCCTGATCCGCGAATGGCAGGGGGAGCACGTGCTGCATTGCCTGGGCCGGGAGGATCTGGATTTCGGTGAACCCGCTGGGCTGGAGCGTAAGCTTGAGGGCTTGTGTTTTGATGGCCTCGTGAACTGCGCGGCGATGGCGGATATCGAGTGCTGCGAAAGCCATTTGCGGGAGGCGCAACTGATCAACGCTGAATCTCCCCGTGTGCTGGCGCGTGTGTGTGCCCAGCGCGGGGCTCGCCTTATTCACTTCAGTACGGACTACGTGCTCGATGGCACGAGGGAGGGCCTCAAGAGCGAAGGGGCGGCGGTGCGCCCCCTCAATCAATACGCCCGAACCAAGTGGGCAGGGGAGGAGAGTGTCCTGGAAGAGAACGCGGATGCGATCGTGGGACGAGTCAGCTGGCTTTTTGGAACGGAGCCGGATGGGATCGTGGAATCGGTCTTCCGGAGCGCCCGCCGCGGCGAGGATCTCCGGGCCGTGGCCGACAAGTTCTCCAAACCGACTTCGGTGCAGGAAATCGGTCGGATGGTGCTGGCCCTTCTCGGTCGTCCTGACCTGGGGGGTCTCTTTCACCTGACACATCCCGGGGAGCCGGAGAGTTGGTGGTCGATCGCTACCAAAGTCGTTCGGGCAGGGTATGAAGCGGGGCTGCTGAAACATTGCCCGGAGGTGCACCCGGAAGTGATGGAGCGGGCGGAGCGGCTGAGAGTAGCGCGACCGGTTCATACCGCGATGGATCCTGCGCGGTTGCGTACTGATTTACACTGGCAGGGTGTGGGCTGGGAGGAAGAGGTCCGATTAAGACTAGGATCGCTGTCAGGGTAGGGATTTGCGGCCTGGTTACCGATAAGCTCTTCCGGGTTCGGGAATCCCATTGACCCGCTGCAAGGCTGAGACACACTTTCGCCATGATACTACGCGTAGTCCAATTGTCTCTGCTGGGGGCCATGATCGCGCTGCTCCCCTCCTGCGGGAACATGGCATTCTCGCGGAATTTCGATTCCTCGACTGATCCGCTGGATTCTCCCGGGAGTCAACGCCGGGGAGAGGCAAGTGATGGTGGGCTGCGCTACGCCCCGGGGAGCTATGTGGAAGTGACCGATGCCAATGCCGGTCTCTACCAGCGCTTTCCAGATGAAGAGGCGCAACCGTCTCTCCAACTTGCTCCCGGCACACAGCTCAAGGTGCTCAAGGAGAGAGGGTCCTACCTGAAGGTGGAAACGGAATCCGGGGAAATTGGCTTCGTTCCCGCTATCATGGTGAGTGATGGGGCCGCAGTTTCGAGCGCGGCATTACCGGAGGGGACGCCCGTTCGCGTGACGCCGGTGGATCCTGCGGGGAACATCCCATTTGTAGCACCGGAGCCGGAAGTAGCGCCGATCTCCGCGGAAAGGTCCGAGGCTCCGCTACCGGCTCCCGCCCCCATGCCAGCTCCGCCTGATGAGTAGCGAAGAGCCGTGCACCGGCAAAACCAGCGTCGTGAAGAGGGGGAAGGGTTTTCCTCCGATTTCTATCCTGTAGCGGACCACGGAAGCAGCCCGTTGTATCAGAGGCTCCGGAGGGCTTCCTTGATCGCCTCAAAGTTGGGCTGGTCGGCCGGGTTGTCATTGACCTCGGCGTATCGGACCACACCTTCGCCATCGATCACGAAGGCGGAGCGCTTGGGCACCCCCCCCATGGGGAGGTTCTTGTCGGGCAGGAAGCTGTCGTAGGCTACGCCCCAGGCCTCGGCAGCCTCGTGTTCGTAGTCGCTGAGAAGGGTGATGGCGATGCCCTCTTTTTCTGCCCAGGCAGCCTGTGCGAAGGGATTGTCACCACTAACGCAAAGAACCTGCACCCCCAGCTCTTCATATTCGCTGATTCCCGCCGTGAGACTGCATAATTCCGTCGTGCAGCCCCCGGTAAAGGCCATCGGGACAAAGAGCAGGAGCGTTGTCTTGCCCGCCGTCTGCTGGGAGAGGGTCACCAGCTCGGGGCCGTCGGGGCCGAGGGTGGCCAGAGTGAAATCGGGTGCGGAGTCGCCTATTGTGATTGCCATGGCGGGGACTCTAGTAGTGAGCGGCGTGGGGTCAATCACTCCTCCTGCAGGAGGTGAAACTGGCTGGTGAAGAGGGATCGGACTGGATTGTGGTGGGAAAAGGGTGCGGAATTGCAAATTATCCACAAACTCGCAAAATGTTTAAAATAAGTCAGTTGCGAACTAGTCCAGGGGAAACAATGTGAATTTTTATTAAAAAGTTGTAGTAAATTTACACAAACATTGATAATCTTTGTCCATCAATCAGGCAGGCCTTAGTCAGCCCGCCGGCCTCCACGGCCAAACGCACGACCACCCTTACCTCACCACTAATGAAAGGATTCGTCCTTAGCCTCAGTCTGGCGACTCTTGTCAGCGCCTCCCTTCCCGCGGCCCTTCCGCGGGTGGGGACTACCACCCCCACTTCAGTCGCTTCACGGCCAGTCACTACCAAGGCCGTGATTTCGGGATTGGAGGAAAAGGTTCTCAGGGCTCTCCCGCCCGTCCTGATCGAACTGAGTAACCTCCCCTCCGGAGCGGCGGTGTGGGTCGAAGTCAAGCGCGGGAAGCCTACCGATGACCGCCTTGCAGGCAAAACCGTGGAGTCGAAGTTCTACCTCCGTAAGGATCGCGTGGGAATCCTCAGTGTTCCCGGCCTCCACAAGGCCTGCCGCGCGGAAGGAACCTGGACGGTCAGGGTGCTCATGAGCGACGCTCGTGGCACTACCGTCCTGAGCCGGGCCACCTTCGTCCTGAGGTCCGAGCGCTTTGCCTGGGAGGGAAAACCAAAGATGAATCGGGTTCGTCCCGTTCGCCCACTGCCTGCCGCCCACCCGTCGGAATCACCCTGCCCGGAGCCCTGTCTTGCCGTGATTTTCAAATCCTGCGAAAACTGAACAACAGCCCAGCACAGTTTTCGTCCCTTCAATACGAGAGAGACCCGGGGTTACCCGGGTCTCTCTTTTTTTGTCAGTGCCGGAGTATTGTGTTGGTGGACGGTCCCGCCGTGGTTTAGAGCGGTTGGCGTTCGTTTATCATGCCGTGGGAGCTGTCAGAATTTGGTCAGGGGCTTTGTACCGGAAGCGGGATAGGGGAGCTGATGGAAGATCTCGGGGAGGCGATGGCAGCAGGCGGGGAGCGCATCCGCATGCTGGGGGGGGGACAGCCGGCCCACATTCCGGAGATTGATGCGGTCTGGCGCCAGCGCATGGAGGAGATCATGGCGTCGGAGGGTGGACTGGAGCGCATGCTGGGAGATTACGAGGGGCCGGCAGGTAATGGTGGATTCCGGGCCTCCCTCGCGGGCCTCTTCAGCCGGGAATTCGGTTGGGAGCTGGGAGCGGAGAACGTGGCAGTCACCGCAGGGGGGCAGACAGCCTTCTTCTTTCTCTTTAATTCACTGGCGGGCCGCTTCGCAGATGGGCGGAGCAAGAAGATCCTTCTTCCCCTCGTGCCGGAGTACATTGGTTATGCCAATCAGTCGGCCGGGGGCGCGCTTTTTTGCGGAGCAAAGCCCAAGCTCGAGCTGATCGGCAATCACGAGTTCAAGTATCGTGTGGACTTCGATTCCCTGGAGATCGATGAAAATGTGGCCGCCCTCTGCGTGTCACGGCCGACAAATCCAACCGGAAATGTCCTGACCGATAATGAGATCCGCCATCTTGCGGAATTGGCGGCCGAGCATGGGATTCCGTTGATCATCGACAATGCCTATGGGGCCCCCTTTCCGAACATCATATTCAGCGATGCCACTCCGGTCTGGAATGAGAATATCATCCTCACGCAGAGCCTCTCCAAGACAGGACTGCCAGGCACCCGCACGGGAATTGTGATTGCACGGGAGGAAGTGATCCGGTGGGTCACCTCCATGACTTCCATTGTGGGTCTTTCCAACACTAATGCAGGTCAGGCAATCATGCAGCCGTTGCTGGAGAGTGGCGAAATCCTGCGGTTGAGCGATGAAGTGATGCAGCCCTTCTACCGGGTTAAATCGGACCAGGCCCGGTCCCTCGTGGAGGAACACTTTGATTCGTCGCTTCCCTGGCGCGTTCACAAGCGGGAGGGCGCCCTTTTTCTCTGGCTCTGGTTTGAGGACCTCCCCATTACATCCCTCGAACTCTACGAACGTCTCAAGGCCCGGGACGTATTGGTAGTTCCGGGCAACTACTTCTTTTACGGCCTTGAAGACGAGCACTGGTCCCATCGGAACGAGTGCCTGCGGATCTCCTTCACCATGCCGGAGGAAGTGGTAAGGGAGGGCTTTCGTGTCATCGGGGACGAAGTGAAGAAGGCCTATGAGGGCCGATAGCTAGCTGCAGGCTCCCCTAGGGCCTCCTGTTTGCATCGAGGCGTTTCAGGAGATCCTCATGCAGTTTCTTCTCCCAGAGCAGGGCGGGATGGATGGGGGACCAGAAGCGGATGTTGTCGCCCTGCTGCCACTTGGGGCTCCTGAGTGGGAGCATGACCATGTCCAGGGGACTGCGGTAGGAGGTGGTGGGAATGTCGAAGGTGTCATAGATGTGCTTGCCTTTCTCTAGGTTTGCCAGGAAGGCGCTCTCCGGCCGCATTTGCCTGGTCCCCCGTCCGGGATAGAGGTAGGCCATGTAGGTGCCGTTGTGAGGAGTGGCGATGGTGTAGAGCCCCTGGCAGCGGTTGGCGCCATCCAGCTCCTGGAGGTAATAGCGGGAAACCAGTCCCCCCATGCTGAAGGCTACAATGGAGAACTCGGCGTTCTCACCCCATTCCGTATCGACGAGGTGGCGGAGTTGTCGCGCCATGGGCTCAAGGCCCTTCCGGCCGTCCACCGGCTTGAGGGAGGGCACGAGGCATTCGTAACCATCGGCCACAATGGCCCTGCGGAGCGGCCGCAGGCCGATGCGGGTGTCAAATATACCGTGGACCAGAACGACCTTGCCCTTGGAAACCTGGGTCGACTTGGTGGCCACCTGGTGGTCTGGTGCTGGTTCGAATCTGGCGGTGCTGCAGGAAATCATGAGGATGGGAAAGGTGAGGAGACAGGGAAGGAGGATGGTTCGCACGGGTGTCCGGTCACGATTGGCGGAGCAACGGGGCAAGTTCTTCTTCATCCGGTCCTTTTTTGAGAGAGATGGAACTGGGATCGGCCCGTAGCACCCACGTGTTTGGGATGATGGTGAAATGCAAGTCCATGACCACGGCATCCTAGCGAGTTTGTCGCGGTCGATCTAATTGATAGTGGCGATAAAAACATCGATAGAGGTGATGAATCCGTGTTGCGGTATTGCGGGTGGGAAAGGGCTGCCGGGCTGGTATTTCGCTGGACGGGGCCCTGACCGTTGGCACAGCGTCGCTTTTTCAGCAACCACCCTGTTCTAATGAAATTCCTGATTAAGACCACCTTGGCCGCCATTCTCATCTCTGGTGCCGGAGCGGAGGCCACCGGCAGGCACGGTGAGGCCATCGGCAGGCACGGTGAGGTCCCCAACGCCATCGGTGAGATTCAATCCGTGGCCGTGGCTCCGGAATCCCGTTTCGGCCAGGGGGCGGAACGCTTCTGTTTAAACATGGAGAGACTCAAGCAACAGATAGCGGAGCAACAGGGGAACACCGCTGATGAGAAGCCGGGGTTCTTGCGCGGTGGCCCCGGAAGCGTGCTATTTTTGGTGTGCGCCCAGGGTGACGATGCGGAGCCGAAGAAAGAGAAGGCTGCCGAACAGGGGGAGAAGGAAGGCAGGATTCCTGATGAGGCCACCCTCAGGAAGGCGCTGACCAAGACGCGCAAGCAGCTTGAGACCGTGCAGCAAAAGATTGAGGGGGACCATGCCCTCTGGACGCGCTCCGGGGAACAGATGAAAGAGTCCCGGGAACGCATTGCCGAACTGGATGCCTCCCTCGCGAGGGAGCGTCTGCATTTTGAAAAGCTGCGTCAGTCGATCGCACGGATTGAACGGGAACACAACGACGACCACGACCGCGAAGAAGCGCTGGCGGCTGAGTTGTCTGAGCACGAAAAGGCCCTGCATGACTTTGAGGGCAAGCAGGACGCAATCACCAAGCTTGAGAGGAAGGCGACCGAGTTGCGTCGTCAGGCCCTTGAGCTGCGCAAACGGGCCGAGGAGCTTCGCAGCAAGTAGCGACTCACGGATCGTGGGCTCGAATCGCCCCCATGCAGAACCGCTGTCTGGCAAGTGGCCTCTACGGTCATTGGTTGGTGCGAAGGCTGGTCTGCGCCGGGTCCGATCTGTCCGCGCTGGCCCCCTTTTTCCAAGGGCAATAACCGTCCAAACGAACAAGTGTTCACTAGAACATATTTCTTCTTGCCAAGGTCCCGGGCGCCCGCTACTCTTCGGTCATACTAAATCGAAATTGTCATGAGTACTGTTGCTGCTAAACCTAAGCCGATGGCCAACCAGAAAGCCTCCTCCGCCTCCTCCGAAGACCAGATTCCAGCCCCCAAGGCGGCCGCCTCTCCCGCCTCTTCCTCTTCTCCGGCCCGGGACAAGGCTGCTGAGAAAATGGCGGAAGCCCGTAAGAAGAACCTCGATCTTGCCATTTCCGCTATCCAGAAGGAATTCGGGGAGACCGCTATCATGCGGATGGGGGATGAGCATTGCATGGATATCGATGTCATTCCTACCGGCAACCTTCTCATCGACCGTGCTCTTGGGGTGGGGGGGCTCCCACGCGGGCGCATCGTCGAGGTTTACGGCCCGGAATCCTCAGGGAAAACCACTCTTACCCTGACTGCCATCGCTCAGGCCCAGCGTCGGGGTGGGCTGGCGGCCTTCATTGATGTCGAGCACGCCCTTGATCCGCAGTATGCCCGCAAACTCGGCGTCAACCTTGATGACCTCCTCGTCTCGCAGCCCTCTTCCGGGGAAGAGGCCCTGCAGATCTGTGAAGCACTGGTGCGTTCGAACGCAATTGACGTGGTGGTCCTCGATTCGGTGGCTGCTTTGGTTACCAAGCAGGAACTAGACGGGGAGATCGGTGATTCGACGGTGGGTACCCAGGCCCGCCTCATGAGCGCAGCGATGCGAAAGCTGACCGCCCTGATCTCCAAGGCGCGTACGGTCTGTATCTTCACCAACCAGATTCGCGAGAAGATCGGAGTGATGTTCGGAAATCCGGAAACCACCCCGGGCGGCCGGGCTTTGAAATTCTTCTCCTCGGTCCGCCTCGACATCCGCCGGATCGGCCAGATCAAGGCTACCGACGGAACGGTGCAGGGTAATCGTACCCGTGTCAAAGTCGTGAAGAACAAGGTGGCTCCGCCCTTCACCGAGGCCGAATTCGACATCATGTATAACGAGGGAATTTCCTCCGTAGGCTCCCTCCTCGACCTGGCTCTCGAATACAATCTCATCCAGAAGCGGGGAAGCTGGTTCAGCTACGATGGTGAACAACTGGCCCAGGGCCGGGATGGGGCCAAGGAAGCCCTCAAGGCCGATGAGAATCTCTACGGTGAAATCGAGGAGAAGGTGAAGGAGCATCTCAACGAATCCGCCAAATAAGGATTCGGTCGGGTAAACGACCACTGGTGCCCTCTGCCTTACCACAGTCTCACTCGATTAAGATTCTTCCTGCCCTCCGACAGCAATGCTGCCCTCCCGGGAGATTGACCCGGGAAGGGGAGTCAGATTGGAGGAGTGCGAGGCAACGATCGACAAGATTGCGGGAAAGGTCGGATATTCCGGAATCCTGCAGATAGAGAAAAAGGGCTCTCCGCTGTAGAGGCTCGGGAAGTTTACGTAGCTTGGGAAGGAAGAGTCGGTCCTGGGGATCCACCAGGTCGAGAACGTCGAGAAGATCGTCGAGAGCTTCCTGGTCCTCGCGGCCAGCGTGGGCAGCCCGGACGATGGAGGGGACCACATCGCGTTCCATTAGCTCGTGAAGGAGAGGCAGGACTTCGGCCCGAAGCCTGTTGCGTGGGGTAAAGGGCTCATTGTTGCTGGCATCTTCCCGGTATTGAATCCCGCGATCTTCAAGATAGGCATCGATATCCCTGCGCCGGATCTCCAGAAGAGGACGAAGCAAGGAAAGCTTTTTCCGGTTCACCGTGAGAGAGGATTGATAGCGCATGCCCTTCAGGCCAGCCGATCCACGCAGGAGATTGAGGAGTACAGTTTCGGCATTGTCGTCCGCGTGATGAGCAAGGAGGACATTTGGACACCTGTGCTTGCGGGCGCATTCCGCGAAAAACTGATGGCGGGCACGGCGGGCAGCCACCTCGATGGAGACTTTCTCTTCTTTTGCAAGACGCCGAATATTGGTGCGGGCGATTTCGAACGGGAACCCATGGGATTCTGCAATTTCGCGTACGAAGGCTGCATCGTGGGCTGAAAACAGGCCCCGTAACTGGTGATTGAGATGGCAAAGGACGAGCTTGGTCGCACCAGCCTCAAGGAGGGCATGGAACAGGGCCACCGAATCGCGTCCCCCCGAAATTCCAAGCAAGTAGCGACGGCGGGGTGAGAAGCGCGAATCGAGGGATAACGGCATCTTTTCCTGATGCAAGTTTAGAGCGGTTCGGGATCACTTAGCAAGTAGGCAGGGCGAGGCCGGAGGAGGAGAGCCTCAGTGAGACACCGGCTGGCTGAGGAGCCGCTCCACGGTCTGGTGAAGTCTGATCGCAATTCTTGAACGGGGCCGGAATCCTGCGGGGGGCCCGTCCTCCTTACCCGATTTTTTCCGCGCCAAAATAGGGAACCAGCGGCTCGGGGATTGTTATTGAACCATCGGGCTCCTGGTACTGCTCAAGAAGGGCCACGTAGAGCCGGGGGAGAGCGGTTCCCGAACCGTTCAGGGTGTGGCAGAGTCGGTTCTGTCCCTCCTGGTCCTTGAAGCGCAGCTTCATCCGGCGGGCCTGGTAGTCGGTGAAATTGGAACAACTGGACACTTCGAGATACTTTCCGTGGCCCGGTGCCCACACTTCGATATCATAGGTCCGAGCGGCTCCGAACCCGATATCGCCGCCACAGAGTTCGATGACCCGGTAGTGGAGGTTCAGCGATTGCAGGATTTTCTCGGCATGGCCGGTGAGTTCCTCGAGAGCCTCGAAGGATGTGTCGGGGTGAACGATTTGGACCAGTTCGACCTTGTCGAACTGGTGGACCCGGATAATGCCGCGGGTATCGCGTCCCGCACTCCCCGCTTCCCGTCGCCAGCAGGGGGTGTGGGCGGTCATCTTTACAGGGAGATCGCTCTCCTGCAGGAGGGTGTCGCGGTAAAGATTTGTAACGGGGACTTCTGCGGTCGGAATGAGGAACAATTCGTCGTTCTCGGTGGGGTAGACCTCTTCCGCAAATTTGGGGAGCTGGCCGGTTCCGATTCCGCACTCGCGTTTGACGACGTAAGGAACGCCCACTTCCTCGTAGCCATGCTCACGGGTCTGGATATCCAGCAGATAGTGCACCAGGGCACGTTGCAGGCGTGCCCCCGTGCCCCGGAAGACCGGGAAACCACTCCCGGCGATACGCACGCCATCCTCAAAGGAGATCAGTCCGTGAGCCTCTGCAAGTGCGACATGATCCCTGGGATCAGAGATCGGAGTTTTTTCACCCCAGGTCCGCAACTCGGGATTGTCTTCCTCGCTCTCACCTTGCGGGATGCCCTCGTGGGGCAGGTTGGGGATATTGAGCAGTAATTCGGTCTGTCGATTCTCGGCGGCCGAAGCTTCTTCCTCCAGGGCCTTGATGTGCTCGCCGATTTCCTTCACCTGGGCCTCGATGGAGGAGCTGTCTTCACCCTTTGAGCGGAGCGCACCGATCTCCTTGGAGGTCTTTTTGCGTTCGGACTGCAACTGCTGTTTCTCGGTCTCGGCCCTGCGGCGCTTTTCGTCACAGCTCAGGACCTCATCGATCAAATCCGCCGAACCGTCGTGGCGGGAGGCCAGACGTTGCCTGACGGCATCGGGATCGTCGCGAATGGCTCGGATGTCGATCATGGGAATGCGGGCGGGATAAGAACAGTGAAGGCGGGCGAGTTCACGCGAAAACTTTGAAAAGAGACAGGCCTGTAGTTTCAGGCTGGAGCCTCCTCCTGCTCTGCGAGAAAGGCCTGCCGTGAGAGTTCAGCGTAAAGTCCATCAGCTTCCAGGAGCTGGTCGTGGGTCCCCTCTTCTACAATGGCTCCGTCATCGAGCACGTAGATGCGGTCTGCATTACGGATTGTGGACAACCGGTGAGCGATGACAAAGGCGCTGCGGTTGGCCATGAGGGCTTCCAGGGCTTCCTGGATGAGGCGTTCCGTTTCCGAGTCAACCGAGGCGGTTGCTTCATCAAGCAGGAGGATGGGAGGATCCTTGAGCAGTGCCCGGGCAATCGAGAGGCGTTGCTTCTCCCCACCGGATAATTTCACCCCTCGTTCGCCGACGTTGGTGTCCAGCCCTTCCGGGAGTTCCCGCACGAATGCTTCTGCCCGTGCAGACCGCAGCGCGGCCCAGAGATCGGTGTCATCAGCCTCCCGTCTGGCCAGGCAGAGATTCTCGCGGACCGTGCCGTTGAAGAGGAAGGCCTCCTGGGTCACATAGCCGAGGGCTGATCGCAACGAGGACTTGCGGGTTTCGCTCAGTTCCTGTCCATCGATGGTGATGGATCCGTGGTCATACTCGTAGAAGCGACAGAGCAGATTCACCACCGTCGACTTGCCCGCGCCGGTCGGCCCGACCAGGGCGATGGTCTCGCCTGGGCGGGCCTCAAGGGTGACCTCGTGCAGGGTTGGCTGCTCTCCGTAGGAGAAGGACACCTCGCGGAAGCGGACGTGTCCGTGCACCGGTTCGGGGAGCGATTGACCGTTCTCGGAGTGGGGTTCGTCCTCCGCGTCGAGGATCTCGAAGACACGGTCGGCGGCGGCCCGGGAGGAAAGTGCCATCTGGTTGAGTTGATGCAGCTTGCTTATCGGTTCGTAGAAGAGGGAAAGCAGGAGGAAGAAGAGGACGAGGTCGCCGAGTTCCATGCGGCTGTTCATTACCGCCAGACCCCCGAAGCCCAGGACGAGGGCGTAGCCCACCATGCCAACGAAGGACATTCCCGGCGAGTAGAAGGCCCACCACCGCATGATGCGCAGACTGGCCTGCCGCAGTTTGTCGGAGAACGCATTGAAGCGCTCATGCTCCTTGCTTTCCGCGGTGTAGGACTTGATCTGGCGAATGCCCGAGACATTGTCATGAAGCAGGGAATTCATGTCGCTGGAGGCCTCGCGTTGGCCGCGGTAGCGCTCCCGGGCGTCCCTGGTGTAAATCCATGCTCCCAGAACGAGGAAGGGAACCGGCAGGGTGGCCCAGAGGGCCACGGTGACATCGGTGTAGTACATCACGGCTCCCACCGCCAGGAGCTGAATAAACGCCACCAGCCCCAGTTCGATCCCGTCGATGAGAACCCGCTCCATGGCGGTCACGTCCTCGACCACCCGCGTCATGATGTCTCCGGTGCGGCGGCCGTCGAACCAACGCAGGGGGAGACGCTGGAGCTTTTGGTAGAGGTCTGAGCGGATGTCGAAAATGACCCGCTGCTCAAAGTGGTTATTGAGAATGATGCGTGCGCAGTTCAGGGCGTCTTTCAGGAAAAAGCCCAGTAATCCGAGGCAAACCCAGAAGATTAGCTGCCCATGGCGCTCGGGTTGCGGAATCACCTCGTCCACCACATGGCCTGTCACCGAGGGGAAGATAATGACGCTGAGAGCCATGAAGGTGGCGCAGAGCAGCTGGGCACTACCCAGTAAGGGGTAACGGCGCAGGTAGCTGAGAACTCGGATGATTGTCTTCATCGGCGTGGCGGAAATAGGGTCGAGGCAAGCACTTTGTAAAGAAACTGAAGGCTTTTCCGGAAATTTTAGGGTTGTGACGGCGGAAAGCTGGTCGTTACTGTGCCCCCACGCCTATTCATGGGCTACCAGCCCATCCATCGACCCGGCACCTGCACCTGCCCTGAATCCCAACCGCACTAAATAATCATGGCAAATATATTTGCGATCCTGACGGCCATTGTCCTCCTCATCTCTGGCATCGTCGCCTGGAAGAATTTTCCTGAGAGCAGTGAGAAGGCAGGCAAAGAGGGGGTCGGATATAAAGGATGGATTCTGAAGCGCAAGAACATGGAAACTGCGCTCAAGAACCAGCAGAACCGTCTCGCCGCGTTGCAGAAGGAATTGGAGGAAACCCAGACGACCCTTGCGGAGTTCAACGCGGACAACGAAGTCAAGACAGAGGAGAACGCCGCTCAGAAGGAGAAGAACGAGGATCTTCAAGCTGAAGTAGCTGCCATGGAAGCGGAAGCCAAGGCCAAGCAGGCGGAGGTTGCCGAGAAGGAGGACAGCATTAAGGAATTCGGAGATGTTGATCAGGTTCTCGCTGAGTTGACGCAACTTCAGAGCGATCTTCGTCAGATTGAACTGGATCTCACCGAAGGGGAAGCCAACCGTGCTGACCTTGAAGCCCAACGCGCGGGGGTAGAGGCTTCGCTTGCGAACGTGCGCAAACGCATCGGCTGGCGTGTTTCTGGTGAAACCAACCCGGAGGCCGTGACGAAGATTCGCAGTGTCTATGCCACCCTCGGATTCGTGATCCTGGCTGGAGGTGACAACCTCGGCATCGTGAAGAACTCCACCCTTGAAGTCGTGCGGGACAATGAAGTCATTGCCAGGTTGAAGGTGACCACCGTGGAGGCAAAAAGTGCCGCAGCGGATATTATCCCGGACTCGGTTGTCGATGGGGAGAGTGTGCAGGTTAGCGATACCGTGCGTGCGGCCCAGAAAGCGGCTTCCCCGGAGCCCGAACCGGTCGCCGTGCCTGTTCCCGCGCCCAGTCCCGATCCGCTTGATGCGGATCCGCTTGGCGAGCCCGAGCCTGCCCAGCCCGAGCCTGCCCAGCCCGATGCGGATCCGCTTGGCGAGCCCGAGCCTGCCCAACCCGATGATGCGGATCCGTTCGGTTAAACCCTCTATCTTTACGCTACGATGAAGACTATTTTCTACATTCTTTCCGTCCTCGTTATTGGGGCTGCTGCCTTCTTCAGCTTTGAGAACTCCAAGAAGATCCAGAACGAGATCGATGTGTTTGCGGCAAAGCGCCAGACAAAGAGAAATGTTGAGCGCACCATTGCGACGACAGAGAAGGACCTTTCCGATACCAAGAACCAACTGGAAACCGCTCAGAATCTGAATGCAGAGCTCATCGCTGAGATGGAGAACATGAAGAGCCGGGAGGTCTCCTACAACAAGTCGAAGGAAGAAGCCCAGGTCGACATTGACGAAGCCAACGACCGTCTTGCGCAACTGGCTGAGATCAAGGCCAAGATCGACAAGGCGCTCGAGGGAGTTGATATTGCCTGGCCCCAGATTCCATCCGAGATCAAACGGCTCCAGGAGCTACGCAAGAAGAAGGGCGATGACCTTGACCTGCTCAATGAACACATTGCCAAGCTCACCAAGGATGTTGCAGACAAGCGTGCGTCCAACGCCCGGGAGAGTGATCGGCTCTCCAAGATCCGGACCAAGATCGCCCGGAATGCCAAGGTCGGTGCCATCACCTCGGTCAACTCGACCTGGGGCTTCGTGATCGTCAACCTCGGGACCAACAACTCGAATGTAACGGACCAGTCCAAGTTGCTGATTACTCGAAATGGTCGGCTGCTGGGACGGCTTACGCCGAACTCGGTGGAAGCCAGCCAGACGATCTGTGACCTGAATGCCCGCGACATCAATCCCGGTGTGCGCATCCAGCCCGGCGACCAGGTGACCCTTGCTGAATCCTCGGCTGGGCAGTGACTGGTCAGGATCGCCCTACTTCATGCCTTTAAGACCGGTGGAGATTCCATCGGTCTTTTTCATGTTCCCGGAGGGGGTTGGGTCGGCAATTGCACCGTCATGAACGCACGACTGTTGACTGCTGCCGTCGAGCAGGAGCCAGCCGATTCCCACGCTTGCCACTATCTGGGGATCTGCTAATTTTCCGGCATGAGAAAGAGCTTCATCATCCTCCTGCTCCTTGGAGGTGGTCTTTTCTGCGGTTGCGGAACCGATGGCGGGACCAGACCAGTTGGCCCTCAGGGCAGCGATGCGAGTGCCATGCCCTGGAATACGCCTCAACCCGGGGAGGGTCAGGGCATGCTCGGGCACATGCTTAATCGCTAGGGTCCTCTGCCTTCACCGGTAAGTTCCGGGGTATCCGGATCGGGGCGGTTTGCGGGCGGGTAGTCTTCCACCACGGTTGTGGAGCATTGATTCATGAGGCCCTCCGGGGGCGGTCATTCCCGGTGATACGGTTCCCCGCGCTTGATGGTGAATACGCGGTAGAGTTGTTCCAGCAGGACAACGAGCGCGAGTTCATGCTGCATCGTCAGCCTTGAAAGGGACCAGATTTCGTCGCAGCGTTCACGCAGTTCAGGCGGGTGGCCGTCTGCTCCCCCGATCAGGAATGCGACTTTCTTGAGTTGCGGACGGTTTTCAAGCTGCGTGATCCTTTTACTGAACGATATTGTATCCAGTTGACATCCCCGCTCATCGAGGGCGATGCGGTAGCTCCCTTCACTCCTTGCCAGAAGGGAAGAGAAATCGCCACCTCCCTTGAGATATTCGAGACTGACCGGGGAATAGTGTCGAAGCCGCTTGCAGTATTCCTGCACCCCCTCCGCAGCATAGGACAGTTTTGGTTTCCCGATGGCAAGGATAAGGATCTTCACGGGAACAATCTAACAGAATGGTCCGGGCTTATCTCGCCAGTTCGTTGCAGGTCACAAAAAGATGTAAGCCATGCGATCCTGGTCATCCTCCGTCCTGCAAATTTACTGGATCTCGTCGAGAAGCCGTGGGAGAAGGTCACTGGTAGAAATCCGTTCCTGCTCCATGGAGTCACGATGACGGAGGGTGACTGTATTCTTCAGTTCAGGATTCTCCTCGCCGAGGGTCTCGAAGTCCACCGTGATACAGAAGGGAGTGCCAATCTCGTCCTGCCGGCGGTAGCGCCGACCCACGGCCCCGGTTTCGTCGTAGAAGACATTCATGAAGCGTTGGAGACTACGCTGGATTTCCCTGCTGATCCGAACCTGCTCCTCGTTTTTCTTGAGCAGTGGGAAGATGGCGGCCTTGATGGGCGCCACCCTTGGATGGAGCCGCATCACGGTACGAACCTCGGACTTGCCCTTGGCGTCGGTTACCTCTTCTTCCTCAAAGGCCTCACACAGCAGGGCCAGGACGGTCCGGTCGCATCCGGCCGAGGGTTCCACGACATGGGGAATGAACTTTTCCTTAGTGGTTTCGTCGAAGTACTCGATGGGTCTGCCGGAGTGTTCCTGATGCTTGGAAAGGTCGTAATCCGTCCGGTAGGCCACGCCCTCCAGTTCCTGGCAACCGAAGGGAAAGTCGAACTCGATATCGTAGGTTTTCTTCGAGTAGTGCGCTCGTTCTCCATCCGGGACATCAAGCACGTGCAGCTTCTCGCGGGGTAGGCCGATTTCCCCGTAGAAGGTGAGCCTTTCCTCCAACCATTCGTCGGTCAGTCGCAGACCGTCCTCCGGCCGGCAGAAGTACTCGATTTCCATCTGTTCGAATTCCCGGGAGCGGAAGGTGAAGTTGCGCGGATTGATTTCATTACGGAAGGCCTTGCCGATCTGTGCGATGCCGAAAGGCACTTTCTTGCGGGAGGTATCGAGGACGTTCTTAAACTGCGTGAAGATCGACTGTGCCGTCTCAGGGCGAAGGTAGGCGACCGCGTTTGGGTCGTTCTCACTTGAAGAGGCGCCAACCTGGGTCTTGAACATGAGGTTGAACTCTCGTGCTTCCGTGAGCAGGGATCCGTTTTCAGGATTGTAGCTAGTGGTGCTCTCCTCCTCGGTGGTAGATTCCCCGATCAGTTCAAGAGCCTTCGGGGAAAGTGACTTGTCAGGATGAAACTGTGCATAGAACTGCCTGGCGGTCTTACGGGCCTTTTTCTCGTCCTGGCCTTCCCTGAGAAGAACCGCGAATTCTCGCTCCACGTTCCACTCGCTCTCCCTGGCCCCGGTGTAGTGGTAGGCAGTCCCGCTCTGGGGCGGAATCTGATCGGCACGCAGGCGCGCCTTGCTGAGCAGGCAGTCGCACATGGGATCAGAAAACCCTCCCACGTGGCCGGAGGCGGTGAGAACGGACTGGTGGGTCAGAATTGAGCCGTCGAGGCCGACGATATCCTCCCGCTCCTGCACGTTTTTGCGCCACCAGTATTCCTTGAGGTTACGCTTCACCTCGACTCCAAGCGGGCCGTAGTCCCAGCATCCATTGAGGCCACCGTAAAGCTCGGCAGACTGGTAGATGAAGCCTCGTCGCTTGCAGAGCGACACGATCTTCTCCATGCGCTCCGGGTCGGTGTATTCTTTGTCAGCCATGATTTCGCTGGTTGCGGTGGGCCGCGATGGAAGCGCCCAGCAGGCGGTTTGGCAAGGAATTGGGAATTCCCTGTGGGATTCATACCCTGGATGAAGGTGGTTTCCGGGGAGGTCGTTCCCTGATCCTCGGAACCACCGGAAGCCGTGCCAGGAGAGGAATTTCCGCTCCATATTCCGTATTCCCTGTTTTAGCCTGTCCTTATGCGTATCGAGGAGCAGGGGAAGCAGTATCAGCGGGGGGATGACGGGGCGATGTCGGTGGGCAGGCTGGTCCGTCGCATGAAGAACGTTCTGGAGATCGAAATCGGGGATGTGTGGGTGGAAGGGGAGGTGTCCAACCTGCGGAAACAGGGCAATGGGCATTACTATTTTTCGGTGAAGGATGAGAAAGCCCAGCTGGCCTGTGCGGCGTTCAGTGCCGAACGGAGGTGTGACGGGTATGAAGCGCTGCAGGATGGGGCCAAGGTGCGGATGCTCGGCGAGGTGACGGTCTACGAAGCACGCGGACAGGCTCAGCTGATCGTAAAACGGGTGGTTCCGGCGGGCCTGGGGGAATTGCAGGCACGATTTGAGCACCTTAAGAAGAAACTTCACGCGGAGGGTCTCTTTGCCGAGGAACTGAAGAAACCCCTCCCGGAATTTCCCCGGGTGATCGGACTGGTGACCTCGTCCAGCGGCGCGGCGCTGCAGGATATGATGAGTGTGCTGAATCGGCGCGCTCCCTGGGTGAAGGCGGTTCTTTTTCCGGTGGCGGTGCAGGGCCAGGGGGCCGCGCCCGGAATTGTGCAGGCTATTGAGATGATGGGTCAGCCGGAAGATCATGACCTTCCCCGCTGTGATGTGATTATTGTCGGTCGTGGTGGAGGATCGTTGGAAGATCTCTGGAATTTCAACGAAGAAAGTGTGGCACGAGCGATAGCAGATTGTCCCATCCCGGTGGTTTCGGCGGTGGGGCACGAGATTGATTTCACGATTGCCGACTTTGCTGCGGATGTGCGGGCACCGACCCCGAGTGCAGCCGCTGAGGTGGTTGTCCCGGATGGCGAGGAACTGCGGGCGAAGCTGGAGCGCTTGCGTGATGGTCTGCGGAGGCCGGTGCGGGAAAAACTGCGCTCTGCGAAGGATCTCATCGGGTTCGCGCGGCGCGGAGTGTTGGCGCACGACGCGGAACGAGTCCTGCGGGAGCCGACCCTGCGCCGGGACGAGATGGAGGTCGCCATGAAGCGGGCGGTGGAGGAACGTCTGGGCCAGTGGCAGCTGCGGCTGGCGGACCGGAAGGCCGGCTGGAAGGCGCACCATCCCCGCCTGGTGGTCGAGCAGCGCAGGGAGGGCCTGCGCCAATTCAGGCTACGCTACGTCCAGCAGGCCCGGCACAGCCTGCAGGGTATGGGACAGCGGTTGGAGCGGGCTCGGCGCCTTCTCAAGACCCTGGGACCGGAGTCGGCGTTCGAGCGCGGTTTTTCCATCACCTTGACCGCGAGTGGAGACCTTGTGACGGACCCGGCACAGGTTGGGGGAGGGGATCGGATCGCCACCCGGGTCGCTGGTGGGACGATCGAAAGTGAGGTAGTGGAGTAACTTCGTTGCGTAAGGCCCCCTGTAGCCTTGACCGGGAGAAGGGGGGTTCGTACGTTCCGCGCCGCCCGCGTCATGAATATCCACGAATACCAGGCCAAGATTCTCTTTGACCAGTTTTCGGTTCCAAACCCCCGGGGGATGGTGGCCGCTACGGCTGAGGAGGCGGCTGCTGCTGCGGTGGAGCTGGGGGGAGACCGGGTGGTGGTGAAGTCCCAGGTGCATGCGGGAGGCCGGGGGAAGGGAACATTCAAGAGTGGTTTTCAGGGTGGGGTGCATCTTGTTGCTCCTACTGAGGTAGCCGGGATAACAGAAAGGATGATTGGCGAGATCCTGGTGACCAAGCAGACGGGGGAGGAGGGCAGGCTGGTTCGCAAGGTCATGGTGGGAGAGGCAGTTGATGTTGGACATGAGTATTACCTGGCAATTCTGATGGACCGGGCAACCTGCTGTCCGGTCATTGTTGCCTCTACTGAGGGGGGAATGGATATCGAGGAGGTGGCAGAGAGCCATCCAGACAAGATCCTGCGGGAGCATGTGCATCCACTGATGGGGCTTCAGCCCTATGAAGTACGCAAACTGACCGCCGGGTTGGCGTTCACCGGGGATGAGGCGAAGCAGTTCGGCCGGCTTCTCAGGAACCTGTATCGACTGTTTCTTGAGTGCGATTGCTCGATGGTGGAGATCAACCCCCTGGTCCGGACAGTTGATGGACGGGTTCTGGCCCTGGATGCCAAGTTCAACTTTGATGATAATGCGCTCTACCGTCACCCGGACATCGTGGAGTTCAGGGATATCGGAGAGGAAGATCCGAGGGAGGTGGAAGCTTCCAGGCATTCGCTGAACTACATCGGGCTGGATGGCAATATCGCCTGCCTCGTGAATGGGGCGGGTCTGGCGATGGCAACCATGGATATTATCAAGCACCATGGTGGGGAGCCGGCAAATTTCCTTGATGTAGGTGGAGGGGCTTCCCAGGAGCAGGTTGCCGCGGCCTTCAAGATCATCCTGTCCGATGAGGCGGTGAAGGCGATCCTGGTCAATATCTTCGGAGGGATCATGGATTGTGATGTCATTGCCCACGGGGTGGTCGCGGCCTGCAGGGAGGTGGGGTTGCCCATTCCCCTCGTGGTCCGGCTGGAGGGTAATAATGTGGCTGCGGGAAAGGCCACCCTGGCCTCCAGTGGTCTTAATATTATTCCTGCTGACGATCTTGCAGATGCCGCCAGCAAGGCCGTTTCTTCCATAAAGGACTGATCTTCAGTAATTTGAAATATTCGAAGGGATGGCAATTCTAGTAGATGAGAGCACGAAGGTCCTGGTTCAGGGCATCACCGGGAGCTTTGGCGGACGCCATGCAGAGCTGAGTCTTGATTATGGGACACAACTCGTGGCAGGCGTGACTCCCGGGAAGGGCGGACAGATCTTTGAGCATGGAGATCACAAGGTTCCTGTCTTTGATACGGTGGAGCAGGCCGTGCAGGAAACCGGGGCCACTGCGTCTGCTATTTTTGTGCCTCCTGCCTTTGCAGGCGATGCGATCCTTGAGAGTGTCGATGCTGGGGTAGGGCTGGTGGTGGCCATCACGGAGGGAATTCCGGTTCGCGACATGATGAAGGTGAAGGCTGCGATGGCTGGAAGTAGCGGGGTGCGCCTGGTGGGCCCCAACTGCCCCGGGATCGTGACACCCGGTCGGGGAGAACACTCTCAGGGAGGGTGTCGGATCGGGATCGCCCCGGGTTACATTCACAAGCGCGGACGGGTGGGGATTGTCTCGCGATCGGGCACCCTTACATACGAAGCCGTATGGCAGACAACCCAGCGTGGCTACGGACAAAGTACCTGTGTGGGAATCGGGGGTGACCCGATCAACGGCACTTCCCACCTTGAAGCTCTGCAGCTCTTTAACGAAGATGATGAGACCGAGGCCATCATCATGATTGGCGAAATCGGAGGATCCGCCGAGGAGGAAGCGGCAGAATGGGCCAGTGAGCATTGCAGTAAGCCGGTGGCAGCGTTTATTGCAGGCGCCACCGCCCCTCCCGGACGACGGATGGGCCATGCTGGAGCAATCGTCTCGGGGGGCAAGGGGACGGCCCAGGCCAAGAAGGAGGCCCTGCGCGCCGCTGGAATCACGGTGGCGGAGACTCCTGCCCAGATTGGTTCGGCCCTGATGGAGGCGACCGGCTGGGAATAGGGAGCAGGCTTCTACGAAGCTGCCGAGGCCACTGCCATTGCTGCGATTCCTTCTCCGCGCCCCACAAAGCCCATATGCTCATTGGTGGTCGCCTTGATTCCGACCAGGTCCGGACCAAGTCCGAGCGCCGCGCCGATCCTTTCCTGCATCGCTTCTCGAAAGGGCAGAATCTTTGGAGCTTCGGCAATGAGCGTGCTGTCAATATTGACGATGGTCGCTCCCTCCGCCTCTGCCAGGGTGCGGCACTTGGCGAGGATCTCGAGGCTGGAGATCCCTTCTATGGATGCATCGGTGGGCGGAAAGTAGTGCCCGATGTCGGGAAGTCCCAGGGCTCCCAGGACGGCATCGGCGATGGCATGAGAGAGGACGTCAGCATCAGAGTGTCCCTGCAGGCCCTGTGGGTGGGGAATCTCGACACCGCCCAGGATAAGCGGACGGTTGTCGGTGAACTGGTGGACATCATATCCGATTCCAACACGGGTCATGGTCAGTGGGCGTTAGGGTAGTGGCCGGGGTTGGGCGCAGTGGTGATGCAATGTGCCCAGTGCACCTCAGACCGAATCGTGGGGCAAGTTGAAAGGAAGTCGTGGGTTTCTCCAGAGAAGGAGAGTTCCTGGCGTTTGCCTGCCGACTTCGTAATCATTAGATCAAAGGATCTCCTCGATGGGGATCTTTCCATTGGTGGCGACCACCGACCAGACGTCAGGAATGGTGGGATGTGGGGTCAGATCGACCTTTCCACCTCCAGCCTCCACGAGGAGAATGCCAGCCGCCACGTCCCAGAGAGAAATCCGGGACTCAATGTAGGCATCGAGCCGTCCGGATGCGATGTAAGCCATTCCAAGGGCGGCCGACCCCATCATGCGCATCTTGCGGGCACGGGTGGAGGCGCGTTCAAACCTCGCAAGCCCGGTGGCCAGCGCTTCTTCGTCCTTGCCGCATCCCACGAAAAGAATTGATTCCTCCAGCGTGGTGCGTTGTGAACAGGCAACTGGTTTCCCGCCCAGTAATGGGGTGCCGCCCTTCTCCACGGTCCAGAGTTCATCGAGCATGGGATCATAGATAAGTCCCATCACGATGTCCTCCCGGTCACGCTCACGCAGGGCGATCGAGATGCAGAAGTGCGGAATGCTATAGAGGTAGTTCACGGTTCCGTCGATGGGATCCACGATCCACTGCAAGGGAGCGTCCTCTTTGCCCGCGACCCCCTCTTCCCCGTAGAGCGCATAGCCGGGGAAGGCGTCCAGGAGGACCTTGGTGATGAGATCCTGTGATTTTCGGTCAAGGGCCAGCTTGACATCGTGGTGGTGAGCCTCGTCGATATCCTTGCTACGGTGGAAGTTCTCCCGAAGGAGGGTGCCCGCCTGGCGTGCGGCCTGTTCGGCGGCCTGGAGATGTGTCATGGAAGCGATGAAACCGCAGAAGGTTGTTGATTGATACCGCTATTTTCCGGAAAGGACCGACGATGCATGTGCTGGAGACTAGCCCTTCCGAATCCGCAATTCCTGCACCGCCTGGACGATGAGATGGGCAAGGTGATCCTTGGTCTCCACGGGCAGGGCGTCGGTCCGGTCGGGGTAGACAAGAAGGACCTCGTTGTGGTCTGAGTCAAAGCCGATCCCTGCCCGGGAAACGTCGTTTGCGACCACCAGGTCGCAGTCCTTACGTTGCAGTTTTCCTCGTGCGTTTTCCTCGAGATTCTCAGTCTCGGCAGCGAATCCCACCAGGACGCCCTCGTAGCTGAACTCAGCACGAGCCGATCCCAGGATGTCGGCATTGCGAATGAGCTCAAGGGTGACGCGGTCCTCGGACTTCTTGATCTTGTTCTCCGCGAAGGAGGCAGGGCGGTAGTCAGCTACTGCAGCCGAGAAGATGGCTGCGTCCGTCCCGGCTATATGGACACTTACAGCCTCAAACATCTCCTGGGCGGTCTGGACCGGGACGTAATCCACGTTGATGGGGATATCAAGGTTGGTGGGACCTGAGACCAGGGTGACGTGGTGTCCAAGTTGCGCGCCGGCATTAGCGAGGGCGTAGCCCATCTTGCCGGAAGACCGATTGGTGAGGTAACGAACCGGGTCGAGTGGCTCGCGGGTTGAGCCGGCAGTGACGAGAATTTTCACGGAGGGGCGTTGAGATCGGAAGCCGGGATGGTTTCAGGGGGGAGATAAAGACGCCTATCCGGAGGAGGGCCATTCCTTGATTGCATCGATAATCTTCTCCACCGGGACGAGTCGTCCGGCACCTTCGTATCCGCAGGCCAGCATCCCGGATTCCTCAGGACCGAGAAAGCGGCATCCATCGGCCTTAAGCTGTGCAACGTTGCGCTGGGTGGCGGGGTGTTCCCACATCTTTCCGTTCATGGCCGGAGCAAGGAGAACCTGGGCCTGGGTCGCGAGATAGATGCTTGAGAGTGGATCGGGAGCGAGGCCGTTGGCAAAGTTTCCCAGGGTGTCGGCACTGAGAGGAGCGACCAGGAGAAGGTCTGCGCGATCAGCGAGGTCAATATGGCCCGGCTTCCATGACTGCTTTTCGTCCTCCAGCGAGACGAGGACCGGGTTGCGGGAGAGTACCTGCAGGGTGAGTGGGGTAATAAACTCGGTGGCCGCCTGGGTCATAACGCAGTGCAGCTGGTGACCATCCTTCGCCAGTTGCGAGACGAGGTCGGCCGCCTTGTAGGCCGCGATGGATCCGGTAATTCCGAGAACAATGGTCATGTGCCGGAATTAACCTCCATCTACGGCGATGTTGCGAAGAATTTCTTGCGGAGTGGAGCGCTTCTCCTCAGAGCAGGCGGGAAACCCGCAGGCGCTCTGCGATGAGAAGGGACCTGAAACGGTGGTAGTCGTCTTCCTTTGAACCCGAAATGAGCCGATAAGTGTAGGAACCAGCGTGGCTCATCTCCTCAATGGCATTGCGGAGGCGGAGTGCGATCACTTCCTCGGGATCGGTGGCGCGACCTGCAAGGCGTTCGCGTAATTCGTCTTCACTGGCCGGCATGACGAAGAGATCCACCAGGTTGGCAGCAATGAGGGGATCGTCACAGGACCGCACCTGGGCGGCACCCTGCACATCGATGTCCATGACCACATCCTCGCCGCGCTGCAAAAACTCGATGACCTCGGACTTCAGGGTCCCGTAGAGATTCCCATGCACCTCGGCGTGCTCGACGAAATTACCAGCTTCCACGTCAGCTTCAAACTGTTCCCGGGTCAGGAAGTAATAATCGCGGGCGTTGACCTCGCCCTCCCGGATTGGGCGCGTGGTGCAGGAAATGGAGTAGTGGGCTTCCCCGTCCCGGGCCAGTCGCCGGCAGAGGGTCGTCTTGCCGGACCCGGAGGGTCCGGAGACGAGGAGGAGAACGCCCGTTCGCTGGGACATGGGTGAAGCCTCAGAGAAAATGCCCGGGGATGCAAGAGCAGCCACGAACCCGGAGGGATTTGGAGGATATACCTTGGAATGAGGAGCGAAGGGAGAGGGCGAAGGCCTTGAGAGGTTCCGGGCTCTCTGCTAGGTGGAGGTCGTGTTATTCGGGAAGTTACCCCGGCAGGACGTGTATCCGTGGTGTTTTCGTGCACCACGGGGACAGAAGATTGCATGTCGGCTGAAATGAAATTGTACGTGGTCTGTGGCCCACCCGCGGGCGGGAAAACCTGTTACGGGCGGCAACTGGCGGCCCGGCTGGGCGCGGTCCTGCTCGATAATGACATCGCCACCGAAACGGTCGTGCAGGCGGGGTTGGAAGCCGCGGGGTTTTCCCGCGACGACAGGGACTCGCCAAGGTACAAGGAGATCTTCCGGGAACCGGTTTACGAATCGCTTTTCCAGGTAGCGGAAGCGAACCTTGGACATCTTCCGGTGGTCCTGGTGGGGCCCTTCACGCGGGAATCCCAGCAACTGGATTGGCCCACAGGTCTCGCGGCACGCTTTGGAGTCCCGGTGGAGGTGCACTTTGTATCCTGTCCCCCTGAACTGCGACGGGAGCGCATGGAGCGTCGGGGTGAAGCGAGAGACCTCGCCAAGCTGGCCCACTGGGAGTCCTATCTGCAGACTACGGCGATGAAGCCGCCGCCGTTTGACCACGTCCTGGTGGATTCCAGCGTTTAAGCCTCGTAGGGGGAAGGGCTCCCGGGAGGCAAGGGTCGCAGCCTGTGCTGCTGCCCTTCAGGATTCGTCCTTTTCGATGTTTCCGTAGGAGCGGTCGAAGTGAACGTAGCCGCCATCGATGTGATGGATTTGGCCGGTGGTGTGCCCGGAACAGGGGGAGGCGAGGAACACGATGGCGTTGCCCATTTCCTCGGCACTTGTCATGCGTTGGCCAAGCGGAATGCGGGCCCGGATTGCTTCCAGGGTTTTCTCCGGATTTTCGACGGTCTTGATCCATGAATCGTACATGGGCGTCCATACCTCGGCTGGCACAACGGTGTTAACCCGGATGCCGTGGTCGGCGAGGTCGACCGCCCATTCCCGGGTCAGTCCGTGAATGGCACCTTTTGCCGCGGCGTAGCCGGAGGTGCTTCCCTGGCCAGTGACCGCCAGTTTGGAGGAGACGTTGATGATGAATCCGGTGCTCTCGATAAGGGCATCAAGGGCGAAGTGGGTGAGGTCATAGAGGTGGAAGAGATTGCGCCGCAGGGAAGCAACAAACTCGTCCGGTCCGGCCCGCAGGCTGACTCCGTCGTTGACGCCGGCATTGTGAACGATGCCGTCGAGACGGCCAAAGGTCTCCAGGGTCTTCATGATTGCGGAGCGGCAGGCGTCCATCTCGCTCAGCTCGGTTTCGATCATGAGCCCACGCGCGCCCGTAGCGCCGATGCGTTCGAGTAGCGCATTACCGGTTTCCGGGCTGCGTCCCACGATGACCGGGATGGCGCCTTCCCGGGCAAAGATTTCCACTGCGGCAGCTCCAATACCCTTGGCACCCCCGGTCACGATCACGACTTTATCCTTAAGATTCAGGTCCATGGTTCTGTTGTTAACTGGGGGGGAATTGTGCCAGAGTTTCTTCTTTCATTTCGATGGAAAATCCCGGGGTGGTGGGTGCCTGGTAACGCCCCTTCTTCAGGACACAGGGGGAGACAAAATGTTCATGCAGGTGATCGACGTATTCGGTCACCCGTCCTTCCCAGGATCCCGAGATGCTGAGAAAGTCTATGATGGAGAGGTGCTGGGCGTATTCGCACAGGCCTACTCCGCCGGCGTGGGGACACACCGGTTTCCCGAACTTGGCTGCCATGATCATGATGGCGAGGTTCTCGTTCAGGCCTCCTACGCGGGTCGCATCGATCTGGACCACATCGATCGCCTCGGCCTGGAGGAATTGCTTGAAAAGGATCCGGTTCTGGCAGCATTCCCCGGTGGCGATCTTGATGGGAGCGATGCCATCGCGGATCTGCTTGTGTCCGAGGACGTCGTCCGGCGAGGTTGGCTCCTCAAGGAACCAGAGATCGAATTCGGCGAGGGGCTTCATCCATTCGATGGCCTCGTCCGGTTCCCAGACCTGATTGGCGTCGACCATGAGGGTGATTTGGTGGCCGACCACCTCCCGGACGGTTCGCAGGCGGCGGATGTCATCCTCGAGATCGGCGCCCACCTTGAGTTTCAGGTGCGTCCAACCGGCATCAACCGCTTCCTGGCAGAGACGCCGCAACTTGTCGTCGGAGTAACCGAGCCAGCCCGCCGAGGTGGTGTAGGTCGGGTAGCCATGCTCCAGGAGCCGGGCCAGGCGTTCCTCCCGGCCTTCGTGAGCACGTTCCAGGATATCGCAGGCTTCCTCCGGGGTGAGCGCGTTGGTGAGGTAACGAAAGTCAATGCAACGGACAATTTCGTCGGGAGTCATCCCGGTAACGAGTTCCCAGACCGGTTTGCCCTCCGCCCGGGCCCAGAGGTCCCATACGGCATTGACCACCGCGCCGGTGGCAAGGTGAATGACGCCCTTGTCAGGCCCCACCCAGCGAAGTTGTGAGTCTCCGGTAAGATGGCGCCAGAAGGCTCCCATGTCGGAAGTAATTTCCTCCAGCGACATGCCGATAAGACAGGGTGCGAGGGATCTGATCCCAGCGATACAGAGTTCGTTGCCCCGTCCGAGGGTGAAGGTCAGCCCGTGTCCTTCGTGATCGCCGTCCGTTTCGAGCACGACGTAGGCCGCCGAGTAGTCGGGGTCCGGATTCATGGCATCCGAACCGTCCAGCTGGGCGGAGGTCTGGAAGCGCGCGTCGTGGGTTCTGAAACCGGTGATCTTCAAGGCAGCGAAAGGACGAAGAGTCAGGATTCCTTGACCGCGACCTGCCGTTGAATACCGAGGCCGTCCACCCCGAGTTCGAAGACGTCGCCCTCCTGCACGAATTGTGGCGGGTCAAATCCGATGCCGACCCCGGCAGGGGTTCCGGTGGAGATGACATCGCCGGGCAGAAGCGACATGAATTTGCTTACGTAGGCAACAAGGTGCGGGATGGAAAAGATAAGATCGCTGGTGTTACTGTCCTGCAGGGTCTCTCCATTGCGCTTGAGCCAGAGGCGCAGGTTGCCGGGATCCGGAACTTCGTCGGTGGTGGCAAGATACGGCCCAAAGGGGGCGAAGGTGTCACCGGACTTGCCCTTTACCCACTGGCCGGTTCCTTCCAGCTGCCACTCGCGCTCGGAGTAGTCGTTGTGCACCGCAAAGCCCGCGATGTGGGCGAGGGCGTCCTCCTCAGCGACATACTTGGAGTGTTTGCCGATAACGAAGGCAAGTTCCACTTCCCAGTCTGTTTTTACGGAGTCACGGGGAATAACGAGGTCGTCGTTGGGGCCACTCCAGGCCGAGGTGGCCTTGGAAAAGAGAACCGGTTCGGCAGGTGGTTCCAGGCCGCCTTCGGCAGCATGGGCGGCGTAATTCAAGCCGATGCAGATGAGTTTGGACGGTCGTGCCACCGCCGGAGCGAGAGTGATCGCGGAAGCCTGCAGGGTGGGGGCGGTTTCGCGGTTCTGGGCCAGCCAGCTTTCCAGGCGTGGGAGGCCATCATTGCCGAAGAAATCCTCATTCCAGTCTTCGCCAAAGGCGGAGGCGTCGAGAATAGTGTCATCATCGAGGAAGAGTCCCGGGGTGGGCGATCCATCTTGGAGGAAGCGAGTGAGTTTCATGGAAGGAGAGGGGTAAGTGAAAGTAACAGGTTACGGTAAAAGGCGAAGAGCTAGCGGAGATTGGTCACGCCGCCGTCGATCTCGAAGGCGCTTCCGGTGATGAAACTGGCCTGCTCGGAAGTGAGGTAAGCCACGAGGCCAGCGACTTCCTCGGGTGTTCCCATACGACCGATCGGTTGCCATTCACTGAGTTTCTTGAACATTTCCGGGCGTTCCTGTTCTGAATAATTTTTTTCAAGGTAGCCATCAACGAAGGGCGTATGAACCCGGCCGGGACAGATGCAGTTGCAGCGGATTCCGCTGTCAATGTAGTCGCGGGCAATGGACATGGTCATGCTCAGGACTGCACCCTTTGACATGGAGTAGGCGAAACGTTCCGAGATTCCGAGGTAGGATGCCACCGAGGCGAGGTTCACCACACATCCTCTTCCGGCCTGGACCATCTTTGGAACAGCAAAGTGGAGGCAGTGATACATGCCCTTAACATTGACCTCGTAGATACGGTCCATTTCCTCCGGGGTGCATGTCTCCACATTGCCCACCGAAGCGATTCCGGCGTTGTTGACCAGGATGTCGAGAGACTCGAGCTGGTCGAACGCAGACCGGACAGAGTCGGTTTGTGAGATGTCACAGGGGACCAGGCGGGCCGAACCTCCGGACTTCTGGATGAAAGCGGCACTCTCCTCTCCGGCCGCTTCGTCGACCTCAAGGATGACGATCTCGTGATTTTGCCTCGCGAGCTCGACCGCAATGGCGCGGCCGATGCCCGACCCGGCTCCGGTGACAACTGCTCTGCTCACGGAGCGAGACAATATCGAAATGACCTGCAGGCCAAGGGGTTTTCGCCTCCGGATGGGAGGATGGCCCATCCGCATGGAAATTCTGTCAGGATCAAGGCTTCGATGATCCGGATGGACAGTGGATTAGGGCTCCGGGACCCGTCTCAGGTGTCTGCCGGTTGCTTGTAGAGGCTGAATACGCGCAGGGTAGAGCCATTTGAAAGGTATTTCTCGCGATCCCTCTTGCGAGCGCCATTACCGCTGCTGCCTCCCGAAACGTAGCAGGCGGCGAGGAGTTGGCGACCATCGGGATGCAGGCTGAGTTCGTAGGCGGAGGGATTGACAAGGGAATGAAGCGGATCCGATTGTTCGATTTTCCAGAATACCAGTTCGGAATTAGCGTGCAGTATCTCGGTGTGGCCGGCGAGGATTCCGTTTGCGAGAAAGCAGAGAGAATTGAACGGGCCGTCACTCTTGCCCTTGATCCCGAGTTCGCTGCGCACTTTCCCATTATTCCAGTCAAAGACCAGGGCCGTGGGTTTGCCGGGGCAAAAGGCATTACTCTTGGCTTCCTTCATCCCGCCCGCCGCGAGGAGAGTGCCCTCTGTGTTGAAGGCAAGGCTGCGCACCCCGCCTACGTCGGCGAGGAACCGCTCTTCACGGGTATGAAGGAGGGAGGCATCCAGTGCGCGCACGAACTTCAGGCCGTCAGCCAGGTTCCATTGACGGATCGTGCCGAGGAGGTCGCCGCTGACGAGATGCTTCCCATCCGGTGAAATAGCGAGGGAAAAGATGCAATCGCGGTGCCCTTCCAGGCTGGTGACCGCCTTGCCGCTGTCAGTGTGCCAGAGTTTGATGACGGTGTCGTCGCCGGCGCTGATAAGATATTTGCCATCCGGAGTGACCGCGAGAGCACGGACGTTGTCGCGGTCGGCGTTTGGAATGGTCCAGATTGGCTTGGTGGATTTTTCCTCGAGGTAGGCCCAACAATAAATCACGCCCTGGTAGTCGGCAGTGAAGAGATGGGGTGTCGATGGGTGAAACGCAAGTGAGGAGAGCCAGGTCTTATGGGCGTTCAGGGAGCGGTGCAACGGTTCTTCTTCCCGGAGATTCCAGAGATGAACCAGCCGGTCCTGTCCTCCCGCCGCAATGGTGTGGCCATCGGGGCTGAAGCGTGCGCGGAAAAGCTGGCGCGGGAACTTGATTTCGCGCGAGATCCAGGCAGCGGTGGCATCGAGTTCGGGAGCGTTCATGCCATGACCTCCCGGATGGGGCCGCAATCGTCGTGTGCGATGGCCAGTTTCTGCCCCTTATGGCGGTATTTTTTCCGCCGGGGATCGATCCCGAGTACGCTGAAGATGGTATGGAAGAGATCGCCGATGTCGTAACCGGTTCCATCTACGAACACGCCGTCCTTGTCACTGTTTCCCACTATGGCTCCCCGCTTGATGCCGCAGCCCGCCAGCGCGAGGCTCCAGCAATCCGGCCAGTGGTCGCGGCCGAGACGGGAATTGATGACCGGGGTGCGGCCGAACTCGCTCATGAGAACGACAAGAACATTGTCGAGCATACCGCGCTCATCAAGATCGTCGATGAGGGCAGCGAAAGGCTGGTCGATCTGAGGGATGAGCCGTTGTGACATGTTGAAGTTGTCACCGTGAGTATCCCAGTGATAGCTGTTGACCTTTACGAATCGTACGCCGGACTCCAGCAGGTCACGGGCCCGGAGGATATGGCGGCCCAGCGGGTGGCTGCCGTAGCGTTCACGGTCTGCGGGATCGATCAGGGTGTCATCGAAGATGTCCTTGCGGGCCATGAGCTGCCGGGCCATGCGATAACTGGTCTCGTAGGCATCAATTTCAGAGGATCCCCGGTAGGACTTGAACCGCTGGTTGGCCTGCTTGCGCAGGATCTGCCGGGCCTCGTCCCGTTGTGCGGAAATGGATTCGGGCCGGTGGATGTGGACTGGGGCCTTTCCGTCCCCGAGAGCGAGCGCACCATACTCTGCTCCGAGAAAGCCAGCCTCGCGTGCGATGAAGCCGCCATTGCCGGGTTTGATCCAGATGTAGGGCGGGAGCTCGGGGTCGGCGGGTCCGAGAAGCTTGGAGACCGCAGAGCCGAGGTAGGGGTAGTCTACTCCGCGGTCAACAGGGTCTCCGCGCTGGATCCGGGGCACGCCGCTTGAGTGATTCGGGTCCTTTGTGCACATGCTGCGAATAACCGAGATCTTGTGCGCGATTTTGGCTGTGTGGGGAAGTAGCTCGCTGAAGTGGATGCCGGGGATACTGGTGCGGATGTTTCGGAACGGTCCGGCGAACTGGCTGCCGGGCAGCGGGTGCCAGCTCTCAAACTGGCTGATGCCGCCGTCGAGCCAGATGAGGCAGACCTGCTTGTTCTTGTTGGCGATTTCCCTGGCAATGGCGGGTTGAACCAAGCTGCCAAATCCAGTGCTGCCGCCAAGGAGGCCGAGCACACGCCGTCTGGACAGGGTGTGGCAGGGGGATTGGCAGGGCATGGATCCGGGAGGGGGCATTCTTCTACGGTTCTAGTGATTCAGGCGGAATTCGGTTGAAGTAAGGAGAGCCCAGATAAGATCAACGACAGCGGCCGTCCTCCGCTCGTGATGGGTTTCAAGGTAGGCCGACAGCTCCTCTCGTTCATCCTCTTCCGGCAGGCGGCAGAGAACAGCGCAATAGAGTTCTTTTGCAATGGCATCAGGGGATTCCATCCTGGCAAGCCGGGAGGCAAGATTTTGTTCCCGTGGCTGCAGCCAGTGGAGGATGAGACGGTCATTCATCAGAAAGAGCGCCTTGTTCAAACCCGGCGCAAAGTCGTCCTCGGCTACCCCCGGGGGTTGGCCGAAGGTCTCTGCGAAAATGGTCCGGATGTCGGAGTAGGCGGTGGGCAGCTTGGAGTTGGTGCCGGTGAAGTAGCCGCGGCGGTCAAACGTTTCCTTGCTGGTGGACTTCCGGGTGCGGACATCCTCGTTGCCAGTGGCCCGCAGGATGGCGTGAAGGAGTTGCTCGGGAGTCAGCCCCTTGAGACAGGCGACGCGGTAGTCAGCTGGCTCGGTCTCCTTCTCCCCCGGGGGAAGCCGGCTGCTGCGCTGGTAGCTTGCGCTGAGGGCGATCTGGCGGAGGAGCCACTTCAGGTCGAACTGCTGGGCAACGAACTGGCGTTCCAACAGATCAAGAAGGTCGGGATGGGAGGGTGGGTTTTCACTATGGGCCTGGTCGAGGGGCATCCAGAATCCCCTCCCCATCATGAGCTTCCAGAAGCGGTTCACGCTGTTGCGGACGAAGAGGCTGTTCTGGCCGGAAGCGAGATCACGAGCGAGCAGTTCGCGCGGACGAAATATGGGTACGGCAGGCAGGCCATCGGCCGCAGGTTTTTCGAAGCCCTGATTCTCTTCAAACTTTGGGATGAGGACTTCTTTCCCATCCGGTAGCCGGGGGCCGGTGTCCTCCTTGTCTTCGAAGAACACGGATTGGAACTCCACCTTTCTGGTTGCGAGATTCTCTACGAAGTATGGCCGCTTCTCTCCGGAGTGGGTAGCGAGTCTGGTCTGGTTCAGGTAGGCGTAGAGGCCCCAGTAGTGGGCCTGGGTCCAATCGTCAACGGAGGGATGATCGTGGCAGCGGGCGCATTCAAGATCACGTCCGAGGAAAAGGCGGGCGATATCCTCAGTGAGGCGGTGGTGATTACCTTTCCCAAGGAATCTCATTGCGGCGCGGGATTCTCCTTTCCCGGTACCAGCAATCATCTCGCCCACGAGAACGTTCCAGCGTGGCTGGCCCCGGAGATTATTTTTCAGGTATGCCCGCCATTCGTCATCCGGGATCTGGCTGAGTTGCTGTCGCTCCAGCAGCATGACGGAGAGACGGTCGGTCCAGTGTTCAGCGAAGTTTTCGCTGGCAAGCAGTTGATCGATGACCCGGCTACGCTTGTCGGCAGATTTGTCACCCAGGAAGGCATGGGTCTGGGCGGAGGTGGGAATGTTGCCGGCCAGATCAAGGTGGATTCTCCGCAGGAACTCAGCATCATCGGCTGCTGGTGCGAGAGGGCCACCCGCCCCGGCAGCGATGAGGCGATCAATGGCAGCAGGCACGGATTCCCCGCGCAGTGCTCCCAGGGGCAGGCAGGGCAGGAGCAGGGTGGCGATGACACTTACTCCACGTAGCATTCAGGAAGATTAGCGGGTCAGCGGGGAGGCATCAAGCACGCGGAGATTGCAGGATCAATACCGGGCAAAATGAGCCAGGTCTCCCGCAGTCCAAATCCTGGGGCGGGAAGCCATGGCACAGATCACATGGTCCGGATTGTCCATGCCGGCAGGATCCAGCCCCGCCGTGCTCTTTCCGGGATTGATTGCGGGAGAGAGGAATCTCCTCCCGGGCCCTCTAGAGCCCAAAGCCGGTACCCGGCAGGAAGCGGTAGTAAACCTCCAGCATGAGGGTGGCGAGGGCGGTGTTGTAGACCGGATCGTTCTGATGGCCCGGACCGGGATTCGGGGGAGGGCGGAAGTGCCCATCACCTTCCTGGCCACTCAGGAGGGTGTCGCGGAACTTGTCGTTGTAGTCCCGCCAGCTCTTGCCACCGTGGTTGATGGCGGCCTGGCTCACGTAGTAGTGTTCGTAAAGGTTGCAGGGCCCTCCCTGGTAGCTGATGCGGGCGTGTTGATCGATATAGTCCATTCCCTTGCGGGCCGCACGATGTCCTGATCCCTTGTGCTGCTGGAAGCAGAGGACGCCTGCACCGGTCAGGGTGAAGTGCCCGCCACCCACCGGACTCGTCCCGCTGTAACCAAAACCGCCATTACTGTTCTGTCGCCCTTCGCAGTAATTGAGCGCCTTGCTGATGCACTCGGGCATGTTACGGAACTGCAGGCGGGTATGGTAGCCTGCCTTGAGGGCTTGCATTTGCCAGGCGGTGATGGACATGTCGCCTCCACGGCCGCCTTCGTTGAAGGCATAGTCCCATCCTCCCGAGGAGTTCTGGTTGTCGATGATCCACTGGACACCCAGCTGGACTGAATCCTTCAGGTTGGGAATGTTGAGTCCGAGGATGTTGCAGAACATGTAGGCTTCGGCAAGCGCGTAGGTGGCGATGCCGTGTTCATAGACCCAGTGGTTGTTACCGCGGGTGGTGCACAGTCGTCCCTTGTTCTTCACGCTGTTGTCGATGAGATAGACCATGCCGTTGGTGACGGCTTCACCAAATTCCTCGGAGAGAGGCGTCTCGCAGTGACCGAGGTAGGCCAGGAGAACGAGGCCGGTCTGGGCCACCTGGTAGTTGCCGCCCCAGGACCCGTCGGGACGCTGCACCTTCTTGAACCAGCGCAGGGCCTTGACCACCGCTTCTTCGCAGGCCTCGTTGCCGCCACTCTGCTTGAGTCGGCGCATCCGGTCGGCGGCCGAACACCGCTTCCGCATGGCGGCCGGGATCCGACCGAAGCCTCCGCCGCCTCCATTGCCACCAGTGCCCCACCCCTGGCCGATATCGTCCCTGAAGCCGTAGGTGAGAGCCGGAACAGCTTCCACCTCCGGAACGGGGACGGCGGTATCGGTGGGCGCCACCGAGGCCATGACCTTGGCCATGGCCGAGGAGGGAGCGTTGGGCTTGGGAGTTACCTCGCGGGTAATCCGCTTTTCCTGAAGGGGGTCCTCCTCCTCTGAGCCTGCACTATAGGCCACGATGATGGGGGAGTGGATGGAGAGGGAAGGCAGCAGAATGAAAAAGAGGATGAGCACCACCAGGACCACGGAGAGGACGGCGATAATCAGGCTCGTGATGACCGACGCCCGGCGCTGGGACTCCAAGTTGGCTTGGGCCTCGGGATTGAGTCGGGCATGAATGCTCATGATGAAACAGGATACGTGCTAACGTGCCGGGACTGATAAAAAGCCCTATTTCAAGGACGATTTCAAGATAGGAACGTGCTGCCTGCCTCCGATATTAGCACAGAAAGGGGATTGGAGTAGCCAGATTATCAGGATCACTTATCTAATTGCGGGTCCGGGGTCAGGCGATAATCTGGTTAATAACCCGTCCCGCCACGTCGGTCAGCCGGAACCTTCGCCCACTGTGCTTGAAGGTGAGTTTCTTGTGATCGAGTCCGAGGAGATGGAGGATGGTCGCATGCAGGTCGTGGATTTCGACCTTGTCGACCGCCGCGCGATGGCCGATTTCGTCGGTCTCGCCGTAGGAGGTTCCGCCCTTCACTCCGCCCCCGGCAAACCAGTAACAGCCGGCGTGAGGATTGTGATCGCGGCCGGGTTTATTGCTCTTTTGGGCCACGGGAAGGCGTCCGAACTCTCCGCCCCAGATCACGAGGGTCTCGTCGAGAAGTCCGCGTTCCTCGAGATCATGCAGGAGGCCTGCGATGGGCTGGTCTGTTTCGCCCGCGAAGCCGGTGTGATTACCCATGATGTCGTTGTGCCCGTCCCAGCTCCGCTGGTTCTCCATTCCCCCGGAGTAGATTTGCACGTAGCGCACACCACGTTCGATCATACGCCGTGCCATCAGGCACTGGCGGGCAAAATGACTGCATTGTCCGTTTTCGAGACCGTAAAGCTTCTTGATATGGTCCGGTTCGGAGTCGACATCGACGCATGCGGGAGCCTCCTCCTGCATGCGGTAGGCAAGTTCGAAACTCTTGATCCGCGCAGTGAGCTTGCGATCCGCATCAACGCGCTCGCGGTGAGCCTGGTTCATCTCATTCAGGAAACGGAGCTGGGCACGTTGCTGTTCCTTGCTCAGACCGGCAACCCGCTTCAGGTTCGGGATCGGATCACCCTTGGTATTGACCCAGGTGCCCTGGAAGGATCCCGGAAGAAATCCGTTGCCCCAGTTGGCTGCGTGGCCCTTGGGCAGGCCGCGGCCCTTTGGGTCGCTCATGACCATGAAAGCAGGCAGATTTTCATTCTCGGTTCCGAGGCCGTAGGCCACCCAGCTCCCCACGCAGGGATGGCCCATGCGTGTTACCCCCGTATTGGCCATGAAGAGGGCGGGGCTGTGGTTGTTGGACTGGGTATGGAAGGATTTTACGAATGCCATCTTGTCCACGTGTCTGGAAAGATGAGGAAAGAGGGAGGAGGCCCAGGCTCCACTCTGGCCGTGTTGCTTGAATTCAAAGGGGGACTTCATCAGCGGGCCGACCGCATTTTCGAAGAAACCAGTGGTAGGGTCGAAGCCTTCGAGCTTCTGCCCATCGCGCTTGGTGAGTTCGGGCTTGTGATCCCAGGTATCGACGTGGGACGGGCCGCCGTTGATGAAGAGCCAGATCACGTGCTTGGCCTTGCCGTTGAAGTGTGGTTTGCGGGCCTCGAGGGGATTATCGCCCAGTTCGATGGCCGCGTGGCCGTTCTCGTGGAGGAGGGATGCGAGGGCAAGGGCACCGAGCCCGCCGCCTGCCCTGCCCAGGAGTTCACGCCGGGACCAGAGATCTTCAATACGGTTGCAGTTCATCACGGTTACTCCACGTAGATCATTTCATTTGAGGCCAGGAGGGCATGGCAGAAGTCCACGAGGGCGGGCTCCTTCTTCCCGCCGTAGCTCGCAATCTGTTCATTGAGGAAATGGTTCATGCGTTTCCGCTGTTCGCTCGTGGGAGGCGATCCATGGGCGCGGTAGACTGCGCTGCCAACCGGATCGCTCTCATTGAGAAGAGCCTTTGCAAAGCGGCTGGCCATTTCGCGCACCTGTGGACTGTTGATGAACACGAGGGCTTGTGAGGGCGTGGTTGTCATTGCGCGTTGTCCCTGGCTCGTCATGCTGTCAGGCCAGTCGAAGAGCTGCATCATGGGCACCATCTTGCTGCGTTTGACGAAAAAGTAGATGCTGCGTCGTTTCATGCTCTGGTCCAGGGTGCCAGCCCCGTACATCCTGCGGTCGAGCAGTCCACTGACTGCGAGGGCGTTGTCGCGGATGATTTCCGCTTCCAGGCGCCGGGGCTCCCGCTTCCACCAGTAGCGGTTCCCGGGATCGGCACCGGTATTGGTCTTGTTACCGGAGGAGCCCATGCGGTAAGCCGCGCTCATCATGATCTTCTTATGCATGCGCTTGAGGGTCCATTCGTGCGCGATGAGATCACGGGCCAGGTAATCGAGCAGTCCGGGATGGGTTGGCTTGGTGCCCTGGAAGCCGAAATCGTTGACTGATTCCACGATTCCGCGGCCGAAATGATGTTGCCACAGCCGATTGACGATGACGCGGGCAAGAAGATGACCGGCTCCGTTCTCTACATCGGTGATCCATTTCGCCACCCCACTGCGCTTCATGGAAGTGCGTGCCCCGCCCGGGGCGGGGATCACCCAGGCTTCCGCACTCTTTCCATTACGCATAAGGACCTTGAGGAAATCCTGAGGGGCCTTTCCGTTCTTCTGAGCCGGATCGCCACGCACGAGGTAGTAGCTTTCCTTGTAGAAGTCCGGCACCTTGCCACTGTTAGTGTGGTGGCGCATCGGCTTGAGGCCCTCGCTGCAGATCATCACCTTTTCTTTTTTGCCCTGGGGCCGGGTGGAATTGAGGGCGTTGATCCGGCTGTTTAAACTGGCCCAGTCGGCATCGAGCTGGAGGTAGAGATCAATCATGCGGGAAAGATCCGCATCCTGTGGGGTGCCCTTTGTTTTTCGGTCGAGGGCAAGGAGCTCCTTGCGGGCGATCTCGCCCGGATCAGAGTGTCCCTCCCGCAGGGGAAGATTGGCTGCCGGGCGGTTGCTTACGGAGAGGCGCAGGCGTCCGATATTGTGCTGGGTATTGAGGTTGAAGTGGAGCTTGATGGAGAGCCGTTTACTTGCGCCTTTGACGACTTCGGGATTTGTGATCTCGAAAACAGCTGCGTGATCCTTCCCGACTTGTGGGTCGACTGCCCAGCCGCTCTTGGGATTCCCATCGATCACGAGGTTCACATGGAGACTGTCGTTCTGGTTGAAGGTTGCCCGAGGATTGGCCAGTTTCAGGGCGGTGGTTCCGGCAGAGACCTCGAGGTGAGAAAGCCCGATGTTGCCATTGCTGGCCCGGCCTGGTCCCCCACGCTTCATTGACGGGTGCGTCAGAGCCTCGATGCGCAGGGAACGCGGTTCCTCGACCGGGGAGGTGCTCACGAAGGTGTAGACGTCGGAATTGGGATTCACCCCACCCGCGAGGTAGGAACCGTCGGGTTGTCGTTTGAAGGTTGTGCCCCCCTTGGAGACGAGGGGCTCGGCCACCAGGATGGTCCAGGCCGAAGAGGGCTCATCCTTATCCCCTGCCCGGTTGGATTGCAGCCAGGCGTGCAGCTTCTTCGGGGCCTGGTCCTTCTTGAAGGTATCTGCTTCCGCCTGCAGTTTGGCCATGGCCTCCTTGAACTTGTCCATTGCCGCGCCGGTGGGTTTGTTGGTTTCGAGGTCGATTTCGGTTCGTACCGTCTGCGTGAAGGCGCTGAGCAGTTCGTAGTAATCGCGAGTGGGAATGGGATCATACTTGTGATCGTGGCAACGGGCACAGCCGATGGTAGTGGCCAGCATGGCTGATCCCATGGTGGCGAGCATGTCATCGGTGGCATCAAAGCGGATGCGTTCCGCCTCGCTGAAGGTGATCTGGGTGGGGTAGACCCCTGCCCCGAGAAACCCGGTAGCGGCCATCGCTTCCGAGTTATCGGGTGCCAGTTCGTCTCCCGCAATCTGCCACTTCACGAATTGATCGTAGGGCATGTCGGCATTCAGGGCGCGGATGACGAAATCGCGAAAATGGAAGGCGAATTTGCGGTCGTAGTCGTGTTCGAATCCGTGGCTCTCTGCAAACCGGGCCACGTCGAGCCAGTGTCGCGCCCAGCGTTCGCCGAAACCAGGGCGAGCGAGGAGGTCGTCGATAACCTTCTCGTAGGCCTTCGGATCCTCGCTTCGCACGAATTTTTCGATCTCGTCCGGGGTGGGAGGAAGCCCGATCAGATCAAAGTAGGCGCGTCGGATGAGTTTGTGAGGATCGAGGGGGCCTGCCACTGCCAGCCCATGCTCCCGGTGCTTCGCGGCCAGGTAACGGTCGATCTCGGATGACGCGTTGTTTTGCGCCGGGGGCGGAACAGTTGCCATCAAAGGGGCGTAGGCCCAGTAGCGCCGGTCCTCGTCGGTGACCTGCATTGGAGCCTTTTCCGTTTTACTCCTGGCGAGGAGCGGTTGGTCGTAGGCAGCTCCCAGGGCAATCCACTCCCCAAGGGCGGCAATCGCGTCAGCGGGGAGCTTCGGTTTCTTGGGCGGCATGGCCAGTTCCTCCTCAAGATGAGCAACCGCCCGGTAGAGGAGGCTTTCTTCAGGCTTGCCCGGAACGATCGCGACCCCCTGGTCCCCACCCTTGAGGACCGCCTCACGGGTGACCAGGTCAAGGCCCGACTTGGTCTTGTCGCCCCCGTGGCAGCGCACACAGTGTTCCTTCAGGATGGCCCTCACCGTGCTGGTGAAGAGCTTCTGGCTTGCGGCCATCCTGGCCGCGTGTCCACGTTCCTCCGCCAGGGCCGAATGAGCCAGGGCTGCGAGGACAAGGACCGGGAGAACTCTGGGCATACCCGGATGGTCACCCCGTGGTTCGCCCTAGGCAAGTCCCCAAGAGGGACGACACGGACATCGGGATTTCAGGGGCAGAGCGGATTTTCCCACCGAAATTGGCGGGAAGAGCCTTTTCCGGGCAGGAGCGTTACACCAATTCGTTGAGGAGATTCTCGTGGGGTCGCGGGATGACCACCTTATGCACGAGAAGGCCTTTTTCGGAGACCAGGTCGGCGCCGGCATCGACGGCGGCCTGGACCGCTGAAACATTGCCAGTGAGCGTAGCAAACGCCTTGCCGCCCAGGGCCATGGCGAGGCGCATTTCGATGAGCTGAACGTCGGCCGCCTTGGCTGCTGCGTCGGCCGCTTCAATCAGGGAGGTTACCGAGAAAGACTCGATCACGCCCAGAGCGTCCAGTTTGTCTACCGGGTTGGCTCCCGAGATGGCGGGGAAGACACTTGGGTCGATGTTGGGGAGGACCGCGGAGTCGATGACCGCTCCCTCGCTGATCTCGATTCCCGCTGTGACCGAGGATTGTACGTCGGCCACTTCACCTCCCACCATGACCATGTATTTGCCCGAGCAGATGGAGCGGGCCAGCAACATCTCGACGTTGGCAGCCTTGAGCATCTCGTCGCTGGTGGAATACCCCGCCGCGATGCTGGAGAGTTCGACGATGCCGATGGCGTTCTTGGTCATGGGGAGATCTGGTTAGATTTTTTCGATGGTGACGGCTCCGTTTACGGCAGTGACGGTCCCCTTGATGCTGGAGTGGATGTTGGCAGCCAGTTTTCCATCCGGAATGTCTGCCACCAACTGGCCTGCTTGCACCTTGTCTCCTGCCTGGACCACCGCCCGGGATGGAGAGCCCACGTGCTGACTGAGCGGGAGGGTCACCTTGCGGGCCTCGTAATTAATGTCGTGCCAGGGCGCGGGAACATTGTAGTTGGTGACGCCCAGTTTTTGCATGAGAGCCTTCAGGGGGACGTGCCGGCCGTCCACCATGGGATGCGCCTTGATTTCCGTAGTGGGTCCGAGCCAGCGTTCCATTCCGGCATCCTTGCGGTCCGCGATGGCCTGATCGCAGGCTTCCTTGGGAAAGAGATCCTCGGGGCAGGAGTAGAGCGTGCACAGGCCGCAGGCGCAGCAGAGGTCCGCCCACTTGCTCCAGTTGTGCTTGCCGCTGGCGGTGAACCCGAGGGTTCGCATCACCTTGTGCGGCTGGACATCATAACCTAACAGGTAGCGTGGGCAGAATTCCGTACAGTAGCTGCACTGGTCACAGGCGGACTTGCCGATCCGGTGCATGGCCTTGTCGGGGGTGAGGACACGCTGGACCAGGCGGTGACTGGTAGGCAGAACGATGAGACCACCCGTGGTCTTGGTCACGGGCTGGCTGAGATCTTCGACCAGCTTTCCCATCATCAGTCCACCTACGAACACGGAGTAATCACCGGTGGTTGCGCCACCCGCGATATCGATCACTTCCTGCAGGGTGATCCCCACCGGGACAGCCATGCTCATGGGCGTTGCCACCTCTCCGGCCACCGTGAGGATCTTCTTTGTGACGGGGCGCCCCTCCATCGCCTCTGCGATGTTATAGAGGGTTTCAGAGTTGTGGACCACCGTCCCGACCTCAAGAGGGATACCACCGGGCGGAATGAGGCGCCCGGTGCATTCATAGACCAGGACGAATTCATCACCCGCAGGATAGTAGTCGCCAAAGAGTTGGACTTTGATTTTCGTGTTGCCGGTGGCCTCCTCCAGGATGGCCACAGCCTTGGTCCGCTTGGCCTTGATGCCGAAAATCGCCTTGTCGGCTCCAGTCGCCTTCATGGACAGCTCCATTCCCCTCAGGACCTGGGCGGCGTAGATCTCAGTGAGTTCGGCGTCCTTGTGCAGGAGGGGCTCGCACTCCGCGCCATTGGCAAGCACGTATTCGGCATCTGCTTCAAGCTTCACATGAGCGGGAAAGCCTGCGCCACCTGCACCCACCACACCGGCTTCGCGGACTGCCTGAACGATCTCCATATGCCGCAAAGCAGCATCGTGGATGAGAATTTTGAGTCAAGGGTTGAGAATTTGCCCCAGTTGGCCCCACATCGCTCTTCAGGCTCCGCCGTGACCAGTGGTCTCAGGCGTTGAAGAGGTCCATCTGTGGGGAATCCGCATGCGGAAACGGTTTGTCTTTAGCTGGCTGCGGGGTCTTTGATTCTTGGCTTTGGGGCCGTCCGGCACTCATTTCCAGATGAGTAAGAATCTCCTTTGCGCGATCAATTATCGGGGCGGGGAGTCCAGCGAGGCGCGCGACCTGGATCCCGTAGCTCTTGTCGGCCGGTCCGGGGAGGATCTTGCGCAGAAAGATGATGTCTTCCTTCCACTCGCGCACCGCCACATTGTAATTCTCGACCGCATCCCTGGTGTTGGCGAGGTCGCAGAGCTCGTGATAGTGGGTGGCAAAGAGGGCACGGCACTTGATGACGTCGTGGAGGTGCTCCGCTACCGACCAGGCGATGGAGAGGCCGTCGAAGGTCGCGGTGCCGCGACCGATTTCGTCGAGAATAACGAGGCTGCGGTCAGTTGCATTATTGACGATGAGGGAGGTCTCATTCATTTCCACCATGAAGGTCGACTGGCCGCGGGCGAGGTCGTCACTGGCACCCACCCGGCAGAAGATACGGTCGACCAGCCCGATGCGTGCCGATTCGGCTGGAACGTAGGCTCCGATTTGAGCCATCAGGACGATGAGGGCAACCTGACGGATGTAGGTTGATTTACCTGCCATATTGGGACCTGTGATGATGAGGAGGCGAGAGTTGTCGTGGTGAAGTTTGGAGTCGTTGGGGACAAACTTTTCCTCGACCAGGGTCTGCTCCAGAACGGGGTGGCGACCATTGACGATTTCGAGGTCGCATGAGTCATCGAGGAGCGGCCGGGTGTGCTGGTAGAGTTGAGCGGTCTCAGCGAGGCCCAGCAGAACGTCGAGAGTAGCGAGGCCGTTGGCGCATTGCTGCAGTTCGTCGAGATGGGCCGTGACCGCACTGCGAAGTTTAAGGAACTCCTCGTACTCGAGCTGCTTAGCCCGCTCGTCAGCACCCAGAACCTTGCCTTCCACTTCCTTCAAGCCGGGCGTGATGTAGCGTTCGGCATTGGCCATGGTCTGCTTGCGCTGGTAGTCCTCAGGGACCTTGGAAAGGTTGGCTTTGGTGACTTCGATGAAGTAACCGAACACGTTGTTAAACTTGATCTTGAGTGAATCGATCCCGGTGCGCTCACGTTCGCTCTGCTGCATCTGGGCGATCCATTCCTTGCCATCGCGGGAGGCTGAGCGGAGGTCGTCAAGTTCCCCCGCGAATCCATCTCTGATGAGACCACCTTCCTTGGGTGAGACCGGCGGCTCGTCGACGAGAGCCTTCCCCAGTAACCCGACTAGTTCGGGGAACTCGTGGAGGTGATGGAGTATTTCTGTTTTCAGGGGGCAGGTCCCGGGTTGCCGGGCTGGGAGGGCATCCAAGTTAGTTCGGAGGGATGGGATCTGGGCGAGGGAGGCGTGCAGGGCCTGGAGGTCACGGGGATTGCCTGAACCCTGGGCCAGACGGCCGGTACAGCGCTCGATATCGCGGATCTCCTTCAGGCTCTCGCGGCACTTGGCGAGGAGGAAGCTCTCGGCCAGGAAACTTCCGATAAGATCGTGCCTTGCTTCCAAGGTGCTGCGGTCCGAGATGGGATGGAGGATCCAGTCGCGCAGTTTGCGGGCGCCCATCGGAGTTGCGGTGCGGTCCAGGACCCCCAGAAGGGTGTGTTGGCGACCGGATCGCGAACTGACAAGATCGAGATTGTGCTGGGAGGCGGTGTCGATGGCAACTTGCTCGCCGACCTGCCGCACGGCTAATCCCCGGAGGTGATCACAGGAGCGGCGCAACTGGTAGGAAAGATAGTGCAGGATACCACCTGCTGCACTGAGGGCAGGTTGCATGCCGGAGCAGCCGAAGCCGTCGAGTGACTGAACCTTGAAATGGTCACGCAGGGTATGAATGGCCTGATCCAGGAGAAATGCGTATCCGTCGTAGGGCAGGCTGTGGGGAAGTCCGCCCAGTGACTGCAGTTGTTCGTCCGAGATGAGAAGTTCGGAGGGAGCCAGCCTGGTGAGCTCATCTTCCATTTGCTGGCGATCGGGAAACTCCGCGAGGGTGAACTCGCCGGTGGAGTGATCAACCACCGCGAGGCCGAAGGTGTCCCGATGTTCACACACCGCAGCCAGGTAATTGTGCCGGCGATCATCAAGCAGAGAGAGGTTGTCGATGGTGCCTGCCGAGATGATCTGGGAAATTTCCCGGTCCACGATCTTGCCAGGAACCGGTTCGGAGGTCTGCTCCCCGATGGCTACCCGCCTGCCCTGCTTGATGAGCTTGGCGATGTAGTTTTCCGCAGCGTGGTGAGGGACCCCACACATGGGGACTCCGCCCCGCTTGGTAAGGGCTACGTTGAGCAGTCCAGCGGCCTCCCTGGCGTCCTCGAAAAACATTTCGTAGAAGTCACCGAGTCGGAAGAAGAGGAGCACATCGTCAGGAAGCGAGCGGCGCATCGCCTGATACTGCGCCATCATGGGGGTGAGCTTGCCTTCCTTGCCGGCCACGGAAGGAGTTTTTAACCGGGGAGGCCAGTGATTGAACGCGAAAGTTATTCACAGGACACCGATGGGTTCACAGCGGGGAGCAGCAAGGATTGAAGAGAGCCCCATGGTCTCCCGGCCTGACGAGAGCCTGGCGGGAACTTCCCGGTGAGCGGAGAACGATTCATGGCTGATTTTGGGGCCAGCAACGACAAAAACGTCCATGGCAATAAGTTTGTTGAGCTTGGAAGTGGAGTTTGTGATTGCGGGAGCAGGTTGCTAGGCTGCGTGGCCTTGAAAGGAATTATCCCGATCCTCCTTGCGAATTTCGGACTACTTCTTCCGCCGGCCTCGGCCCGGGAACCGTGGGACCATGCCAAGGCCAAGAAGATGGTGGCCAAGGTGCTGGAGGTTGAGAAGGCCGGTAAACTTCCCTGGAATCGAATTCCCTGGCGAATCCATGTTGAAAATGCGGTGAAGGAAGCCAAGGGCACCGGTAAGCCGCTTTTTGTGTTCTTTTACGTTCCTCAGGAAGGACCTCCCCGGGAACCCTGCGGACTGGAGGGGCGTCTCCTGCGTGCCCACGGCCTCTCCGATCCCAAGGTCATTGAGTTGGTCAAGGCCTACTGTGTGCCGGTGAAGATCCAGCTCAAGAAGGGGCAGGACTATCCGGTCGAATGGCCTGCCCTGAAGAAGTGGGCGACCGTCTACAAGTTTTCGAACGGTCGCGGGTTCACCGGTTGTTCAGTGGTCAGCCCTGATCTCGCCATCGAGTACGGAAACAGCGGTTCAGCCAGGATCTCGGAGATGCTCGAGTCCCCTGCCTTTGATCCGAAGGAAGTCCTTGCCATGCTGGTGCGCGCGATGGACCGGGTGAATGAAGAACGCTCCATACGCGTGCAACGCAGTATCAGCGACGACGAACGCCAGACCGAGATCAAGCGTTTTCGCAAGGGAGTGACGCGAGTGGTCCAGAGTGAAGGCCGCCGAAAGCTCCCGCCGGAGGGATACTCCCTGGAGCAGGCGCTGGAACTTTACCGGATGGCTGGTATTGCGGACAAGGAGTAGCGCCTGGCTCCCCGCGGTTCCTTTTCTGGCGCCCGGGTAAGTTGTCTGATGAAGGTCAAGAGAAGTTGACAAAGAACGCCGCGTTCGCAAGTAGTGGGGCGTCATGAAGATAGTGTCATTCCACAAGTTGATTACCTTGGCTGCGGCCGTGGCTCTGCTCGGGTTCGTCCCCCATGCCCAGAGCGGGGAGGAGAAGAAAGAGGCCGGGCCCAAGGACATGGAAGAGGCCATGGACCTGATGAGCGGATCGCTCAAGGGGTTACGTCGGCTCAAGCGCGATCCCGATCGGTGGAGTAAAAGTGCCGCCCTGGTCGCTAAAGGATCTCAGTCGGTCATTGCAGCCATGAAGTGGATCCCGAAGGAGATTGAGGAGCTTCCGGAAGGGCCAGATAAGATCAAGGCACTCGCCGATGCGCGCCGCCTCATGGGGCTCACCCTCGCTGGATACGCCGAACTGGAACTGGCTTTCCTTGCTAAGGATGAGGAGAAGGTGGAAGCGGCCCTCGATCAGCTGAAGGAAATCAAGGCCGAATCCCACGAGAAGTATAACAGGGGAGAGTAAGGGCTGCCACCTACTGCCTTCGCGAAAAAGCGCAGTGTAGGCCACGCTTTTGTTGAAGGAGAAACGTCAGGGAACCCGGTTCCCGGCCTTGGAGCTCTTTACCGGATGATGCTGACACGCGTTCCGAGGGGCAGCTTTTCGTAGACCGCGTAGGCCACCTTGGAGGGCATGCGGACGCAGCCGTGCGAGGCAGGGTAGCGGGGGACACGCCCCTGGTGCATGCCGAGACCTTTCCAGCTCAGGCGCATCCAGTAGGGCATGGCGGCTCCCTCGAACTCTCCGCCCTCGGGGACTTCGTCTTCCGTGATGTCGGCGTCGGTCTTGTGGACCTCACCCTCGGCGTCGTAAATCGTCCCGTAGAGGTTGGATTGTTTCTCGCTCTGGATCTTCTCCACAATCCGGTAGTTGCCCGGGGGGGTAGGAAAAGTCTTTCTTCCGGAGGCAATGGGGTAGTCCATTGCGATATCCTTATTGTTGTAAATCCTGGCCCGTTGCAGGGTGAGATCGATTTCCACCCGGGTATTGTCCTCGTCCAATTCACCGAAAGCGGTGAGATCCTTGTAGACGTTGTAGGTCTTGGGATAGGACGGCTCGGCCGTGAAGTGGGCGTAGGTTCCCGGGGGATATGGGTTGACCCATTGCGCCTTGAGAACCCTCTTCTGATTCGGGTTCGGTTCGGGCACGATAGTGCAGCTGGTGGTGACAGCAACCACGGCAGGTAGAAGCGCGGAGAGGAGAGTCTTTGTAAGGTTCATGGAGATTCCCGGCCCTCGAACGGAGGCAGTCTAACACCTTGAGTAACAATCTCAAGCCTGCGATTTACCCTCCGGCTGGCAGGTTGGACACCAGGCCGTGGTGCGCGTGGCAATTGTTCCGCGTGAGAGAGGGGAGCGACAGCGGGGGCAGGAACCGCCCGCCTTCCACCGGTGTTGGAAGAGCCAGCGACGGGGAGGAACCTGCTCCACATAGCTTCCAGGTGAAAATCCCCGGGTCCCGTCGCGGGGCGGGTTTTTGTCAGCGACGTGATGGAGAGCCCCCCGGCAGACCTGTCGGCTTACAGTGCGGAGGCGGGCCAGGTTGAGTTCCTGCAAGCGTGTTCCCGGGTGACAGGGGATACGCCAGCAGATCTCATCAGCCATCCAGTTGCCTACCCCGGGGAAAACGGTCTGGTCGAGCAGGAGGGCCTTGAGGGTGGTCCTCATGCGGCGGATGGTCAACCGGCGGAGACCGGCGAGTGTGAATCTCGCATCCAGCACTTCCACGGGGAGACTCTCCCAGGGATCCACGCAGGGATCGTGGAGGTAGACGCGCCCGAACTGCCGGTAGTCTGAATAGACCAGGGAAAGTTTTTTCGTACGCAGGATGAAGTGATCGTGTTTGGTGGTCTCGTAGTCATGGCCTGCCAGGAAGAGTCGGCCCGCCATTCCAAGATGAAGCTCAAGGTGGGTTGTCGGATTCGTGCCTGTCGATTTGCGAGAACCCCCATTCCCGAAACTGAAGAGAATACGTTTTCCATGTGACCGGCTGCTAACAATAAAAGTGGTAGATAAGGCCGACTCGATGATAGAGGCGGGTGTATCTCGATAAACACGGGTTCGGGGATGGGAGTCCACCGCCACGATTTGCTGCCCTATTCCCGGTTCCCATATCCGGCGGGCGAGTTCCACTTCGGCGAGCTCGGGCATATTTTCCTACAGGGCTGAAAGTCAGAGTCGGGGTCTCGCACGACCGCGTTTTCCGGCCTCTGCGAGGTCACTTCCGGGGAAGAGAATTCATGGGCGCTTTTCCCGCGTCCTTTCCAACAGTCTCTTGTTCTCAGGGTTTTCCGGCTCCAGAGCCTCGGCTCGTTTGAGAAGGGAAGCCGCGGGTGCAAGGTTCTTGTTCTGGTCGATCCAGAGCCGGGCTAGTTCCCGGAGAGCGCGGGCGGACTTCCTGGGCTGCTCGGGAGGAATGCCTCGAATTGCGCTGCGGAGACGGTTTTCCGCACCAGCCAGATCTCCGGTCTGGCGAAGTGCCCCCGCGAATTCAATCTGGAAGTTGGGGTCGAGGATATTCCGGATGGAGGGATGCCCCGAGCCTTTGGCGAGGGCCTCCGCTTGCCGAAAGAGCCTGGAGGCAGCGGCGGTATTCCCGTCCCGGAGGGTGGCAATGGCCAGACGTGCGGCCAGGGCGGGATCCTCGGGGTGGTCGAAGCGGGCCTTTTCCAGCATAAGACGGGCCTGGTGGGGCTTCTCCAGTTCAAGGAACTGATCAGCCAGTTGGAGGAAGTCATCCGGTGCTCCCCCGGCGATGCGGAGGACCTCGGCGCGATGATGAAGGGATTTTTCAGGGTTTCCGCTCCGTTCGTAGAACTGGGAGAGGGCTTTGTGAGCGAGGGCCTGGTCGGGATCGATTTGCAGGGTTTCCTGCAGGGTCTTGAGGGCGGCGTCCTCCTGTTTGGCATAGAGTTGGAGGAGGCCGAGCCGGGTTCGCAGGCCCAAGGAATCGGGTTGGAGGGCCACATGTTTCTGAAGGACGCCAATCGCTTCCATGAGGCGGCCGGTTTTGCGGTAGTAGTCCGAGGCGCGGCGGGCGGCCATCGCGATTTGCACGCCAGTTTCAACTGTTTTTTCCGTGATGTGCTCAAGAGCTTCCCGTAGTTCCGGAGAGTCCCCCGGCAGAAGAGTCTGGGCGAGGGGAGGCAGGGCCATCCAGTGTTCGGGACCCGCGTCCCCGGCCTCCAGTTGAGTCCGGAAGAGGGCCAGGGACTTGTCCCGCTGACCGAGGTTCTCGTGCAGGTGGATGAGGCGGGTATAAACTTCATGGTGGTGGGGGAACCGCCTGGCAGCCCCGGTCAAGAGCTCCATGGCCGCGCGTTGAGCGACCGTGTCACGGGCAGCGTAATCCTCCAGGAAGTCGGCGTAATAGAGCTGGGAGGCCAGGTGACCTGGTTGTGCTTCAGCGTAGCTTCGCAAGGTTCTGGCCGCCGCGGAAAGGTCCCCGTCTTTCCGCTGCAACCCCGCGGTCTTGCGCGCAACCGGAAAGGAGTCGGCATCCTTCTGGAGGGCAGCCTCAAAATGCTGGCGTGCGGCCTTGGTGTCGCCGTTCAGATCCGCGAAGACCCCCCTGGCATATTCCGCCAGATTTTTCCCTGCAGAGTCCTGCTCTCCCCAGGCTGGAGCACTGAGGAGCAGAAGGATGACGGATCTGGAAAGGAGAGCGGCGGTCATGGACCGCCGCCAGGATAAACGAAGGTTCAGGAGCTGAAATCTGAAAACCGTGATTTGGGGAGTCACTTCACCTTGAGAGTGCCCCACATGAGCTGGCCGTGGCCAGGGTAGGTGCATACGTATTCGTAGTCACCGGGCTTGTCAGGCAGGGTGAGGTAGAGAGTGAAGCGGCGGCCCGGGGCAACCTGTGGTGTGGACCCCAGCAAGGCAGGAGAATCCGGGATGAAATTCTTCTCAATCGCCTTCGGACCCAGCGCGATGGTCGCTTCCAGAATGCTCTGGCGGGTCCCGGGCTTGATCACTGCCAGGTTGTGCATCAGGCCGTCCGGATCATTGTTGGTGAGGACAATGGCGAGCCGCTCGCCGACCTTGGCTTCAAGAACGCTCTTGTCGAATTTCATGCCTCGAAGCACTCCTACCTCGATTTTGCGGGCCTGCTCGTAGCCTTCCGGGACCAGACGCGCAGGGGTCTTACTCAGGGCATCCATCTCGGCTTTCACCTTGGCATCGGAGATCTTGGCCAGCGATTCGTTGCGGAAGTTGTTTATGAACCCACCGAAACTCGCCCCGCCCTTGAAGTTGCGCGCCTTGGCAAACCAGCCGAAGTACTGCTTACGCAACTCCGCGGTCCACCCTTCGGAGACATTCTTGAGGGCGAAGACGTAGTGAATTTGCTGTCGTTGCGGATTGTTGGCCTTCTGGTTGAGGAAGGTTCCCCCGTAGCCACCGGAACGCTTGAGAAGGGCATCGTCAAATTCGATCTCTTCAAGTCCGACGGCCTCCTGTTGCAGGAGCGGAACGGTCTTGGCGACCACGTCGGGGGCGCCGAGGTAGACCAGCATGTCCACCAGTTCACGGTTGAGGGCATCGGTCTTGGCCGGGTAGAGGGGATTGATGGCCTCGATGACCGTTTCCGCGGTATCAGCATCGGGCTTGCCCATCCGGATAAAGCAGAGTGAGAGCACTCGCAGGGATTCAAGTTTCTGGGCCTCGTTCATATCAGCAGTGGAGAACTGGCTCAAGGCATCAAGGAGTGCGTCCTGGTGGCTGGCATCGCCTTGCCGCGTCAGGGCCAGAAGGGCGGTGAGGGCGGTTTGCAGGTCGTCTTCTTTGAGGGCCTTTGCGGCCCAGTCGCTGACGGGTTGATGTTCCAGGGCAATTCTGGCCGCGTAGCGGATAAAGCGGTCCTCGTGCCCCAGGCTGCTCCAGACCTTGTCGATGGAGCCGGCAACAGGTTTGCCATGGTACTGTTCCAGTTCCCGGCGTTTCATCCGGAGGGATCGATTCGCTTCCTTGTCAGGAAAGCGGCGGTCCTTGGAGGCTTCCCCGGTGTAGGTCACCCGGTAAAGGGCGGACGGTGTTCCGCGTCCGCCGACTGCAAAATACATGTTGCCGTCCTTGCCGATCACGCCGTCGGTTACATGCAGCGGCACGCCGGTGACGAATTCCTCCTTCACGCCCCTGTAGCTCGAGCCCTCCGGGTCGAGATGGATGGCGTAGATCGTTCCATAGGTCCAGTCGAAGACGTAGATGGCATTCTGGTAGTCGGCCGGAAAATTGGAACCCAGTCCGGACATGACACCGGTGGGGCAGCCCGGACCGATGTCGGCGGTTGGAGGCAGAGAGTCCGGATACCAGGTCGGCCACTTGCCGGTGCCCGTCCGCCACCCGAACTCGCTTCCGCTCGTGCAGTGGTAGACGCGGGTGGGGCGATACCAGGGGGTTCCGCTGTCCCACTCCATATCGGAGTCGTAGGTGAACATTTCCCCGTCGGCGTTGAAGGCCACATCATACTGGTTGCGGAATCCCGAGGAGTAGAAGTTCCAGCTCTTGCCGTCGGGGTCGGTCTTGGCAATCCAGCCACCGGGGGCCCTGATGCCACGAGCGTGGCCCCGGGCATCGGTCATGCGGGGCAGGAGGAGGTCCTCGGCGTAGTTCTTGGGCACGGAGTAGACTTCCGGGTTGGGTGGCTTGGTGTGATTGCCGCCCAGGACCATGAGGGATTTGCCGTCAGGAGTGAGGACGACCGCATGAGGACCGTGTTCTCCGCCCCCTTGGAGTCCGCGCAGCTGGGTGACCTTGTCGAGTTGGTCGTCACCATTGGTGTCGGTGAGATAATAGAGTCCGCTCCCGTGTCCGCCTACCCCACCGCCATTTACGCAGACGTAAAGGCGGTTGAAGGCCCAAAGGAGGCCATGACCGCCGCTGATCGGGGCAGGGACCTTCTCGACCTTCAGCTCATTGCCGGGGGTAATACGCCAGATTCCGGCCCTGCCCTGGTCGCTGCAGTAGAGGCGGCCCTTGTCGTCGATGGCCATGGAGACCCAGGAACCTTGGTGTCCCTTGGGAACGGTGTAGATCTTTTCCACCTCGAAACCATCGGGGTGGACGGTCGCCTCGCCCTTGGAGGCGGGTTTCTTCTTTTTGGCGACCTGCTTGGAGATACGGGTGAGGACGATGTCCTTGACCTCCACCTTCATCGGGGCCCCGGCGTGAAGCTGCAGGGCCAGCACGCCCGAGAGTGAGCCCTTGGCTTTCTCTTCATCGACAATCTCAACCGTAGTTGCCCCGTTGACCTTGTGGGTGAGGACGTTGCCCTTGGCCACGATGGTGTAGGTATTCCATTCGCCGAGACTGATTTTCTTCTTGGCGTCGAAGTCGCCCACGATGGCGCGCTTTCCATCAGCGCCCACCTTGATCTTCTGGCCACGCTGGGCAATGATTCCGCGCCCCTTCTCCTCATACATCATGCCGAGGTAGTTCTGGGCCGGATGCATGTCCATCTGGTAGCCGCTCACCACCCAGTTCTGTTCGTTGACGACCTTGGATCGGTACTGGATGCCCGAGTTGTTGTTTCCAGTCACCTTGGCCTTGAGAGTGAGTTCAAAGTCCTCAAGGGCCTTGCCCTGATAGACGAGGAAGGTGTTCCCGCGGGTGCGTTTGCCGGGTGTGGTTTCCCCCACGATCACACCGTCCTGCACGGACCAGAACTGTGAAAGGCCTTTCCAGCCGGAGAGGTCCTTGCCGTTGAAGAGTTTCTCCGGGGCGGCGGGCGAGGCGGCCGCCATGAACAAGAGTGCGGCAGTAGCGAACAGGGCGTGTTTCATGGTCCGGAGTAGGTAGCGGAGCCACTCCCATGCGACAAGACGCGTTTTCCCCACCCGATGAGGCGACACATTGCCCCCATACGCCTGAGGGGAGAGGCCTCGGGTTGCGGCGGAATTGCGGGACCCGCCCCCGGATGGTCCCCTCTGTTCCGCAGGACACGGCGGAAACGGCACCTCTGGTGCCGGGCCCATCACACGCAGCGTCTGCTAGGACTTGTAACGCAAGCGCTTCTTGTGGCGGTTGGCCTTCATCCGCTTCTTGCGCTTGTGCTTGTTAATCTTGGTCTTACGACGTTTTTTCAGGGAGCCCATGGTATGCAGTGGTTGGGGAGGTCGAAAGTTGGGGTAAAATCAGGGAACGATCTTGTTGAGCGGGTATTCGATGATTCCTTCCGCGCCAAGTTCCTTGAGATCGGGAACGAGGTGGCGAACGGCGGATTCGTCAATGATTGTTTCCACGGCCACCCAGTCGTTTTCCGCGAGGGAGCTCACAGTCGGGCGGCGGAGGGAAGGTAGGCGTTCCAAGACTTCGGGCAAGGACTTTTCGGGGAGGTTGAGCTTCAAGCCCACCTTGTCGCGGGCGGCCAGGGCCGCCTGAATCATGAGGACCATGCGCTCCATTTTCTGGCGCTTCCAGTCGTCATCAAGGGCGGTCCTGGAGGCAAAGAAGTGGGGGAAAGAGACCAGCAACTCGTCCACGATGCGCAACTTGTTGGCCCGCAGGGAGGATCCGGTTTCGGTGACATCCACGATGGCGTCCACCAGATCGGGAACTTTCACCTCAGTCGCTCCCCAGGAGAATTCGATGTCGGCGGTTACGCCCTTGCTTTCGAGGTAGCGCTTCGTGATGCCCACTGCTTCGGTAGCGATGCGTTTCCCTTCGAGATCCTCTACGGTCTGGATCGGGGAGTCTTCAGGGACCACCAGGACCCAGCGGGTGGGCCGTATCGAGGAGCGAGAGTAGGGGAGTTCGGCCAGGTCTTCCAGCTCCGCTCCGTTTTCGTAGACCCAGTCGTAACCGGTAATTCCACAGTCGAGAAAACCATCGTCGATATAGGAGCCGATCTCCTGGGCCCGGATCATGAAGATGTCGAGCTCGTCATCATCGGATGAGGGGCGTAGCCCGCGCGATGACGAGTAGACGTGGTAGCCCGCCTTCGCGAGAAGGGCGAGGGTAGGCTCCTGCAGGCTGCCTTTTGGCAGTGCGATGCGTAGGGTATTCGCTGAATCAGGCACAGTGGCCCCGCACGGGGGGCGGGGGTTTTACCTGCGAACGGCGCTGAATCAACGCTAATCTGGCCTCCAGCACACCAGAACCTGCGATTTGAAGCAGGTAATATACGGTAGAAGAGGGGAGATTTCGGGGCTGCGCACGTCCTGGGGCTCAACTACTGCCGAACAAACCTGTGATTCTCCGGGCTGTTCCGTTACCTGCGGATTCAGGCCTGAGCCAGTGCCCAGCGAATCAAGGGGAGGTGCTCGGGGTTCACCGAGGCCAGAATCTCGTCCCGGAGGCCCTGCTCCTGAGCCCGGTAACGTTCGATTAGCTGTTCGGTGACCGAAATTTCCCACATTCGCCGCGCCACTTCATCAAGAGGACTCTTGTGTGCAGCACGGCTCGAATTGCTGCTTTCGGCCTTTTTTCCCCTTTTCAGGGCATTGGTTCCCAATAGATAGGGTGCGAGTTCGGCGACTTGGCGATCGCGCAATGCGACGCTGGCATCGTGATCGCCCCGCAGCATCATGAGTTCCGGGAAAAGTCCGCGAATCTTACGGATGAGGGAGCTGCATCCGTTGGCCCGGATGGATTCGGCATCACCAAGATCGCGCACTGCGACAGCCAGTTCTTCGGTCACCCGGGCCTGATCGACAGGGAGAGAGACTAATTTCTGTGCGTCGTAGGGAGAATCCGCTGCGGAGGAGGAGCTCATGATTTGCGTAGTTTCCAGTAATTCCTTGAAATTCAGGGGCCTGACCTTGGTCGGACCCAGCGAACGGAGACACTTCTACCCCTTACAAATTAGTTTTCCAGCTAATTTTTTATATTTCGCTTTAGTTAAATATTCGAAAAATGGGCGAATTCCCAGGATCTATATATGCTTTAATGAGGGAGCAAGAAGAAATAATTTAGTAAAAACTTGCCCCTTGAGACTAACTTTAATAAATTTCCGGGGTGAGCACGCCCTCGCGATTTGAGCATTTGGCCGACGATCTCTGGCAGTTGAGTCTGTCCGAACTGCGTCATTTTCAGGCTGTGATAGCTAAGATCATGGCCGCCAAGGAAGAAATTGCGGCCGTTTCCGAGACCTCTGCAGAGGAGCGTGATCGTCTTGCCGCTATTGAGCTCAAGGAGATCCGGGACTATCTGGAGAATGAAGAAGTGGCACTCTCGGGTCCTGAGGCGGTGGTCCTGGCGGCCTACTGCAAGCATCAGGAGGGGACGGAACTCCTCGACTCAAAGGGACTCAATATCTTCCTCGATTCCTGTGGCCGCAAACCTGCTAATACTACCACGGTAGTGGAAAAGCTGGGCAAGCGCCGCTTGGTAGGGATTGAGGACGACGGTCTGCATTCGCACAAGAAGTTCAAGCTTACCGATTCCGGAAGAGACGAAGCGTGGGATATTCTCATCCGCCTCCGTCGTGGTCGGGGGCGCCCGCACTTGACGGCAGTGAGTTAAGGGGATTTTAAATCCCGGACCTCAGACTTCAAATGGATCTGAAATAACGGGTGGCGGGTTCCAAAGTCCCGGAGGTTGAGAACTCAAAGGGGCCCTGCGCTCGACGGTATTACGCCTTGCACCCTCTTGCGGGTTCCCCAATCCTGCGCGGCCCATGAGCACAGCGACATCGGAAAACATGAGTGAAGCTCTCACACAAGCGGCTGCTGAGGCCCGAGGACTGGCGATTGATGCGGTGCATGCCTGCTCCTCCGGTCACCTGGGACTTCCCCTCGGATGCGCTGAGATCGGGGCGGTCCTTTTTGGTCAGAGCCTGCGCTATAATCCGGCAGCGCCCAAGTGGCTCAACCGGGATCGCTTTCTCCTCTCCGCCGGGCATGGCTCGATGTTTCTCTACGGCTGGCTCCATCTTGCAGGCTACGACCTGCCCCTGCAGGCAGTGAAGGACTTCCGGCAGCTGCACAGTATCACCCCAGGCCATCCCGAGTTTGATGAGACGCCCGGGGTGGAAGCCACCACTGGTCCCCTGGGGCAGGGTGTGGGAAATGCGGTGGGCTATGCTCTGAGTGGTAAGCGGGCCGCCGCCCGTTTCAATACATCCGAACACACCCTCTTCGATCATCACGTCATTGCTCTGGCGGGTGATGGGTGCATGCAGGAAGGCGTCGCACGCGAAGCCATTGCCTTCGCAGGGCACAACGCCCTCGATAATCTCATTCTTATTTATGACAGCAACGACGTGACTCTCGACGCGATGGCGGAGGTCACGCAGAGTGAGGATGCAGCGTCCTATTTCACGGCGGTGGGCTGGGATGCCGTTACCGTTGATGGTCATGACCTGGCTGCGATTGCAGAGTCCCTGCAGGAGGCCAGGGACAATGACAATGGGAAGCCCAAGGTCATCATCGCCAAGACCCTGATCGGGAAGGGCATTCCCGAGGTGGCGGGGAGTGCTGCTGGTCATGGGGAAGGTGGAGCTAAATTTGCGGAGACCGCCCGGCAAGGGCTCGGATTGCCGGAAGAGACCTTTTACGTGTCGGAAGGGACGCGGGAGTTTTTCGCTGCGCGTCGTGAGGAATTGCAGGTTGAATTTGCGGCCTGGGAGAACACCTATACGGAATGGACGGCTGCCAACCCCGACCTCGCGGAGGAACTGCAGAATGGCATCTCCAAGTCTGTCCCGAGCGATCTCATCGATCGCATTCCGGAATTCGATGCCGATCACAAGGATGCTACCCGGGGTTCGGGAGGGGTGGTCATCAATGCGGTGGCGAGGGAGGTTCCCCAACTAGTGAGTGGTTCGGCTGACCTCTACGGCTCGACCAAGAACTATATCAAGGACGACACCGACTTCGGGGCCGACAATCCAGGCGGGCGCAACATCTGGTTCGGCATTCGTGAGCACGCAATGGGCGCGATTTGCAACGGGATCGCTTACGATGGCATCTTTCGTGCGAGCGGGGCGACCTTCCTCGTCTTTGCGGACTATCTGCGGCCTGCTATTCGTCTCGCCAGTCTGGCGGGCCTGCCCGTAACCTATATCTTCACGCATGATTCGGTCGGCGTGGGTGAGGATGGGCCGACTCACCAACCGGTCGAGACGGTAAGTGGGTTGCGGGTGATTCCCAATCTCGACGTTATCCGTCCGGCCGACCCCGAAGAAGTGGCCGGCGCATGGGCGGCTGCGATGTTGCGGACGGATGGGCCGACGGCCCTGATTTTAACCCGGCAGGGTGTTCCGAATATCAGCAGTCTGCCTGTCAAGACGCGGCGTGAGGGTGTCCGCCGGGGGGGATACGTGATCAGGGAAGAAGAGAGCGAACTGGAAGCGATCATCATGGCGACGGGGTCGGAAGTGGAGCATGCCCTGGAGGCGGCGGCGCAACTGGGCGGCGGAGTCCGGGTGGTTTCCATGCCCTGTCTTGAGCGATTTGACCGGCAGGGCGATGACTACCGGAATTCGGTTTTGCCTGCTTCCTGTTCGAAGCGGGTGGCTATTGAAGCAGGGGTGACCAACCTGTGGTGGAAGTACGTCGGAGAGAATGGCCGGGTCATCGGAATCGATCGTTTCGGTCTCAGTGCTCCCGGGAACACCGCGATGAAGGAGTTGGGGATCACTGCAGCGGCGGTTGTGGATGCCGTGAAGAGTCTCTAGGTCCGGCCTTCAGTGAACTCTCCGTGTAGGGGAGTGGGCCGCAGGGGGATAAAAGAGAAAAAGGATTGTTGCCCGGGCGGTAGACCTGCTGAACTGCGTGCGTCCCGGGAGAGCCGGGGCCTTCTGGGGACGCCCGTGGCACGGGCAGGAAATAGATGGGGAATCCGGTGTGAATCCGGAGCGGTCCCGCCACTGTGAGGCTGGCGCCAAGGGCGCTGGTCGAGTCAGAAAACCAGCCTTGGGAGGATGTTTCCCGCGCCCGCGAACGACGGGCAGTAGAACATTGAGCAAGTGAAGAGATCGATCGTAGCGACCTCAGTGGTCGCAGCAGGGGTGGTGAGCGTCTGGATAGCCCAGGTGGGAGCACGGGAACTCGAGGAGATGGTGGTGATTGCCAACCGCCTGGAAACACCGGGGGAGAACGTGGGGAGTGCCTTTTCCGTGTTGGAAGGAGGGATCCTGGAACGAAGTGGATTTGTGACCTTGGGAGAGGCTCTTCGTTCTGTTCCCGGGACCGGAATGGGGTCGGAGGGAGGGCAACGTGGGTCGATCTCGGCCATGCGGATGCGTGGGTCGGAGTCGGATCATACCCTGCTGCTCCTTGACGGGATGCGGGTTACCGATGCCAATGTCACACCCTTCAACCTGCTCGGTGGAGAGACCTTGCTCGGATATTCACGGGTCAATGTCCTACGGGGTCCGCAGAGTGCGCTCTACGGGAGTGAGGCCATCGGCGGAGTGGTGAGCCTGGAGACCCGGGTGGGTTCGGATGAGGGCGAACAACGGGCTTTTATCGAGGGAGGATCCTTCGGGAGCTTGCGTGGGGGAGCAGAACTGCAGGGCGAATCGGGTGGGGCCCGGTGGTATCTTGGTGGCAGCCACGAGTTTACTGCCAATGACCGGGCCTCCAATGATTTTGAGCAGAGTCAGTTCGCGCTGCGGATGGAGGGGGACCTTGGCCCGGGCACCGTGGGTGGCCTTACTGCACGGGCGTGGGTGAGCGATTATGAAAATCCCGGCAGCGTGGGCCCCTTTGCGATCGGTGCGGTAGATGAGAGAGCTGCTCACCTCGTCACGGGCTACCTTGAGCATTTTGCCAGTGAACGGTTTCGCAGTAAACTTGTCGTGGGTTATTATCGCGAGAAGTTCGAGGAGCGAGGAGTCTTTCCCTTTGAGAGTGACGCTGAAAAGGTTTCGGTCGATTTACGCAACGTTGTAAGTTGGAGCGATCGGCACGAGACGGCAGTGGGGGGCTTGCTGGAATGGTCTTCCTTCCGTTCAACGGCTACTCCAGTGGATGAGCATGGCTGGCTGAGTGGACTGTATGGCAACCATGTGTGGCAACCTGTCAGGGGAGTGACAGCCTCCCTGGGGACACGGTGGGAGCATCTTGAACGCTGGGACGATGCCTTTACCTGGCGTGGTACTGGAAGCTGGCATACACCGATCGACGGGATGCGGTTGCATGGAAGCTATGGGACTGGTTTTCGGGCTCCCTCCTATTTTGAGCTCTTTGGAGCCCTCCCGGGTCTTAACTTTGTGGGTAATCCGGACCTTGAAGAGGAGCGTTCACGGGGATGGGATCTAGGAGTGGAATGGGGACCCGGCGGGGGTCTTCGGTTCGATGTGACGTGGTTCCACAACCGCATTGACGATCTTATCGATTTCAAGCCGGTGAATATTGGAAAGGCGATCACGCAGGGGATTGAGGTGAGTGCAGAGGGGAGACTCTTCGGGGGTCACCTCACCTGGCGGGGGAGTTACACCTGGCTGGATGCAAAGGACGATAGCACGAACCTCCGTCTGGTGCGACGGGCTCGGCACCGGGCCAGTCTGGATCTTCAGGGCGAGCCTGCGGAGGGCGTGCTGGTGGGAGTCGGAGGGACTTATGTCAGCGGGATGGTGGACAACGACTTCAGCGTTGTTCCCGTGGTGCGGAAGTCGCTCGACGAAATCATGCTCCTGCGGGCCTACTGCAGCTACAGGGTGAGCGAGCACGTTTCGGTGCATGGCCGGATCGAGAACCTGTTGGATCGCGATTACGAAGAGGTGGCCAACTTCCCTGGTCGTGGGTTTGGCGTGTTCGGGGGCGTGCAGGTGCGGTGGTGAGACTGGTGCACGATGTTCACCGTGAGGACAGGGTTGGGTATTGGCCTCCTTTCCGGGCCTCCGGAACCGATCCCTAGTTCAGCCGCGAGCGGGGCGGGTCGCCCAGGTAAAGGAGCTGGGAGGCGGTATCCAGGAGGGCGCTGCTCTCCTCCAGGAAATCCATTCCGATAATGCCGTCTACCGGGCGGCCGGAGCGGTCCCGGAAAGTGCGGCGGATCGTTTCGAGGGGCGTCACCGCGACCTGGAATTCGCTGACCACAAGTTGGCCGAAGACGACGTTATGAAGAACGGCGTTCCGTACGGAGGCGCGATCGCCGGAGGCATCGATGATCTTGGAACGCGAGGCAGTTGTGGGAATGGCGAGGCGTTGCACGGTGGCGGCGGCCATTACGGTTACCTCCGCTCCGGTGTCGACCACCCAGGTCAGACGTTTTCCCTGATAGCGGCATTTGACGAGAAGATGGGGGAGGCGGCCGGCCGTTTCCAGTTGCAACGAGTCGAAGCCCAAGCCCTTGTGGCGGCCCAGGGCACGGATGCCATCGCGCTGTGCGTTCCCGGCCTGTGGTCCGGGAATCCAGAGCTTGCCGGCCTGCAGATCAACCAGGGCCGCCAGCCCACTCAGCGCATCGAGCCCCATCTGGCCGTCATAACGACTGGTGGCGGTGTGGCGTTTGGTCGGTTGTGCGAGCATGAATGGGAAAGGACTGGCAGTGACGTGTCCGGCTTCGAGGGCTCCAAGGCCAACCCAGGAGGTGACCGGACGCCCGAGAGCTCCGCGGCTTACGACCTTGACTGATTTCTCGGGTGTGATGCCGAAGGAGGTTGCCAGTTCGTAATCGAGGTCAGTGCTGTTGGCGCCGGAGTCGATGAGGAAACGCACCTCTTTGCCATTGACCCGGAAACGTCCGGAATAGCGGGAATCACCGGTCGACTTCTTCAGTGGGAGCGATTCGTAGCCGAGGGAAGCCAGGCGGTGGGAGCGCGGGCTGGGGGTGCGACCAGCCGGCCCGATGGCACACTGGGTGAGCAGGACGGCAGCGAAAACCGCGGAGGCGAAGCGGAGAACCCGAGGCATGAGGAAGTGTAATTTGGAAGCTCCCAAGGACTAATTTCTAATTGTGGAATTCAGGGAGAGAGACGACTTCAGGAGAAGCGAACGGAGTGTTTCTTCGAGAGGCGGAGGACGTCACCGGGTTGTGGCTCTACCGGAGCATTGGGGTCGGTGAGCTTTGCCCCATTGAGCTGAACCGCACCTGTCGAGATGAACTGCTTCTTGAGTTCGCCATTGGATTTTTCCTGTCCGAAGCCTGTCTGGTAGGCATGGGCCACCAGATGGAGGACGGTGAGGTCGCCGGGAAGTCCGGTCACGACCAGTTCGGGAAGCTCCGCGCCAGCGAGGTCTCTCCTGGAGAAGCGGGTCTCCCAGTCCTCTCTGGCGCTATTGCCTTCCTGCCCGCCGTGGAAGCGGGCGGTAATTCGCTGTGCGAGTTGCTTCTTGGCTTCCATGGGGTGGAGGCTTCCGTCGCGGGATTCGCCCAGCAGGAGGAGATAGTAACGATCCATGAGATCATCCGAGATGCTCATGAGCTTGCCGAACATCTCCTTGGGCGGCTCGGAGACCCCGACGTAGTTCTCATAAGACTTGGACATCTTCCTGACCCCGTCCGTTCCCTCCAGAAGCGGCATGGTCATGACCACCTGCTGGGGCTGCCCCTCCTCCTTCTGCAGGTCCCGGCCGACGAGGAGGTTGAAAAGCTGGTCGGTGCCTCCTAGTTCCACATCGGCACGGACTTCCACCGAGTCCCAGCCCTGCACGATGGGATACTGGATCTCGTGGAGCCGCACTTCCTGTCCCTTGTCGATGCGTTTCCTGAAATCTTCCCGTTGCAGCATCTGCTGCATGGTCACCCGGGCATTGAGCCGGAGGACATCCTCAAAGGTCATCTTGCGGAACCATTCCCCGTTGAAAACCACCTCTGTCCGGTCCTCGTCGAGGACCTTGAAGGCCTGCGAGGTATAGGTTTCAGCGTTGGCGAGAATGGCCTCGCGGCCCAGGGGCGGGCGGGTGGCGCTGCGCCCGGATGGATCGCCGATGGCGGCGGTGAAATCGCCGATGATCAGGACGGCCTGGTGGCCCAGTTCCTGGAACTGCCTCAGCTTCTCAAAGACCACGGTGTGTCCGAGATGAATGTCGGGGGAGGTTGGATCGAGCCCGAGCTTGGCGCGGAGGGGCCGACCTTCCCGCAGTTTGTCAGCCAGTTCCCCGGGAGAGAGGACTTTCTCGGTGCCAGCGCAGAGGGTGGCAAGGGCTTGATCGACGTCCGGCGGCATGTCGGAAAGAGTTCTACGCTAGGGGAGCGGCTGGACAAGGCAGATTCCGTTGTGTTTACTCAGGCACTCATGAGCGGAGAGATGCTTCCCCAGCCGCCGTCCCTTTCCCCGGGAGATCTCGAACCGGGCCGGATCAAGGCCTTCGGGATCATACACATCGTCTTTGGTGCTCTTGGTCTTTTGAATGCCTTCCTAGGGATTGTCATTCTTTTGGGGGCTTCCCCGTTGCTCGACTTTTTTGGTAGGGCGCTGGGTGAGGAGCTGAGTTCGGATGAGAAAGTATTTGTCGACGGCTTGATCGACGCCTTCAGGACGTATCTTTCTGACCTTGCGCTTTCCAATTGGGCCAATGTGGTTTTTTCCCTGGGAGTCTCGATCCTGATCCTGGGGGCCGGGATCGCCTTGGTGAAAAAAAGGAAGGCAGCCTGCGAGAAATCGAATCGCTACGTCTGGTGCTCGATCGTAGCGAAGGGAGTCCAGCTCATCCTCTTCCTTTCTTTCGGACTGGCTGCCGAACGAAAACTTAATGAGACAGTTGAGAGTATCACGAACGCAGGGCCTGCGCGCGGGGCTTCGGCGGGCGGGATCTCTCCCGACCAGTTGGGGGAAATGTTCTCCCTGGGGGCCGGGCTTGTCGGAATCTGCCTGGCGCTGGTTTATCCCATTCTAACCTACGTGATGCTCAACAAGCCGCAGGTGAAGGAGTTCCTCGCAAGAAATGGAACATAAACCCTGAAATCAGGGAGTGGCCCCGGGGGAGGGCTGGAAGTTATAGGAAGATGGGGCGACCGACGGGACTTGAACCCGCGACAACCTGAACCACAATCAGGGGCTCTACCAACTGAGCTACGGCCACCGTCTCCGGGACCGGGAATTTAGGCCCCCGCGGAGACGATTCAAGAGCAAAGATGCAGGGAGGTGGTCCTGGTCCGGGCAGGAAGTGGTCCTGCCCGTGCAACATCCTTTACCCCTCGCTTCAGATTCCGTAATCCCTTGGGCGGAAGATGGACGCGTTGGCGGAGAAGCTCGGGTATCAATTCAAGGATCAGGACCTGCTGGTGCAATCGCTGACGCACCCGAGCATGTCGGCCGAGCAGCGTGAGGCGGTGGAGGACAACCAGCGGTTGGAGTTTCTCGGGGATGCCGTCCTGCAGGTTATCCTGACCGAGCACCTTTATCGTATTTTACCTGACCAGGCAGAGGGACACCTGACGAAGATACGGGCCAGCCTGGTTTCACGGAGGGCCCTTGCCGGCTGCGCCTTGAGACTGGGGCTGGGGGAATATATTCGTCTTGGGAAGGGAGAGGAGAGCAACGGGGGCCGCGACCGCGAATCCAATCTGGCGGATGCCTTTGAATCCCTTCTGGGAGCCATCTATCTTGACGGGGGAATCACCGGTGCGACGGCGGTGACCATGCGCCTGATGGAGGAGGATCTGCAGGTTGCGCTGGAGGGAGAGGATACCAGTAACCCGAAGGGCCGTCTGCAGGAGGAACTCCAGGCTCTCAGGCGGGAGAGTCCGCTGTATCGCATTCTGGCTGAAGAGGGGCCGGACCACCTGAAGCAATTCCGGGTCGAGGTTCTCTGGTGTGGAAAGCCGTTGGGAGAAGGGCAGGGGTCGAGTAAGAAGAATGCCGAGACGGCCGCTGCACAGGATGCCTTGGAGCGCCGGTGCTGGGAGGAGTAGGAGGCAACAGGTTTTTTGGAGCGATGGAGCGCAGGCACCTGGAGAATCGAGAGTCGTGTCCGCTCCTGCCCGTGGTTGAAGAAGTGTTGACCGCGCAAGTGACTGCCGGATTCAAGCGGGACTACAATGCGGATTTCTACCATGCCTCGCTTCGCTATGCACAGTCGTTGTGGCTGGAGGGCAAGCCGGCCCAGGCTTTGCTGCAGTTGAACAAGGCTCTCATGGCGGACCTGGCGGGGAAGGATACAATTCTGCTGGAGTGGCCCCTGCCCTATGCCGCCAAGCGGTGGTTGATGGTAAACTGTCCGGCGGGGGAATTCCTGGGTAACCCGGTGCGCCACTATCAGCATCTTGCTACCCGGATGAGCGGACCACGACCGGAGCTGCGGCGGTGGCGGGCAGGGGCCTGCTTCCATCTGGCCGAGGTGGTGGTGGGAGGAGAGGCCAATCCGCGGGATGAGGAGCAGCTTGGGCGGGAAAAGATTGTGATTCCGGATTTGAGGGAGGTCCTGGCACAGCTGGGGGACCTCGGGTTGGGCGGTGAGGCCCAGCTGGTGGAAGAGGTCATCGCGGAGTAAATGTGGGACAGTTCTTGCTGCTCTGCCCTGCCACTCCCGGAAGGTGGTAAGTGGCAAGGGATTCCTGCGCGATGAGCATTGCCCCCAACTTTGGGCCTTGAGCAGCGCGCCTTCCCAAGCTCTGATTGGGAAACGTTCATTAAGCTATACCGCCATGAAAGCGCTCAGCCTCCTCCTCCCCTTCGCACTCATTGCACTCGTTACGGCAGCAAAAGTCGGGAATCCGGAGAAGGGTTCCCATCAAAGGACGGTCCTCTCGCGGGGGTTCGTGACGGAGGGGGCCTCCATCGGGGATGTGAATGGTGATGGAAGCGCGGACCTGGTCGCAGGACCCCACTGGTATGCGGGACCGGATTTCAAGGAAAAGAACCGCTACTACCCCGGTGAAGCACTCAACCCGAAGGGGTATGCTCACAGTTCCTTTTTGAGCTGGGTGATGGATGTGAATGGGGACGGTCGCAATGATATCCTCCAGGTCGCCCATGGCCCGGCCTTCCATCTCGATATTTACCTGCAGCCCGGGGAGGGATCCAAGGCGGAGGCCTGGCCCAAGCACCGCGTGGTAACGAGCTTCGGGGGCGAGTCCCCCGAAATGATTGATATCACCGGGGATGGAAAGCCGGAGTTGGTGGGATTAAAGAAAGATGTGTGGGGGTTTTATAGCGGGGACTGGACAGAGCCTACGAAGGCCTGGAGCTTTCATGCTGTTTCGGAGAACACCAAGGCTGGCCACTACACGCATGGGCTCGGAGTGGGAGATCTTAACGGAGACAAGCGGATCGATATCATATGGAAGGAGGGGTGGTATGAGTGTCCCGAGAATCCTACCGGGGGCCTCTGGAAGTTTCACAAGTTCCAGTTCTCTCCCCAGGGAGGGGCTCAGATGCTGGTCTATGATGTGGACGGAGACGGGGACAACGATATTGTGACGAGCCTGTGGGCACACGGCTGGGGAATGGCTTGGTTTGAAAATTCCGCGAAAGACGGTGGAGTTGACTTGAAGAAGCACATCATCATGCCCTCGAACTCCAAGCCGGGAGCGGGGGGAGTGGTATTCTCTCAGCACCATTCTCTGGCGATGGGGGATTTTAATGCCGATGGGTTGACGGACTTTGTGACCGGGAAGCGCTGGTGGGCCCATGGCGGAGGTGATCCGGGAGCGGATCAGCCTGCGGTTCTCTACTGGTTCGAGCTAAAGCGTAGTGAGAAGCACGGAGTGGAATTCATTCCACATCTCGTGGATACGGATTCGGGAGTAGGAACCCAGGTCGCGGTGGGCGATCTCGACGGGGATGACAAAACCGACATCGGGGTCGGGAACAAGAAGGGGATTTATATCTTCCGTACGAAGTAGGGAGGGTAGCGTCCACCAACGACGCTGGCCCCAAGGGAGCCTTGGGCTCTGGCTCTGGAATACCCTTTTCCCTCTAATCCGTAGGATCCCGGACTGGAATTGGACTTTTGTGGCTCTGGAAAGAGTGTTCAGAAACACGGACATGGGATTGTCTTTGCGGATGCCATCCCCTAAGCAGGGGGGGTCATTGAGTCATTCCAGATCCATGAGGTATTCCATAAGAACGAAAGTATCGGGAGTAGCCTGTGCCGCCTTCCTGTCGGCAGGGTTGCTGAGCTTCGCCGCCAAGCCGGGTGAAACCATTTACCAGAGGGGATTCCTCAGTGTGGAGGACGCCCATAAGTCAATTCAGTTGCCGGATGGATACGCCCTCAAGTTGGTGCTCAGTGAGCCCCATATTGAGGAACCGGTGGCCTGTGCCTTCGATGGCAATGGCGTTCTCTATGTTGTGGAGATGCGGACCTACATGCAGACTGCCGATGCAACGGGCGAACAGGAACCGAAGAGCAGGATCTCACGTCACGAGGATACCGATGGAGACGGTGTTTACGACAAGCACAGTGTGTTCATTGATGACCTCCTCCTGCCCCGGGCTGTTCTGCCCCTCGACGACCGGGTGATGGTGCACGTGACCAACACGCTCGATCTGTGGAACTACCGGGACACGGACGGCGACGGCGTGGCGGATGAGAAGGTAAAGATTTATGAAGGGGGCAGGCGGGGAGGCAATATGGAGCATCAGCCCAGCGGACTGATCTGGTCCCTGGATAACTGGATCTACATCACCTATGAGAACCGACGCTATCGTTTCACGGATGGAAAACTGGAAATGCAGCGGATCCCCCGCGGTGGTGGACAATGGGGACTAACCCAGGATAACTGGGGGCGGCTCTACTATTCCACGGCGGGTGGAGAGAACCCTGCCTTCTTCTTCCAGCAGCCCCCTGTCTACGGCATGCTGGACCTGCCGGGACAGACCGCCCGGGACTTCCGTCGGGTCTTTCCCATAGCCGAAATTCCGGATGTGCAGGGTGGCCGCGGCCGCGTGGGTTCCAATGGAGGACTCAACAATATGACCGGCTGTGCGGGCCAGGGGGTCTTTCGTGGTGACCGGCTTCCCGAGGATATCCGGGGTGATCTTATCATTCCCGAGCCGGTGGGCCGTCTCATCCGGCGGGCCTCCGTGGAGCGCAAGGACGCCAAGACGGTCCTGACAAACAAATATCCCGGATCCGAATTCATCCGCACCCGCGATGCGAACTTCCGTCCGCTCTGGGCGGAAACCGCACCAGACGGTCGTATGCTCCTGGTTGACATGCACCGCGGGATCATCCAGCAGGGGAACTGGACTCGCCCGGGAAGCTACCTGCGTGGCATCATTGACAAGTGGGGGCTCGACAAGAATATCGGCAAGGGCCGGATCTATCGGCTCGTCCACAAGGATTTCAAGCCAGGGCCCCAGCCCCGCATGCTGGACGAGAAGACCGTGGAGCTCGTGAAGCACCTCTCCCACCCCAACGGGTGGTGGCGGGACACCGCCAAGAAGCTCATTATCCTTCGAAAGGACCGTGACTCCGTCATTCCCGCCCTGAGGGAGCTTGTGCTCAAGGGCAAGACGGAACTGGGGCGCTCCAATGCGCTCTGGACTCTGGAGGGAATCGGGGCGGTGGATGCCGGGACGGTAGCGGCAGCGCTCCGGGATACCTCCATCATGGTCAAGGTCCAGGCCCTCCGGGTCGGCGAGCCCCTTATGGGAGACGGTGATCCAAAGGTAGTCTCTGCGATCCTACAGCTGGGCGAGTTGAGCGGGAATCCCAATGCCGAGGTGGCCACCCAGTTGATCAATTCGGTCGTTCTCAGCGGAACAGGTAACGAGGATCTGCTTGTTCTCGCGGATGAGGTTGCCAAGGCGTTTCCGGGCAACGATGCGGTCAAGGCCGTCGTAAGCAAGAGCGCGAGCATGCGGGCCCAGGCCCGGGCCGCCGCCGAGGCTCGCAGGAAAAATGCGCAGCTCGCCCGTTCCATGGAGAAGGGGAAGGTGATCTTCAACCAGTTGTGCTACACTTGCCACGGGGCCGACGGGAAGGGGATGCCGGTGCCCGACGGAAAGCCTGGCCAGACCCTGGCCCCTTCAATGATCAAGGCTCCGCGCATCATCGGAAGTGGGAGCACGATGATTCGCACCATCCTGCACGGGCTCACCGGGCCCCTCGACGGAAAGACCTATCCCGGCGTGATGGCACCCATGAATTCACAGGATGACCAGTGGATTGCCGATATCGCCACTTACATACGTAACAGCTTTGGCAACAAGGCGGCGCCGATTACCAAGGATTTCGTAGCTGCCATCCGGAAGGAAACCAAGGGCCGCACTACGCCTTTTACCCTCCCGGAACTTGAGGCTCTCGATCCACCGATGCTGGTCAACCGCAAGTCGTGGAAGCTCAGTGCGAGCAATGGAGGTGGAGATGCCAGGAACGCAATCGACGGAAAAAGGAGCAGTCGCTGGACCTCGGGCCGCACGCAACGGGGCGGGGAGTGGTTCCAGGTCGAGTTTCCGGAAGTGTCCAGGATCAGTGAACTCATCCTTGATGCGGCTCCCTCGACCGACGATTACCCCCGGGAATACGAGGTGGTTGTTATGGCGAACGGCGAGTGGAGCAAGGTTCTCGCCAAAGGCTCCGGAAATGGTCCTGTGACGGTTATCGGCCTGCCCCTTGTGGAAGCGAAGATCGTTCGTATTACCCAGAAGGGCAGCGCGAACGGCAAGCACTGGTCGATCCACGACCTGCAGATCAAGGGGAAGAAGAAGTAGGGAGAGAGCAGATCGTCAAGGAATCGAAGAAGGCCACCCACAGGGGTGGCCTTTTCATGGTCGAGGAATGGAGTTGGTCGGTTCCTACCGTCGTTTCGGATAGTCCTGGTTTTCGTCGAGGTCTGCTTCCGTGATCTTGTCGGAAGGAACGCCGTCTGCGGGAACCTCAGCCTTGGCGCACCAGGTGATGGCATTGAGGACAATCTTGCGGAAGTCGTCGTGGCCCCAGTTGCGGTGAAAGTGTCCGCCCGTAAATCCAAACCCGCGGCCCCCATCGGGGCGTTCGTAGGCCCAGGCCACGTGCTGGATTTCGCCTCGCTCAAGGGCGGCTTTGACATGCGGATTGCCTGAGTGGAATCCGTTCCGTCGTTTCATGGTGCTGGCGGGCGGATGGGCCGAGAGAATGGGGATGACGCCCTTCATGTCTTCCTGGAAGCGCATGTGAAAGTACCATTCATCGCGAATCTTGAATGGTTTCACTCCCTGGGTGATGGGGTGCTTGGGCAACTCCTTGAAGTCGGCATCCCAGTGAGGATTGACCGACCAGTTTCCCTCAAAGTAGCCACCAATCCAGCTGAGGAACTTATCCCCGGACTTACCCTTGGGCACTTCCACTCCGTAGTGAAGGCAGACGAGGCCGCAGCCATCCTTGAGTTTGACGTCAAGACCCTCAAGGTGCTGGTTGGCCATGTGGCGGCCCCCGCCGTCACAGTAGAAGATGACGCAGTCCGCGTCCTCCAGCTCCGTGGCATTGGCGGGCCAGCCCTTGGCCAGGTGAACCTCGGCATCCAGGGTGTCTCCCATGTGCTTGTTGAGTTGCTTGGCGAGCAGAAGGCAACCGGCCCGGTGTTCGTGCTGGTCATAGCCGTGACTGCGGTGACCAGCCATGAAGACGACTTTCTTTTTCTTGTTGGCGCCCGAGGGGGCGTCCTTGTCTTTGTCGCCGAAGAGGGCTGACCCGGTGAGAGCCAGGAGCATGACGGCGAGAAGGGCGGTGAGTGCGGTTTTCATCGTTAGGAGTGATACGACACTATCCGGGCTTCGCTTGCAACACCCCGGTCCTCGTCCAGGAATGTGACTATCCCGGCCGGACAGGACTATTCCCACGGAGCCGAAGTTTCCCTAGCGCAGCTCCTTTGCCGTCCAGAAATCGGTGCGTTTCTTCGTCTCTTCCCGGATTTTCGTGGATTCTGCCGCAGTAACGGGAGCGGCGTCATTGGACCAGCGTTGCCGGGCGTAAGTGAGAACGTCTGCAATGGCCTGATCGCTCAAGTCGATATGAGGCGGCATTACATTATTAAACTTTTGTCCCTTCACCTCGATGGGCCCCATCAGGCCCTTGAGGAGAATCTTGATGGGAACTGCGGGATCGCCAGTGAGCCAGTCGGAACCGTCGAGGGGTGGGAAGGCTCCCGCGACGCCGATCCCCTCAGGTCCGTGGCAGGCGATGCAGGTGCGATTGTAAATGGCCTCTCCGCGTTCGTGAACGGAGGCATCGATCTTGTGGGTGCGCTCGGCCACCCGCTCGTCGGGAGATTGGGATTCGACACTCTGCTGGAGGGTCCCGGCGAACGCGTCTCCCTTGCCAGCCCGCGCCTTGAGAAAGGCCACCAGACTGCTCTTGGAGGCTGGTGAAGCACTTTTGCCGAAGTGGGAGGCGATGGTAAGAACCGTGCCACCGAGGCCGGACTCCCCGGATTCCTGGAGGTAGATATCGTCATACCAGGCGGTCCCGGTCTGGCCACCGTAGCCGCCGTAGAGAGCGTGAATGACAATCTCCGTTGCGTTGCCAGAATCGAATTCGACAGAGTATTCAGTCCATCCGGTGGTGCCACGAACGGCCTTGGTGCGGTGACCCACGCCATGCACGTTGAACATCGATCCGCTGCCATTGACATTCTCGGTCCTGATCCAGCCGCCCAGGCGGTAGCGCGTGTTGCGCTTTACCTTTACCGTGGCGCCCCAGCCGGAGTCGGAGCGCTGGTCACTGGTGACCTTGAGGCAGACCGTTCCGTTCCGGCCTTCCTTCGCCGCCGTGAAGCTGGCGTTACGGGAGCCGCTGTAGAAGCGTGGGCCCCAGCCCTCTGGCTTGTCACCATTGACCTTCTCGATATTACCGTTGGAAAGGACGTCTTTGGGGCTAGTGGTTTTTTCGGGCCGGATGCTGCCAAGGGCCTCTTTTACGAATCCTCCTCCATGGCGCCGGGCCGCGACCTGGAAAGCGTCGTGGAGGACCGGGTCATTGAGGATGGCGCCGGCATCATCGGTGAGGAGATGAACCAGTGCTCTGCCGATCGTTTCGGAGGCTCCAAGGCGAGAGAAGGAAAGCAGGAGATCGAGAAGGACGCGCGGGCGCGTGGCTGTAATCCTGCCCTCCTTGATGAACATCTTGGCAAGGGTGCCATCGAGGGGTGCATTGCGGAGAGCGGCGCGTTTGAGGGCAAGGTCGTCGGAGGCGAGGGCGGTCTTGATGGTTTCGAGGTCGAGGGAGCCCGTTCCGGCCTTGGCGTAGAAGTGATGAATGTTGGTGACCTTGTCGATCTTGCTGCCTTTCTCGACCGCGGCCCGCTGCGCTTCAAGGCGCCAGAACATGTTGGTGCTCGCAAAGTCAGCCTTGTAGGGGTCGTTTCTGGAGGCCTTGGGATAGACCCGGTAGATGCGGCCGTGTTGTTTGTCGCGGTGAGGAGTGACGTAGGCATTGCCCTTTCCCCGCCTGGCGTCCAGGCCGGAGGATCCCTTGTTTGGGGTGGGATTGTGCTGGATGACGAGGTTGTACCAATCGCAGATCCAGAGGGCGCCGTCAGGGCCCACTTCGGCGCAGACCGGTCCCGACCAGGCATCAGCGGAGTTGTAGATATTGTTCGGTTCCTGCCTCAGTTCAAAGCCGGCGCCCCTGGGATGACGGACCCACTGACCGACCAGTTTTCCGGTGGGGGCACAGATGAAGGCGATGGTATTCCAGTAATGCCGGGGAAAGCGCCGTGAGGTGTAGAAGGCGTGTCCTGCGCCAGCGGTGTAGCGATGGTGGGCATCCACCTGCCTGATATCGGTGGAACTTGGGAAGAAAAGGGGATTGTCATCCGCGCGTGGGGTGCGGGGCTGGGAGAGGCCAGCCTGCTCGTAAAAGCGCCGCGGGAAGCTCAGGTAGAAGCTGGGGTTGGCATTAGCGGTGGAGCCGTGGATGTCGAATTCCTCTGAGAAGCCCAGGCCCCAGGTGTTGTTTGTGGTGTTCTGCAGGAATTCCATGGCACTGGCATCCGGCTTGAAGCGGAAGACACCGCTGCCAAAACTATGTCTTTTACCACCCACTTCGCCTCCGAAGCCCGAGTAGCCGGTGGTGGCCCAGATCCAGTTGTCCACCCCATAGCGAAAGTTGGAGGTGCCCGCATGGGTATCACCCGTGCGAATACCGGTGAAGAGGACTTCCCGCACGTCGGCCTTATCGTCTCCGTTGGTGTCCTTGAGGAAGAGGGCGTCCGATCCGTTGGTGCAGATCACCCCACCATTGGCGAAAACCATGGTGGTTGGAATGGAGAGCTTGTCGGCAAAGACGGTGAACTTGTCGGCCCGGCCGTCGTTGTCGGTGTCCTCGCAGATCTTGATGCGATCGTTGCCGACGTTGCCAGCCTGGAGGTTGTTGGGATAGTCAATGGTTTCCACCACGAAGGCCCGCCCCCGTTCATCCCAGGCAATATAGATGGGATTGATGATGTCGGGCTCGGCGGCGAAGAGGGACAGCTCGAATCCCGGGGGGACTTGTGCGAGCTTGAGGGACTCCGCGGGGGGGAAGGGCTTGGGGACCTGCGTCACCAGTTTGCGCTTGATGTAGCCGGGCAGCTTCACCTCCATCATTTCGACTTCCGGCAGCTTGAGGGCGGCCAGTTTCCCCCGGGCGTCGTCCCCAACGCTCCAGTAGATTGCCCGTTTCAGGAGATCGTGGAAGTTGGGTTGGTCCCATACGCGATGGTCGTGCCCCGAGGCAGTGTAGAACACGCGGCCCTGTCCCTGGGTGCGGATCCAGGTCCACGGTTCGCCGTCGCGCTCCTGGAGGATGGTGCGATCCGCGCCATGGCGCTCGTGCACGTAGGTCTCATCCCAGGCCGTGAAGCCCTGGTAGCCCTTTGTGATTTCGTGGTTGGTATTGGTCGTTTTGGCAGAGAATTCCCCGCCGCCATGCGACTTGAATACGCCGCCCACCAGTTGCACGAAAGCCTCGGATTTCCCGTAGCAGGCCGAGGCACAGTGGATGGGGAGGAAGCCTCCACCCTTCTCCACGAAGTCGACGAGGGCTTTTTCCTGTTCTGCCGGCATGGGTCCGCGCTGGGCCCAGTTGCCGTACATGAGAACCGCGTCAAACTGAGCAAGGATCCCGGCATTGAGCGCCTCGGCGGGGTCTTCAAGGTAGGTCAGGTTGATTCCGTCGTTGCCGAGGTGTTTCTTGAGCACCCGGTAGCGGGTGATGGGATCGTGTCCAGGATGATTCTTGGTGGGTGCGCCGAAGAAGAGAACCTCAAGTCGGCGCGCATCATCTCTGGGGGAAATCAGGGGAGCGGCAAAGGCGGCCATCGCAAGAGCGATGGTAAGCAGCAGCGGGGTGTGTCTCATGATGTGAAGTGATGGGTGATTAGTAGCTGCTTTATTGCCATTTGCATAAAGTCTCCTGAAACAAGAAAAACGCGCTTACTTTGATCAGGCGATGAGCAGGTGGGCGGGGGTCTGGCTTCCAGAAGGCATGGATGTTAAGTGGCGAGGATACCTAGTTTTCCTGCCTCAGGAACTCCACACACATTGCGTTGGCTACTTTCACCTCATTGCCGTTGTCCTGCAGGGTGCCGTCCTTTCTGATCCTGAAGACGGGAACATTGCCTGAGCGCTGCCCCGCAACGAGAAGCCACTTGCCGTCGGGATCGACCCCGATGTTGCGGGGGATGCTCACTTTCGCAGGGATGCTCTGGATGCGCTTGAGCCTGCCCTCTTCAAGAACCTGGAATACGGAGATCGAGTCACGTCCGGCACGCTTCCCATCCCGATTGGCGGCGTAGAGGAATTTCCCGTTGGGATGAACCCGGATTTCCGAGCAGCTCATCCCGTCGGGGTCGATGTCCTGGGCCAGGGATTTGACGTCCTGCTTGCTCTTGCCCAGGAGTCCTGTGGCCGGGTCCCGGTCGTAAACGGTGACGGTCAGGTGCAGCTCGGTGAGGACATAGGCCTGCCGTCCGTCTTTGCCAAACTTCATGTGGCGCGGCCCGGCTCCCGCCCGGGTATCAGCGAAGCCAATCTTTTCCATGGCGGCGGTCGCGGGGTTGAGCTTGTAGATGACGACCTTGTCGATTCCGAGATCGGGGGCGTAGGCGAACTTGTTGTCGGGCCCGGGATAGATCGAGTGCGCGTGAGGGCCTTTCTGACGGCTCTTGTTGATACTCGATCCCTCGTGCTGGTGGGCGGAGTTCGATTTCACCAGCGATCCATCTTCGTCGATCCTGAGGGCGGCCACGCTGCCGCTTCCGTAGTTGGCCACCATCAGGCAGCTTCCAGTTGCATCCACCGAAACGTGACAGGGACTCGTTCCTTCGGAGGATTGCAGGTTGATGGGGCCGAGCGTGTAATCGTTCCTGATGTGGAAGGCTGCGACCTGGTTGCCATCGCCGCGGGCGGTAGAGTAGAGATATTTCCTGCTGGGATGGATGGCGAGAAAGCCGCAACCGGACAAGGTAGCGGCGAGCTTGGGTTTTGAAAGGGCGCCCGTTTCAGTATTGAGATCACAGAGGTAGATTCCCTTGCTCTCACCCCGTCCCTGGGTTCCAAGGTAGACCTTGGTGGTCCCGGCATTGGCCGGGGAAGAGAACGAGGAGACGAGAAGCAGGCTGATGAAGGCCGGGGTGTATTTCTTGATCATGCTGATCCATTCACGGGAAAACTTTACCGGACTGCAAGCCTCGACTCCTGGACACGACGTGCCCGGCCTTCCCGCGATTTTCAGGACCTGAAATGGAGTTCTTGCGGGAGCGGGCAGGAGCGGGTACGTATCACGCCAATGCGATTCTTTCTTCTTTTCCTCGTCCTTGCTTTCCAGGTGGGTGCCGCGCCGGTCGTTCCTGAAAAAGGGAGCAAGGAGTTTCGCGAGATCATGGCCGCGGTGACTGATCCGGTTGAAGATGCCGTCCATCAGGCGGTGACCTTCAGGATCAAGCATATCATGATGGAGAAGGACTGGGCTTTCGTCGATGCCCTGCCGCTAACCAAGGGGGGAAAGAGGATCAACTATGCGGGTACCATGTTTGAGGAATGGATTGAGGAGGCCGACGAAGTCCTCTGGGTCCTCCTGCGCTACAAGCGTGACCGTTGGTACATCGTAGAGAAGGAGTTTTTCACTGCCGAAGCGACCTGGATCGACTGGCCGCAGTACTTCCGTGCGCCAAAGGGAATTTTCCCCAAGCTTAAGATCGACTAGTATTTCTAGTTCCGGTCGATCGCCAGAGTCATCAATCAAATTCTTCAAGACCATGAAACACACTACACTCGTCACCTGCGCCCTTTTCCTGATCGCTCCCCTCCTGTGGGCCGAACGCCCGAATATCGGTTCGGTCGTTCGCCACGATGCAGCCTTCGACAAGCTCGTTGCCAAGGATGCCAAAATCGAAGTCCTGGCTTCCGGCTTTGTGTGGTCCGAGGGGCCGGTCTGGGACAAGGAGAACAGCCGCCTGTTGTGGTCCGACGTTCCCGCTAACACGATTTACCAGTGGTCGGAGAAGAAGGAAGGCCATTCCGTCTTCATGACGCCCTCAGGCTATACCGGGGTGACACCGGGTTATCCTGAACCCGGATCAAACGGGCTTTCCTTCGACGCCAAGGGGCGCCTCGTTTCCTGTGAACACGGTGACCGACGGGTGGCCATGCTCACCCCGGGCGGGGGGAAGGTTACTCTCGCGGATCATTACGACGGCAAACGATTCAACAGTCCTAATGACCTGGCTATCCATTCCAGCGGGGCGATCTACTTCACGGACCCGCCCTACGGTCTGCCCCGGCGCGAGAAGGATCCCCGGCGCGAGACGGACTGGTTCGGCGTCTATCGGATCGAGACCGACGGGAAGGTGACCCTGCTCACCAAGGAGTGCGATCGCCCCAATGGGATCGCACTGTCGCCGGATGAGAAGAAGCTCTATGTTGCCCAGTCCCACGGACCGAAACCCTACATCTTCTCGTGGGACATCAAGGCGGATGGAACCCTCGGCCCCCAGAAGGTGCTTTTCGACTGTTCCGCGCTGGCCCGCAAGTATCCCGGGGCTCCCGATGGAATGAAGGTGGACAAGGACGGAATCATCTGGACCACCGGGCCCGGCGGGGTGCTCGTCATTTCGCCGGAAGGCAAGCTTCTTGGTCATATCCTGACCGGTCAGCGCACCGCCAATTGTAACTGGGGCGATGACGGATCAACCCTCTACATGACCGCCGACTTCCATGTCTGCCGGATCAGAACCCTGACCAAGGGAGCGGGCTGGTAGGGGCGCTCATGCCCCCGGGGACCATCGTCCTGGTGAACAGCTGCCACCCCTTCCTGATATTCCGGAGCAGACTCCGAAGAGGTGTCATGCTCAGGCCAGCACTTCTTTGACGACTCGCGCTTTCTCCACCCCGGTGAGGCGGAAGTCCAGTCCTTGGAAGCGGTAGGCGAGGAGTTCGTGGTTGATGCCAAGTTGCCTGAGCATGGTAGCGTGGAGGTCATGCACCGAGACATGGTCCTTGGCCACAGCGTAGCCCAGTTCGTCAGTGGCTCCCCAACTGGCGCCACCCTTGATGCCGGCTCCCGCCATCCAGAGCGAGAAGGCCTGGATGTGGTGGTCGCGTCCACTGCCCTGGGCCATTGGGGTGCGTCCAAACTCTCCGCCCCAGATGATGAGGGTGTCCTCCAGCAGACCGCGCTCCTTCAGGTCCTTGACCAGCGCTGCGGTTGCCTTATCGATATGGCCTGAGACGGTGTTGATAGCCCCCTTCACGTTCCCGTGATGGTCCCACCCGCGATGATAGAGCTGGATGAAGCGAACCCCACGCTCCGCCAGCCGACGAGCGACGAGACAATTCGAAGCGAAGGATCCATCCCCGGGTTTGGCTCCGTAGAGTTCAAATATGTGCTTGGGCTCCTTGGACACGTCGACGAGGTCAGGCACGGAAGCCTGCATCTTAAAGGCCATCTCATATTGCGCGATGCGGGTAGCGATCTCAGGATCGTTCTGTCTCTTGCCCAGCAGGCTGTTGAGTCCGTTGATGGTGTTGAGAAGATCCCCCTGGTTCTCACGGGATACCCCGGCGGGATTCTTCACGTAGTGCACCGGATCCCCCTTGGAGTTGAATTGCACACCCTGGAAGCGGGAGGGAAGGAAACCACTGTGCCACTGGCGGGCGGCAATGGGCTGGTCCTGGCCACCACCTGAGGAGGTCATCACCACGAACCCGGGGAGTTCGTCGGTGTCTGCGCCCAGTCCGTAGAGAAGCCAGGAGCCCATTGAGGGCCGTCCGGGAATCACGGAACCGGTATTCATGAAGGTATGAGCGGGATCGTGGTTGATCTGCTCGGTGGACATCGAGTTGATGACCGCGATGTCGTCTGCAATCGACCCGATGTGGGGGAAGGCTGAGGACATGAGGCGCCCGCATTCACCATAGGGCTTGAATTCGTGTTGCGGACCGAGGCACTTGAGCTTGTTGCGGCTGCCCTGCAGTTGTGCGAGCTGCTGACCTTTGGTGAAAGACTCCGGCATGGGCTTTCCGTTGAGCTTGGCCAGTTCCGGTTTGTGATCGAGGGTCTCAAGGTGAGATGGGCCACCTGCCATGCAGAGGTGGATGACCCGCTTGGCCTTGGGTGGGAAGTGCAGCTTTTCATTGAGGACACCCTTCCATCTGGGTGCTGCCTGGGCCTCCTGGCTGAGGAGATAAGCGAGGGCGGCACTGCCCACCGAGTAGGATGAGCCCTTGAGAAAGGTGCGGCGGTTGATCGCGTTGATGAATTGATCGGTCATGACGGGAAGTTGTGGGACGCTTCTGTTGTGAGCGGTTTAATATCTGGTAATCGTTTCGTGCAGGTTCAGCAGGGCACGGGTGACCGCAGTGAAGGCGGCGAGGTCCATCGGATTGGCCTCCCTGCCGGCGGGACGCAGGCCGACCTTGAGGAGAGCATTGGCGTCCTGCGGGCTTTTCAGGTAGCGTTTGAGCTGGCGGTCGTAGAGGGCCTTGAGAAGTTTGGCCTCTTCGGGATAGGGTTTGCGCTGAAGAAGCTGCTGGAAGCCCAGCTCCAGACGCTCGGCAAATGGCCGGCTGTCGCCGGTGAGCTTTTCGGCCAGAACGCGGGCAGCTTCCACGAAGGTGGGATCGTTGAGGAGATTGAGAGCCTGTTGAGGGGTGTTGGAACTCTCCCGGCTGGCGGTACATTCCTCGCGGGGAGGCGCATCGAAGGCCACCAGCATTGGATGGAGGAAACTACGCTGCCAGTGCATGTAGACTCCGCGCCGGTACTGCTTGTCATCGTTGTGCTGTTTGTAGGTGCGCTTGGGGAAGTTCAGTTCACGATAGTAGCCTGCCGGCTGGTAGGGCCGGGCGCTCTCTCCGCCGATCCGCACGTTCAGGAGGTCGGAGACGGCAAGGGCGTTGTCGCGGACGAATTCGGCCGGTAGCCGCCGGGAATTCTGCCGGGCATAGAGCAGATTGTAGGGGTCGGATCCTGTCAGCTCCGGAGAGGCATTGGACGACTGCTGGTATGTCTGGGAGGTGATAACCAATTTCACGAGATGCTTCACATCCCATCCGCTCTCCATGAACTCGACCGCGAGCCAGTCCAGCAGTTCGGGATGGGTCGGCCACTGGCCCTGGTTTCCGAGGTCCTGCAGGTCTCGCGAGAGGCCGGTTCCGAGGAAGAGAGCCCACACGCGGTTGACGAAGGCCCGGGCGGTAAGGGGATTGTCCTTGGAGGCAATCCAGCGGGCGAGATCCAGCCGGGTGAGACGGTCTTTACCGGGCTGGGCCTTCTGTTTTGCCGTAGTCAGGAATGCCGGGAGGGCGGGTTGGACCACCGGGCCGGAGCGATCCATCCAGTTTCCCCTGGGCAGGATACGAATCTCGCGTGGGTTGGTAGAGAGGGTTACCAGGGTCATGCGGGTTGATCCCTTGGCGCCCTGGGCCTGCTGGTCGAGCTTGGTGATCTTGTCCCGGATGGGTCGCAGGGAGGAGGCAATACCGCGAAAGTGATCCAGGAGGGGCTTACGCAGCTTGGGGTCGAGCTTTTGTTCCTTTCCGGCCAGTAACTGCTTGCGCACGTCATCCGGGAGTCCGGCCAGGGCGGCACTGGCATCGCTGCTGGTGTGGCCCGCCAGATCCCAGAGGACGGCTCCTCCGTGCTGGGTGTAGGCCAGTTGAGTGATCTTCTTGCCTGCGGGCAGGCCCACCTTTTCAGCGGAGACTTCAATTCGCACCCACTTGCCCAGTGCCGGCAGCTTACCCGCCTTGTGGTGGTTGGCTCCATTGCTGCCCTTCCCGTAGGGAATGAGGTCCTCGCCCCACCATGCACGATGCTCCCAGGAATTGTCGGCATTGAACTGCAGCATGATCTGCTTCGGAGGATTCTTGGGGTCGAGCCAGACGTAGGCGAAGAGATGTTCGCCGGCACCGAGGGTAACGGGTTTGTTGCTGGCATTGACGATGTGCTGGACCAGTCCCCCACTTTCCTGGCGGCGCGCGATCTTCCCGGAGTGCACATTATCGGTGACGGTCTGGATCTGGGGCAGGGGAAGCTCCTGGTCATCAAGGATGGTGATATCCTGCGGCTGGTTGGATGCGATCTTGCCCTTCAGATCGCGGACCCACTTGAGGAATTCTTTTTCCAGTTCCGGGCTGTCCTTCTTGAGCTCTTCCTGAAGCCCACGCTTTTCTTTTTCAATGCGAGCCAGTTCGTCCGTATTTTCCGGCTCGGGGACATCAAGGGCGGGTCCCCACTTGTCCAACTTGAAGCCGGGATATTTCTTGATGTCGGCCCCGGAGTTGTAGCGTCCATCCCCGTTGTAGGCACCCTTCTCGTAGATATCGGAGAAAAAGGCCTCCATTGAGTAGAAGTCCTTGGCGGTGAAGGGGTCGAACTTGTGATCGTGGCACTCGGAGCATCCCATCGTTGATCCGAGGAAGGCTACCGATGTCGTGCGGACGCGCTCGGCATAGTACTTGGCGATATATTCCGCGTCCTGGATTCCCCCTTCTTCGGAGACCTGGTTGACCCGGTTAAACCCGGTGGCCACGTAGTGCTCGGTGGTGGGATTTTCAAAGAGATCCCCGGCCAGTTGTTCGATGATGAAGGTGTTGTAGGGTTTGTTACGATTGAAGGCGCGGATGACATAGTCCCGGTAGGGGGTCATGCTCCATGTCTTGTCACTGTGGTAACCGTGACTGTCGGCGTAGCGGGCCAGGTCGAGCCACATTACTGCCATGCGTTCGCCGTAGTGAGGGGAAGAGAGAAACTGGTCGATGGCGGACTCAATGTTGGAGGTATTGATCTTGTTGAAGGACGCCGGGAGTCCGGTGAGGTCAAAGGAGAGTCGCTTCCCAAGGGTGTTGCTGTCAGCGCGGGGCGAGAGTTTGCGCTTGCCCTCCGGCATTCCCGCCAGAATGAAGTTATCGATGGGGTGCTTCGCACCCATCTTCGGGACTGCAGGACGCCTGGGCGTGATGTAGGCCCAGTGCGGTTCGTATTCGGCTCCCTGCTTAATCCACTCCGCAAGGATCTTTTTCTGCGCTGAAGTGAGCGACTTGTGGGAGTCGCGTGGCGGCATGAGGTCTTCTTCGTCGTCGGCGTTTATACGAAAAACCAGTTCGGAGTCATCGGGATTGCCGGGGACAAATGCCTCCTTCTGGAGAGCGTCCTTGCGGATATCGAGCCTCAACTTGGCCTTGCGGGCATTCTTGTCCGGGCCGTGACAGGCGAAGCAATTCTCGGCGAGGATCGGCCGGACATCGCGGTTGTAGGAAAGCGGCGCGGTCAACGCGGGCAGGGATCCGTAGAGGAGGAGCGCAGTGATGGTCAGGCGCATAGTGCATATGCTGTAGCGAGAGTGTCGGAACTTCGCAAGAACGAGGTTGCCTAAGTCGGTCCTGTATTCGTGGGAGCGTGAATAACAGGGGGATTTCCCCCCTGTCTGCTGACAGGCACTTGCCTAGGTCAGCACATCTTTTACCACCCGGGCGGGTTCCACCCCGGTGAGACGCATGTCCAGTCCCTGGAACTTCACCGAGAAACGGCTATGGTCGATTCCCAGCAGGTGGAGCATGGTGGCGTGGAGGTCACGGACGTGGACGATGTTCTTGACGGAGGCGTATCCCAGTTCGTCGGTTTCGCCATAGGCCGTCCCGCCCCTGATGCCCCCGCCCGCCAGCCACATCGAGAATCCCTTGATGTGGTGATCGCGTCCTGCGCCGCCCTTGCCCTGGAACATGGGAGTGCGCCCGAATTCGCCTCCCCACACGATGAGAGTTTCCTCGAGCATTCCCCGCTGCTTGAGGTCGGTGAGGAGGGCCCAGGTGGGTTTGTCGGTGAGCCCACAGCAGGTGTTCATGTATTTCACCAGTCCGCCGTGGTGATCCCAGCCGCGGTGGTACAGCTGAATGAAGCGGACTCCTTTTTCAGCCAGGCGGCGGGCCAAGAGACAGTTTGAGGCGAAGGAACCGTCGCCCGGTTTGGCCCCGTACATATCAAGGATATGCTGCGGCTCCCTTGAGACATCGGTGAGTTCCGGGACACTGGTCTGCATGCGGAAGGCCATCTCATAGGCTGCGATGCGCGCCTTGATTTCCGGGTTGTCGACGAGTTCGTTGCGTCGGCTATCGAGCTGCTGGATGGATTGCACGAGGGCGTTCTGCTGTTTCTTTGTTACGCCTCCCGGACTGGTCACGTAGTGCACCGGATCGCCGGTGGAATTAAATTCGACCCCCTGGTGGCGGCTGGGGAGGAAGCCCGTGCCCCACTGTCGCGCTGCGATGGGCTGGGGATTACGTCCCCCCACGCTTGTCATGACCACAAATCCCGGGAGGTTTTCGCTGTCACTGCCGAGGCCATAGTTGATCCAGGCGCCCATGGACGGACGACCACTGATGGCAGTGCCGGTGTTCATGAAGGTGTGGGCCGGGTCGTGATTGATCTGCTCAGTAAGCATCGACTTAATCACGCAGATCTGGTCCGCCATCTTGCGATGGTAGGGGAGGAAGTCGGAGATGAACTGGCCCTTGCCGAATTCCTGGAACTTGGTGAGGTGTCCCTGGACCTTGAGCTTCTGTCCCTGCAACTGGGCGATCGGTTGTCCCTTTGTGAAGGATTCCGGCATGGGCTGGCCGTTGAGCTCGTCGAGCTTGGGCTTGTAGTCGAAGGTCTCCAGGTGGGAAGGGCCGCCTGCCATGGTGAGGAAAATGACCCGCTTGATTTTGGCATCATGGTGCGGAAGGCCGGGGAGGCCGTCATAGGAGGTATCGATCGTGCGGCCGAAGGCATCCCGGCCAAGCAGGGAAAGAAGGGCCGCGGAGCCGAAGCCGATGCCGGCCGAGCCGAGGAAGGAGCGCCGGTTGAGATAGTTTCCCAGTTGTTCGGTGGTGGTCATCGGTCTGGTGGAGGGACTGACAGCTGGTTTCGGTACCTGCAATCTAGTTCCTGCTATAGGTTTCGGAGAGATTCAGAATGGCTCGTGCCACCGTGGTCCAGCTCGCGTGCTCAATGGTATCGATGCCCTTGGGCGGAGGAGCCTGTCCGGTCGAAATCAGTTTTCTGGCAGCCGCGGGGTCGGTCCTGAATTCCTTTGTGGCCAAGGCGAAGAGCCGCCCCATGATCTTTATTTCCTGTTCGTCCGGAATCCGGGAAAGGGCCTCGCGGTAGGCGAACTCAAGGCGTGCCCTGTCCTCCTGTCCGCCCTCCCTGAGGATACGTTCGGCAAAGACGCGGGCCGCTTCCACAAAGGAGGGATCGTTTAGCAGGGTCATGGCGGCGATGGGAGTGTTGGAGCGTGGCCGTTCGGCGGTGCATTCCTCACGGGTGGGGGCGTCAAAGGCACGGAGCATGGGATGGAGGAATTGTCGTTGCCAGTGGACATAAACACCGCGGCGCCACTGGCGCCCATCGGCGTGGTGCGCATATCTGCGGGCCGGGAAGTTCAGGTGGCGATAGTACCCCGGAGGCTGGTAAGGCTTGCTGCTTGCTCCCCCGTAGCCGGTTTGCAGGAGGCCGGAAATTGCGAGGGCATTGTCGCGGATGGTTTCGGCGGGGAGGCGGTAGCGCGACTGACGGGCGAGAAGCCGATTGTAGGGATCGCGTTCGCGCAGGGCAATCGGTTCCAGCGAACTTTGCCGGTAGGTTCGGCTGGTTACCAGGAGCTTCATCATATGCTTTACGTTCCATCCCGACTCGTAGAACTCGACCGCGAGGTTGTCCAGGAGCTCAGGATGTACCGGGGCCTCACCCTGCCCCCCGAAGTCGTCGAGTCGCTTTGAGAGTCCGGAGCCAAAGACGAGATACCAGAAGCGGTTGGCCATGACGCGCGCGGTTAGACCACCCGTTCCAGCGCCGGGATCGGTGAGCCAGTTGGCGAGGTCAAGCCGGGTGAGGCGTGCCTTCGTTTTGGAGTTCTGTTTTTCGGTGAGGAAGGCAGGGAAGGCGGGTTCGACCACCGGGCCGCTGTCATCGAGCCAGTCGCCACGGGGCAGGATGCGAATGGTGCGGGGCTTGGTAGCCACCGTGATCATGGTCTTTCTCTTCGCTTTCCTGAGGGAGGTCAGCTCGGTTTCGACTTTCTTGCGGGCGGCCTCGCTGGCAAATCTTGCGGTCGCCAGCAGGTTCTCCAGCTCGGCGATGCGTTGCCGCTCGCGTTTGGTGTGGACGTCGATCTCGGGGGGACGTCTCGTGGGCAGGCTGTTGGAACCAACCCGGAAGTGCTGCGATTCGTCCACATCGGCAAAAAAGGCCCCCAGGGCGTAGAAGTCCCGGGAGGTATAGGGGTCGTACTTGTGGTCGTGGCACTGCGCACAGCCCACGGTGGCTCCCATCCAGACATTGGAGAGATTGCGGACGCGGTCCGCAAAGTAGATGGCGAGGTATTCCTTGGCCTGCACCCCTCCCTCGTGTGAGGTCTGCAGGAGGCGGTTGTATCCGGTTGCGATTTTCTGGTCGACAGTGGGATTGGGGAGCAGGTCGCCAGCCAGTTGCTCACGGGTGAACTGGTCAAAGGGCAGGTTGTCATTGAAGGCATCAATCACGTAGTCGCGATAAGGAGAAATACTGTGATCCTGGTCGCCATGATAGCCACAGGTATCGGCGTAGCGCACGAGATCGAGCCAGTACATCGCCATGCGCTCGCCGAAGTGGGGTGAAGCGAGGAGCGCGTCCGTGGTTGTGTCCAGGCAGGAAGCCGGATCCTCCTTCCAGCGTTTCACGAATTGATCCACCTCAGCGGGTGTGGGAGGGAGGCCGATCAGGTCGAAATGCAGCCGTCGCACGAGGGTGACCGGGTCGGTATCCGGGGAAGGCTTGAGGTTCTCGCTCTGGAGCCGGGTCAGGATGAAGTTGTCGATCCAGTTCTTGCCCCAGTCGCGGTCCCCGGCTGGGGGGAGGGGATGTCTCCGGGGCGGAAGGTAGGTCCAGGGTTCCGCGTAGTCGCCTCCCTCCGCGATCCACTGCCTGATGAGTTCCTTCTCTTCCTTGCCCAGTTCCTTGTGTGCCTTGGGTGGGGGCATGACCTCGTCCGGGTCGGCGTTGAAGATGCGGTGGATGAGTTCGCTGTCGTCGGGTTTGCCGGCGACGATGGTGTCCCCGGTTTCGCCCCCCTTGAGTGCGCCCGCCGCGGTATCGAGGCGCAGCTTGCCCTTGCGCTCGTGTTCGTCAGGCCCGTGACAGGCAAAGCAATGGTTCGAGAGGATGGGACGGATGTCCCGGTTGAAATCGACACTGGCAGAGAGGCCGCTGGCCCAGAGGGCAGCGATGAGCATCTGGAGGGCCAGGAAGCTGCGGGACATCCGGGAGAGGCTAGCTTCCTCCCCTGCAGATGCAATCGAGGATTGCCGGGGTCAATTACGAGATCGTCACCCGGGTTGGTCCAGATCCTTCCGCCCCTTGGGCTGGCCAGAGCTCCCTCCAAGGTAGAGCCGGGAGCCGTCCCGATTGTATCGGTGATATTTTGCGACCCGGAGAATGTAATTCAAGGGGATGTCGTCCGGACCGCGAAGAATCCTTCCGTGCCGGTGATCGGAAAGTCCCGGGTGATGACTCCCCCCATGCCTGTGACCGTAGCGCGTTCCTGCCACTGATCATGAGGTAGCGCCGGGTCGGGAGTGAAGAGGATGGTGTAAGCCTGGGTGTCGAGTGCATCCCAGGTCAGGCGAACCTGCCCGCCCGGAAGGTGGTCGATGTCGAGGCTCGGCACGACCAGCGGAGAAGTGTCCCCTGCCTTGAGATCCAGAGTTACATTGGGATTCTGGCTTTTTACAGTGATGGTGTTTTCGCTGTCGGAGATCCAGGCGGCGGTGGCGCCTGACTCGAATCCATCGGTGAAGATCGATTCGTTCACCAGGGTTTCCAGCTTGATGTCGACATTCTCCTCGATCGTGATCGTAAGAGTCCGTTGGAATTCCGCATTGACCCAGCCCGGGGCAACGGAAGTCGTGTTGGTGAATCCATTGTAGCCGGGTGTAAATTGATCACCCAGGTCGGGCTCGGGGCCGGACTGGGAGTCGAACGTCGACCTCCCGAGCAATTCGTTGATCACTTCGCCGGTCTCAAGGGCCATCGCCTCAATGCGGAAGGAGGTTCCAACATCACTGTCAATGCTGCTGTTGATGGGGTCGACCAGGTCGAAGTCCTGTTCGAGCTTGATATCGATCGTGATGTTCTGAATGCCCGGCTCCGGGTCATGGGCCCTGAAAATGGTTTTGTTCCGGCTGCCGGCTGCGATGAAGCGGGTGGTAATGGATCCGGGTGGCGGTTCACTCGGAAGGGGCAACATGCTCACCCGGCCCCTGTGTTCGATACTGAATGCAGGGATTCCGGTGACACCGGTAGATTTCACCTCCACCGAGGCAAAGACTGGTTCCAGCGGGTTGAAGAAATCCGGCAGGATCTCGATTTCATCAAAGAGGTCGATTGCTGCCATGAAGCTGCCGCCTTCCGCAGAGTGGAATCCCCCTACCTCGACTCCATTGAATCCGAAGAACGAGAGTTCGGCGCAGGAGCCGGGCGTCCCGGAAGCAAGATTTGCGAAGAACTCCGGGCAGGAGTCTGCGGCGCGGGCATTAATAGGCAGTCCCAGCGAACATGCGGCGACGGAGAGGAGAAGCAGGATCCGGGGGCTTCTGCCCCTGGACCGCGCCTCCGTGTCCGGGGGGTGGAGCGTGATGGTCATGTTATTTCGTGGGTTGGGTTTCCAGTCGGGCGCAGGACCAGGTGGGGAGGGGCCACGTGCTCTCGTGATTCTGGATGGCAAACGGAATTGGGTCGTCAACGGCGTGGTTGTGCCTCTGGGCTTCGTTCGCTGGAGAAATGCCAGAGACTATGAAAGGATATCCTTGATGGGATAGGCATCCTCCACGCCGGTAAGGCGTTGCTGTAACCCCTGGAACGGGAAGCTGAAGCGGTGATTGTCGATACCCATGCAGTGGAGAATAGTGGCGTTCAGCTCGTTGAGATGCACGGGGTTCTCCGTGACATTATAGCTGAAGTCATCGGTTTCCCCGTGGGACATGCCTGCCTTTATGCCGCCGCCGGCCATCCACATGCAGAAGTTGCGGGGGTGGTGGTCGCGGCCGTAGTTCTCCCTGGTCAGTTTGCCCTGGCAGTAAGCGGTGCGCCCGAATTCTCCGCCGAAAACGACCAGCGTGTCCTCCAGCATTCCCCTTTCCTTGAGGTCCCTGATGAGGGCGGTGGTTGGTTGATCAACGTCAAGACACTGGTTCTTGATTTCCTTCGGGAGGTTGCCGTGCTGGTCCCAGCCACGGTGAAGAATCTGCACCACCCGGACTCCGCGTTCAATGAGGCGGCGGGTGAGGAGTGCTGAATGGGCGAAGGTGCCGGGCTTCTGGACATTTGGCCCGTACATCTCGAGGGTGGCCTTGCTCTCCTTGCCGAGGTCAGTCAGCTCCGGGACACTGCTCTGCATCCGGAAGGCCATCTCGTACTGGGAAATGCGGGTTTGCGTCTCGGGGTCACCGAAACGCTCGAAAGCCTTACGGTTCAACTGGCCCAGGGCATCGAGCATGGCGCGCCGGTCGCCGGGCAGCACTCCCGGGGGATTTTTCACATATAATACCGGGTCACCAGCGCTGCGGAGTTTCACCCCATCGTACTTTGATGGCAGGAAACCACTGGTCCACATGCGAGTGAACAACGCCTGGCTCGGGTTCTTGACGGTGGGGGTGAAAACCACGAAGGCGGGCAGGTTCTGGCTTTCGCTGCCAAGGCCATAGCTGAGCCAGGAACCGAGACTGGGCTTGCCGGGCACCTCACTACCGGTCATCACGAAGGTACAAGCCGGGTCGTGGTTGATGGCCTCGGTGTGGACCGACTTGATCATGGTGATCTCGTCGGCGATGCCCTTCATGTGTGGAACCAGTTCACTCATCAGGATGCCCGATTGTCCGCAGCGCTCGAAGGCGAACCTGCTGGGAGCCACCGGGAAACGTTTTTGCCCACTGGTCATGGTGGTGATGCGCTGACCATTGCGGACCGAGTCGGGAAGTTCCTTGTCGAAGAACTTCTCCATCTGGGGTTTGTGGTCGAAGAGATCCTGCTGAGCTGGAGCGCCGTTCATGTGCAGGTAGATGAGGTTCTTGGCCTTGGGCGCAAAGTGAGGGAGTCCAGGCAGGGCCGGATGTATATCGGAGTCCGCAGCAGGCTTGGCGGCGAGGTTCCTCTGGGCGAGGAGTTGGGCCAGGGCGATGCCGCCTACCTTGAGACCGGCTCCCTGGAAGAACTGGCGACGGGATTGCAGGTGATGATATTCGAGGGCAGGGTCCATGGCAGGGTCAGTTCTTGTTTACGACCTCGTCGAGATTGAGGAGCAGGTTCGCCACGAGGGTCCAGGCTGCCAGTTGATCCTGCTTGAGGGAGGGATCGGGTTTGCTTTCGCCGAAGCCAATAAGTTTTCCGGCAGCCGCAGAATCAGCGGCGAAACGGTTCTGGTGTGCCTGAAGGGCGGTCAGCACGATTTTCGCTTCTTCCGCACCGGGATAACGGGCGGTGACCAGCCGCCATGCCCAGCGGACACGGTCCTCAGAATTTGTTCCGCCTTCCTTGAGAATGCGCTGGGCAAGGGCGCGTGCCGCTTCGACGTGTTGAACATCGTTCATCAGCTGCAGCGCCTGCATCGGGGTATTGCTGCGGCCACGTACCGAGCAGCTCTGTTCGCGGTTGGGGCCATCAAAGGTAGCCATGAAGGGTGGCGGAGCGGTACGCTTGAGGAAGGTGTAAAGGCTGCGTCGATACAAGTCCTCACCCTTGCCCTGCTTGTAATTGCGGGTGTTGCTGGAGGCAAAGCCGACCGGTTCCCATATATTGGGGGGCTGGTAGGGTCTGACGCCCCGTCCTCCGATCCTGGACACCATTAATCCACTGAGGTTAAGGGCCTGATCGCGGATGACCTCGGCGTCCAGCCGATGCCGTGGCCCCCGGGCCAGAAGACGGTTTTCCGGATCCTTTTCCCGCAACGCGGGTGAGACCGCGGAGCTTTGGCGGTAGGCATGACTTGTGAGGATGCGCGTCACCAGGCGCTGAACATCCCAGCCATCTTCGATGAACTGCACGGCTAGCCAGTCGAGCAGTTCAGGGTGGCTGGGCAACTCTCCCTGGGTGCCGAAGTCTGCGCTGGTTTTTACGAGGCCAGTGCCGAAGAACTGCTGCCAGAAACGATTTACCGCAACGCGCGCGGTGAGCGGATGATTTCCATCGACCAGCCAGTTTGCCAGGTCCAGCCGGTTGTAATCGCCATTCTCTGGTCGGGGCGGAAGCGGCGGCAGGAAGGCTGGAACGTTGCGGCTGACCTTCTCTCCGGGGTTATTATACTGCCCGCGTTTCATCACGAAGCTCTCTCGTGGCTTGGGCAGGTCGGCCATCACGAAGGTCACCGCCGTGTTCTTTCCGAGGGCATTTTTCTCGGCTACCAGCTTTGCCTTTTCATCATTGAATGGTTTCAGCGCATCCTTGGCCCCCTTGTAGATCCGACCGAGCCAGTGCAGAAAAAGGCGTTTTTCCTGGGATTCCGTCCATTCGCCGGGCTTCTTGCCCTTTACGAGCTTGCGTAGTTCCTCGTTGAGATCCTTGTGGCGCTCATTTTCCTTCTGCGCCTTCCATGCCTTCCATGAGAAAACCGGGTCGGTCACCGGGTTGGTAGAGACGTGGCCACCGGATTGATCCCAGTAGACCTTGCCGCCAAACTGGGTGTAGGCCCAGCCGTTGAGCTTAGCGCCCGGCTTGAGGCCCACCTGCTCGATATCGACCTCAAGGCGTACCCATTTCCCAGCTTCGGGCAGGTCGCCTATGCGCCGCCTGCTGACGGTATCATTCTTGCCCCACTCGATCTGGTTGCCTCCCCAGTAGGCGCGGTGTTCCCACGTGCCGTCATTGAACTGCAGCATGATTTGCTTTGGGGGATTGGTTTTCTCGAGGTAGACATGCGCGAATAGCTTCATGCCATCCTCGATGACCAGGGGTGGGTTGGCCCCGGTGAAGAAGTGTTGGCTCAGGCCCTTGGCCTCACGGACGCTCGCTGTGGCACCACTGAAAACCGGTTCTGGTGGACTTACAAACTTCCATGGGGTGTTACCTTGTGCGGCAGCCTTGGGGGGTAAGGCATCCTCGATCCACACCGTCTCCTTCGTGGTCGGCGTGGGCGGTTTGCGGAGGTCTGCCGGGTCGTTGTAGTCAATCCCTGTTACTGCTTCCGTGATGCGTTTTTCAACCGCCTGGATCTTCGAATCCAGGGCCGCGATTTTCTCCCGGGCACCCGCCTGCGGAACGCGGATAACAGGTGGAGTATCCAGCTTGTTCCCGTCCAGTGCAGGGTCGGCGGTACTGTGAAAGAAGGAATACATCGAGTAATACTCCTTTGTGGAAATGGGGTCAAATTTGTGGTCGTGGCATACCGCGCAACCAGCGGTCAGTCCCATCCACACCTCCACTGTCGTCGAAGTGCGTTCCACGGCATTGCGATAAATCCATTCAGCATTGATGCTGCCTCCTTCCCCAGTGGTCACATTACAGCGGTTGAATCCCGAAGCAATTTTCTGATCGATGGTCGCCCCGGGCAACAGGTCTCCAGCCAGTTGCCAGCGGGTAAACTCATCAAACCTGATGTTCCGGTTGAATGCCCGCACCACCCAGTCACGGTAGGGCCAAATTGAGCGCTCGTTGTCGAGGTGCAGGCCATGGGTGTCGGCGTAGCGTGCGAGGTCCAACCAATAGCGTGCCATGTGCTCGCCGTAGGCTGGACGCTTCATCAGGGTGCGGATCAAGGTTTCCAGAGCCTGGGGAGTTTTGTCCGCGAGGAAGGCGTCCACTTCCTCCGGCCTGGGGGGTAGGCCGGTAAGATCCAGGTAGATACGCCGCACGAGGATTTCCGGTTCGGCCAGCGGCGCGGGCTTCAGCCCTTCCCTTGTCAGGCGCTGCTGAAGGAAGGCGTCAACCGGATTCGCCGATCCCTTTGGGACGACAGGTTTTTTCGGAGCTATGAACGCCCAGTGCTCCTGGTATTGCGCGCCTTGTAGAATCCATTGTCTCAGGAGCTCCTTTTCCGCATCAGAAAGTTGCTTATGCGAATCCCGGGGAGGCATTACCTCATCCTCGTCTTTTGAGGTAATGCGAATCCATGCTTCGCTGTTCTCCAGATCCCCGGGCACAATGGCCTGCACGCCATCGCGTTCAGCAAGAGCCGATTTACCCTGGTCGAGGCGTAGCTTGGCTTTGCGCTTCTTTGCGTCCTGACCGTGACAGGCAAAGCATGTTTCTGAGAGGATGGGCCGGATATCGCGTGCGAAGTCCGGAGCGGCCAGGGCAGCTTCAGTCAAAAGGCCCGTGGCCAGAACTGGAACGATGATGGTTCTCATCATTGGATGGTGGAGCGTATCATGACGCAACACGGGGTAAAGGGAGGAACCGGGGGGAATGACGCGTCTCGGCAGGAATTCTGCGCGAAGATACGGGGAGAGGGGGAAACGGCATTGTAATGGGGACCGTTGCTTCAGGTTTCCGTTACAATTCGCTTCAGGTAGTCCGCCAGGTCCTGGCCGATGTCCTCACGCTGGAGCCCGAGCTCAATGTTGGTCTTGATGAAGTCGAGCTTGTTGCCGATGTCGTAACGTTTGCCAGCAAAGCGGAGTCCGTACATTCCGTGGTTCTGCAGCATGAGGACCATGGCATCGGTCAGCTGGATCTCGTTGTTCTTCCCCCGCGGGGTCTCAGCAATGTAGTGGAAGATCTCGGGGCGGAACACGTAGCGGCCCGCAATAGCCAGCCTTGAGGGAGCCTCCTCCGCGGCAGGCTTCTCGATGAGCTGGTTGAGCTTGATGACATTGCCATCGAGATTTTCTCCCCCTGCGATGCCGTAGCGCGAGACCCGGTGGGGCTCGACTTCCTCAAGGGCGACAACGGACTCCTGTTTTTCTTCAAAGACGTCGAGCATCTGCCGGAGGATGGGCTTCTCCGGGTTGTTGCTGCGCAGGATGGTGTCTCCCAGGAGGAGGGCAAAGGGGTCGCTCCCGACGAAGGTTTGCCCACAGGAGACGGCATCACCCAGGCCGTTCTGCTCTTTCTGCCAGGCGAAGTGAATGGAGGCCATCGTAGAGATGCGGCGGATCTGGTTCAGCAGCCCTGTCTGGCCCTTTTCCTCGAGGCGTATTTCCAGTTCACTACTGCTGGAGAAGTGCTCCTCGATGGCGCGTTTGCCACGGCCGATGACGATCAGGATGTCGGTGATGCCGCTCTGGACGCATTCCTCCACGACGTGCTGGATGGTGGGGGTGTCCACGACGGGCAACATTTCCTTCGGCAGCGACTTTGTGGCGGGGAGGAAACGGGTGCCGAATCCGGCGGCGGGGATGACGGCTTTGGTGACAGGCATCGGAAGAAAGCGGCAACCGGCGCGGGGTTCCACCGTGCTGCCAGTGGTATTGGAGTCTTGCAGGATGAGGGTGGCAAGGAGGAACTGGCCAAGGGGGCCAGTGCGCTCCGGCAGGGCAGGCTACGGGCCTTCCGGGGTGATGACCGGTCTGATGACCTCAACCCCGAGCTTGCCTAGTTCAGCCTGAAGAGCCTCGAACATTTCTTCACCGTTGTAGATTCCCACGATGGCTCCTCCCGAGCCGGTGAATTTGGCGGAGGCTCCGATCGAGCGGGCGGTTTCCACCATCGCCAGGTTGCCGTCTGAAAGGCGGTAGAGCGACTTGCGGAGGTCGAAGTTACGGTCCAGGAGAGGACCGATCTGTGTGCCCTGTCCGCTGATGAGGAGGTCGCGGCACTGTTGGGTCAACTCGGCCCACTCCGTCATGGCAGCCACCACATCCGGGTCCTTCCGGGTGAAGCGACCGCGGATGTCGTTGTGGAACACTTCCGTGCCCTCCGAGAGTCTGGAGCTGTAGGCGATATAGAGCGGAGGCAGGGTGTCGGGATCGAGCTGCTCGTAGGCGCCGTGACCCATTTTCTCAAAGTGTTTCTCGGCGAAGTCCATGAAGACCACCCCTTCATAAGCCTGGACCACGCGATCCTGCAGTCCGGCCGGAATGAAAAGTTCATCGGTTTCCACCGAGAGAACGAGGTTGGCGAGAGTGGGAGGCGGGATGCTTACTCCGTAGAACTGCATGAGGGCACGGAAGCACGCGGTGATGATCGCACTGGAACCTGCCATGCCAACGTGGGGCGGAATATCGCTGCGGTAACGGATGGTAAAGTTCTGGGCGTGGAGGGAAAGCCCACCCTCCTCGCAGTAATCGTGGAAGCGTTTCACCGAGGCCTTGAGGAGGCGGAGTCCACCATAGTAGCCGAAGGTCCGGGTGTCTTTTACGAGATCGGACAGGCTCCCGAAGATCATCTCGTCGCGGCGCGCAGGCTGGATTTCCAACTCGGGTGATTCCCACAGGGAAACCTGGGCTGAAAAATTCCTCACGATGAGGGAAATCGTCTTGCCGTGGTAACCATCGGAGGGATTCCCGATCAGGCCGGCGCGAGGATACGAAGCGGTTTTGATGACCATCGACGGTAGTGGTCTACATCGTGGGGTCCGTATTGGGAATCGTGAAAATTATTGGATTTGTGGCGATCGGTCTCCATGGCAAGAGAGGGCATGGCAATGAACGAGACCATCGATTGGGAAGGCAAGGGCCTGATCGGGGTGGTGCACCTGCAACCGCTGCCAGGTTCGCCGCGCTATCACGGGTCGATGAAGAAGGTCTGTAATGCCGCGGTAGCGGATGCGAAGGCCTACGAAGAGGGGGGGGCACAGGGTCTGATGATCGAGAATTTCGGGGACCTGCCCTTTACCCGTGGGGTGGGCGCACCTGAAACGGGGGCGGCCATGGCGGGGGGGGCTGAGTCGATCAGGGCCATGGGGGTGGAGCTTCCCTTCGGCTTTAATGTCCTTCGTAACGATGCGGCTTCGGCCCTGGCCCTGGCTGCCGCCTGCAGAGGGGCGTTTGTGCGCATCAATGTCCACACCGGGGCGGTGGAAGCAGACCAGGGGATTATCCAGGGAGAGGCCTACAGCACGTTGCGCAAGCGCGCGGTGCTCTGCCCGGAGGTCGCGGTCTGGGCCGATGTGCTGGTCAAGCATGCGGTACCCATCGGTGACCTCGGAATCGAGGAAACTGCCCGGGACACGTTTCATCGCGGACTGGCGGATGCTCTCATTGTGTCCGGAGTGGCGACAGGAGCCGCAACCGAGGTTGACGATTTGCGGCGGGTAAAGGGCGCCTGCCCGGACGCGCCCCTGCTGGTGGGTAGTGGGGCGCGGGTTGATAATGCCCGGGAGTTGCTGGAGTATGCCGATGGGCTGATTGTGGCTTCCTCCCTGAAGGTTGATGGAGTTCTTGCCAACCCGGTGGATGTGAAGCGGGTTCAGGAACTGAGGAAGGCGATGGGGTGATTGGTCCCCGGGGCCACGGCTGCGCACCCGATGTGCCAGGCTCCAGGATCTGCTCGATCGCCGGATACTACTGGATCAATCAATCCGCTGGAAATGGATTGGCGTTCGAGCGGAGGGCGATCTCCTTCGGGGTGTAGATGCTGGCAGGGTCCTCTGCACTTTGACCGGAGGCTGCTGCAAGGGCCACCTCGGCAGGCGAGAGCCGCACCACCGAGAGGCCGAGGGAGGCGCTCACGGTAAAGAGGAGGGCGGCACCCACGAGGAGAGAATGCTTGGCCCGGCGACGGCAAACGACCCGTTCGACCCGGGCGCGCAGGGGAGCCCGGCCTGCCATGGCGAGGGCGGCCTGGGGGAGAGTACTGGCTTCCGCGATGTCGCAGAGGGCAGTGGCATAACGGTCCGGATCGGCTCCCAATGCGATGACCTTTGCATCGCAGGCAAATTCGCACTGGGCCATGAGCCGGGAGCGCAGCCACCATACCAGCGGATTAAACCAGTAGAGCAGGCAGGCGCACTGGGCGGCCAGATTGGTCCAGAGGTCACGGCGGGCCACGTGCCCGAGTTCATGGAGGAGAACCATGCGCAGGGTGCCTTCGCTCCAGTGGATACTGCCGGAGGGGAGATAGACCACGGGGCGGAAAAGGCCGGCGATGAAGGGCGACATGCATTGTGGATGCAGGCGCACCCGGATCCCGTGGCGCACACCCAGCTGCAGGCGACAGTTCTCCAGAGTATGCGCCATCAACGGGTTCCCGGCCTCCACCGACCTGGCACGCCAGCGCTTGAGCGCAACGAAGTCGGCCACCAGACGCAGGGTGAAGATGAGAAATCCGCCCGTCCAGATGAGCAAGAACCATGAGATGGTGGGGGAGACTGTTCCGGATTGCGCCGTTCCCATCAGGACGGGAAGTTCCACCGTCAGCTTGGGCAGTAACGCCAGGAAGGGCAGGGCCAGGAGAGTGAGAAGGCTGCCCAGGGTTAGAAGCGGAGACTGGGCCGGATCCCGGCGACCGGTCAGCCAGACAGCCAGAACCGCGAGGAGCGATAAAGCGGCGCTGCTGAGAAGGAGAGACATGGCCTGAAGGAGTGTTCGGTGGTCAATAGGCAGAGCGTCGCCGAACTCACTTTTGCTTGATCAATTCCCGGATACCGTCGATTTCCTTCTTGCTGAGTTGCTGGTCGCGGGGATCCAGCAGGGCGGCCACCAGGTTTTCCGGTTTCCCTTCGAAAAATGTGCGCAGGAGGCTGTCGAGGGCCGTGCGTTTGGCCCTCTTCGGGGACTTGGCCCGGTAGACGTAGCGCCGGCCCTCCTTCGAGTGGCTGACCAGATCCTTGCCCTCCAGGGTGGCGAGCAGGGCCCGCACGGCTGAGTAGGACGGCGGATCGGGCAGGTTGTCCTGCACTTCCTTGGCCGTGGCCTGGCCCAGCCGGTAGAGGATCTCGAGAATCTGGCGCTCGCGGCGCGAGACTTGCCCTTTCTCCAATCGGTTCATGGGGGCACTCTAGGGGTGTGCTATAAAACCCGCAATAATAATGTTGGAAAAACAGCAGAAAACAATTGACGCCTGGGACTAATTGCTGCTTTTTTAGCACAGATGAAAGCAAAAGTGTCCCAGTGGTGGAATGGTTGTTGGGGTCTGGTGCTGGTGCTGGGACTACCCCTGTTTCTGAACAGCTGTGCTTCCCATGACGCCGCGGCGCCGGGTGCTGTTCAAGAGGAAAGGTCCCGGAACGTCCCGGTGGGAGACTCGTCGAAGCAGAGGTCGCTGGGCGCCCCCGGGGATAATGCCCTGGCGGCCTCGCCCGAGTATTTCCGTAAACCGACCCCGCGTCCGGGGTATGCCACTTCGTGGGGATCCTCCCTTGCTTCGCGCATGACCTACACGAGTTTCCGCCGGTCGAATGACACCCCCCACGGGGGCATCTCCAGCATTTACTACAACGACAAGCGGGGGATCGAGGAGATGACCAGGAGGGACTACTACACCTCGACAGGAAGAAAGCGGGCAGCTAACGGGCTGGTGGAGTGGGGCATGCGGAGCGGATTCGGGATCATGCGCAACTACCACGCCAACGGAAAGCGCTACGTGGTTGGCCGCAAGAACGCGAGGTATTCCATCTCAGTGAAGAACAACTCTCGTTCCCGTCTGGAGGTGGTGCTGAGTGTGGATGGGCTGGACGTAGTGGATGGCAAGCCCGCGAGCCTGCGGAAGCGCGGCTACATCGTGTGGCCGGAACAGACCATCGAGATCAGGGGTTGGCGATCCAGTGAGAATGAAGTGGCCTCCTTTGTGTTCTCCCCGGTGGCCGGCTCCTACTCCAATCTCAAACACGGCGAGACCCGTAACGTGGGTGTGGTGGGCCTGGCGGTGTTTACGGAGAAGGGAATCGATCCCTGGAGCGGTCGGTCAGCGGACGCGCAGAACCGATTCTCGGCCTCGCCTTTCGCAGAGTCTCCCATGCGCCGCGCACGGTAGGAGAATCATCCTACCGGAGGTTCCTTCCCGGGATCAGGTTCCCGGTCTGGTCTCCGGGACGGGATCTTCCCTCGTCTCATAGAGCATGAAGCCGCGGCGCTGGTAGTTGGGCAGGGCGTTGGGGTGATCCAGGTCGCAGGTGTGGAGCCAGACATGGTGGACCGCTCCCAGGGTCCAGGCGTAGCGGACCACCAGTTCGAGGGAGGGGCCGCCGAGTCCCTTGCCAAGGTAAGGGCCGAGCAGGCCGAAACTCAGGATTTCGACGTCACCCTCCCGGTTGATCAGTTCCCCGTAACCGATTTCCTCACCATCCATCACGAGGACCACGGTGCTTACCGGGTTGTCCGCGAGATAGGCTTCCCAGCGTCGGGCCGTCCATTCCGCGCAGGCGGTCCAGTTCCAGGCTTTGCCCACTTCCCTGTAAAAGCGTTCGTTCACCGCGCCATCGGGCGGATCAATGAGGCGAAGGCACAGGCCCTTCCTGGGAGCGGCCGCGACGAGGTCGTCCGGCGTGCTCATCTGCAGGTAGTAGGTGTTCATCGGGTTGGAGCCGGGCCGAACGATGTGAGATCCGGCGGAGGATTTCCAGCCTTCTGATCGTAAGACCGGACTCTCCGCTCTTCGTGGTGTCCTCCCCTTTTCAACTTTTGGACTTTCCGCCTTTCCCTGTCCCGGCTTACGATGGCAATCCACTCTCCGGGTGATCGCGGGGGTTCCGTTTCGGCGGGAGCTTCGAGGAAAGTCCGGACACCACAGGGTAACGCGCCTCGTGAAAGCGGGGGACGGGACGGTGCAAGCCGGCCCGGACGGATAGTGCAACAGAAAGAATACCGCCCCGAGTTTCGGCGAAGGGTAAGGGTGAAATGGTGGGGTAAGAGCCCACCGCTCCGAGGGTAACCGAGGAGGCACGGCAAACCCCGCGTGGTGCAAGACAGAACAGGGGAAGGGTTGCCCGCCCGCAGCATCCCCGGGTATTAGTCGCACCCTGCTCCGGCAGGGTCCGTCTGCGGCGACGCGGGCGGAAGAGAAATGATCGCCACCCCGCGCGGGTCGCAAGGTCCGCCGAGGGGGACAGAATCCGGCTTACAGGGGAGTGGACTGCCCACGAGTTTCCTGTTCCGGGCCGGGATTGGGAGGCAGGTCTGTGATCCGGGCTTCCGAGCTGCGGCTGAAAACCAGATTGCGCCCCGCTCATTCCGGATTTAACTAACCCCGTGTCCGAGTCGGCCGAGTCCCTCTTCAAGTCACGGGATCTTCCGGAGAAGCTGGGACCCATGACAGTGAAGGAACTGCGCCAGGGTCTGCGACGTGGCATGTTCATTTACCCCTTCATCGGGATTCATCTCCTGGCGGTGGTGGCCATGGCGGCTGAATTCAAGATGCCGGAAGTTGAGAAGTTCACCGAGTTCGCCGGCGTGCTCAACCTGATGCTCTTCCTTCCTGGTGAAATGTTCTCGGGAGTATTCTGGGCAGTGACCGGTGCGGTCTGCCTCTTCTTCATGCCACTGGGGGGACTTGCCCTCATGGGGCAGGAACTGGAAGAGGGCAATCACGAGCTTCTGCTCATGACCCCGCTCTCTCGTTGGAAGGTGGTACGCGGAAAGTTCCTCGCACTCTGGGGTCTCTGCCTGCTCACCTTTTCGTCCCTCCTGCCCTACCTCATCGCGCGCTATCTCATCGGGGGCCTTGATGTCTGGCGGAATATCGCGATGGCACTCACGGTTGTTCTTTTCTCCGGGATGATGGCCGCGGGGGCGATCGGATCCTCCTCCTTTACCAGGATTCCGGCTCGTATCGGGATCCTCATTCTCTTCATGGGGTCCATGCTGTTTTCCCTGGGCACCGTGGCCATGAGTGTTGGAGCGGCGACCAAGCACGCGGGGGTGATCTTCCATCTCAACACCCTTTCGGTGGCCTTCTGTTACATCGTCTTCGGGTTGGCCCTGGCGCGCTCGCGGATTCGACTGGTAGTGCACCACTACGAGGTCAAACCGAGCTGGATGATCATCGGTCTTCTTTTCTTCACGCCTTTCGTGGCCCTCATGGCAAGCTTCATGACGCTTTTCCATGCCGGAGGCGTGGGCTTGATTGGAATGGGATTGGTGGGATGGTTTGCGGACAGGAGCCCGAGGGCCCCCAAGTGGGTGCAGGCCCCGGTGGCCAATATCCCGGGGATGGTTCCTCCTGGGCCGGGTGAAAGTCCGCCTCCCCTGCCGCCTGGGTCGGTTCCCGGCCCCGAGGCGAAAACCGATGAGGAGAGGGAGAAGTAGGGAGTTCCCTGCAGCCGGAGACAGGAATGCAACATCCGTGGCGGGGAAGGACCGCTATCGTTCCTCTCAATGTTTCAAAAGATGAGAATCAATTTCCAGTGGGGGGCCGCTTGGGCTAGGAACTCTTTTTGTGGCAGGGGCTGATCAGGCAGCAGAAGCAGGTGACCACGAGCCCAATCGGCGGAACTGGGTCTCGTTCTGGAGTCTCATGGGGCTCCAGGCCCAGAACGCGTTCAACGACAAGGCGCTGCAGTTCACCCTGGTTCCCCTGGGTGTGTGGGTGGCGGCCGAGGTTGGTGAAATGTGGGGGGCGACCCTGCCCCATTTACTGGGGATGCTTATTCTTCTTCCCTTTATCCTGCTGGCCCCGATCGCAGGTTGGGCCTCGGACACGTTTTCCAAGACCCGTGTCATCCGCCTCACGGCCTGGATGCAGTTGGTTGTATTCGCGGTCGTGCTCTACTGCTTCAAGATGGAGTTCCTCCCGCTCGCGGTGGCCTGTTTCTTTTTCCTCGCGGTGCAGTCCACGATTCTGAGTCCGGCCAAGAACGGGATCATCAAGGAACTGCTCGGATCCTCTCGCCTTGGTTTTGCGAGCGGGATCATGCAGATGTTCACCATCCTTGCGATTCTCGCAGGGCAGATTCTTATCGGCATCTGGTTTTCGATCCGACTGGAATCCTCGGGCAGTGGTTGGACCGCAGGACTGTTTCCGATGGTTCTGATCTGCCTCGGTGCGGTTGTAACCCTCGTCATGGCGTATTCGATCCAGGTGATGCCCGCCCAGGCGAAGAAGCCCTTTCACGCGACCCTGGTAGTGTCGCACTTTCAACAGCTGAGCCAGCTCCTGAAGTCGAAACCGCTCCGTCTCAGTGCCCTGGGCATCGCGTATTTCTGGGCCTTCGGGGCAGTGGTGCAGTTCATTACCCTGCAGATTGCGGGAGAGCTTTATCCTGACGGGCATCCAAATTTCGGCCGGGCAACCTCCTACATGATGCTGGCGGCCAGTGGTGGGATCGGGATTGGCAGTATCTTGGGCGCTATCATCAACAAACGTCATATCGAACTGGGGCTCAACCCGCTCGGGGGGATCATCATGACGGTGGCCAGCCTCCTCCTCATCCTGGCCACACCGGAATCCTGGTTTTTTTACATCGTTCTTGCCTTTGCAGGGCTCGGCGCCGCCTTTTTCTTCGTTCCGATCAATGCCTTCTTGCAGGACCAGTGTGATCCGGATCAACGCGGGAACATCCTGGCTGGCTCCGCGCTCCTCAACTGCCTGGGGATGGCGGGAGCGGTGATCCTCCAGCTCGTGATGATGAAAATGGGTTGGGCGCCGCAGACCCAGTTCCTTCTTCTGGCCCTGGTCTCCGTGGCGGCGACCTTCTACGTGATGCGGCTCCTCCCGCGCGCCTTTGTGAAGATGCTCGCCCTGAGCGCGCTGCGCGCCTTTTACCGAATCGAGAAAATTCACCCCGGGCGCATGCCGGAAAAAGGGGGGCTCCTCCTGACTCCGAATCACATCAGTTATCTCGATGCGCTGGTTCTCACCGCGGCCAGTCCGCGTCCGGTACGGTTTTTGATGGTGAGCGACTACTTTGACAAGCCCCTGGTCGGAAAGGTGGCCAGGCTCTTCGATACCGTCCCGATCTCCAGCAAACGCGCCAAGGATGCCATCCAGGTGGCAGCCGCAGCTGTGCAGGAGGGCAACGTGATCTGCATTTTCCCGGAGGGAGAATTGTCCCGCAGCGGGTTCATGGGTGAATTCAAGCGCGGCTTCGAACTGATCGCCCGCAAGGCGGACTGCCTCGTGCAACCGGTCTACCTCGATGGGCTCTGGAAATCCATTTTCTCTGCGGAGCGCGGAAAGTATTTCTGGAAAATGCCCCGGGCCATTCCCTTCGGGGTGCGGGTGGCTTTCGGCGAGGCGCGGGCCGCGCAGGACTATCAGGCTGGTGATGCCAGAAGGGAGCTCAACATCCTGGCCGGGCAGGTCTTTGCCCGGCGCCGTGAGTCCGCCGGGAAGGTGAAGGAGTTCCTCCTTCAGCAGAGGAAGACTGGGGATCGGGCCCTGCGCTGGGTTAACGGGGGAGAGGTCTCCTCCTGCAGCTGGGGGGAGGTGCTGGACCTTTTCGATCAGGGAGGAGACCCCGCCCGCGTGGCGGCGGGCCATCCTGGCGCGCAGCAGTGGCTGGAGGATTGGCTTGCGCTGGACGAATTGAGTGAGCGGGAATGGCGTGGCCTGTTGATCAATGCCCACCAGTTGATGGATCTCCACAACCTTGGAGACCGGAAGGCGGCGGTGACTCTCGATGCGTCAGCCTCACCGGCGGTGCGCTGGGTCTGGGGCCTGCTCCTGCCGGTCCTTACCCGCACCGAGGCCGTTGTCCTCGGGTCGGAGGACGGCTCCTCCGAACTGGCGGCCCTGCGAGGGGAAAAGATCGTCCTGCGTGACCTGGTCGGGACGACCCGGATGCGTGAGGTCCTGGAGGAGGCGCAAGCGGAGGACCAGTCCATGGTGCTCTACCAGTTTGGGGGCGGACCGCAGCAGTCTGAGGATGCTGGGTGCGGAATCTTCGCGGCGTATGAAACAGCGGACCGGGTGCTCAGTTTCTCGATGCCCCCGGACCCCATCATCCTCAAGGGTGATGAGGCGCACCCGGGCTGGAAGGAGAATGCCTATGGACGTCTTCTCCCCGGGTTCGTAGTGGGCAGTGGCGAGGGTGGAGTGGAAATCAGCGGGGAGATGCTTTCGGAGGCCATCGCATTGCCGGGCTGGTCAGTGGACGAGCGGGGATTTCTCTCGCGGTCGTGACCAGGGCAGGGGGGGCGAGAGGTCTGTTCTTTCCGGCACGCAAAACGCGCGCGGTTTCCCGCGCGCGTTTTGTTCTTGGACGATAAGAACCTACGCTGGAAATTTTCTCATGGAGTCTGCTCGCTGGTCAGCTGTTTGAGCAGTTCACTGACGGCCTTGCCCACTTCAAACTCGTTGTCGGGAAGCTGCACGGTGGTGGCCTCGGCATCGGGATTGGCGTAGCCCTCGATGGTGCCTGCCTTGCCGTCGATGATGATGGTGATCCCCTCCGCGGCGGGTTCGCCGCTGATGTCCTGCCTGATGGAGGCTACCGCAGGATCAAGGACAGCCTTGATTGCATCTGCCCTTGCGGGTTCGAATCCGTAAAGAATGATGGTCGCGGCCGGGTTGGCCGGGACTTCCGAACCGTTGCCCCGCATTCCGCCATTGGACGGATCGGTGCGATCCGGGATGAGGAGGAAGGCCGCCACCGCGATGAGCACGACGGCGGCGAGAGCTCCACTGAATTGCGGTTGCGCGAAGAGGCGCGAAATTTTGCTGAAAATGGATTCACTGTGTTCCTCCGTGGGAGTGGGGGCGGTGCCAAGGTTCCTGCCATACTGGTCCCGGATGCGATCGCGGAGGTCCTCGGGCAGGGGAGGCGCGTCGTCGCCCTCCTCGGAGCGAAAGCTCCGGGAAAGAAGGGCCTTCAGCTCCTCGTGCTGGTCAGAAGGTTCATTTTTCATCGTCCTGTGCCCTTCCAACCGCGTCGAATTCCGGTCATTTTCAACTTAAGAGGCATTTTTGCAGTTTTCCGAGGGCTTCCTCCAGCGCCTCATTAAGAATCCGGCGTTTCTTGGAGATCGAGTGAGAAGGCTCAAGGCCCAGCTGGGCGAGGATTTCCGGGTCTTCGCAGAGCTCCCCCATGGTGGCGCTCTGGGCGACGTAAATAGTGAAAATGAGGCGCCACTCGCATTCGTTGAGGATCTCCCCGCACTGCCGGTAGATTTCATCGAAACTGAGTTCGCCAAGGTCCCGGCCCGGGTCAGCGCTCTCATCCTCAAACTGCATGGCCCCCTCTTCTCGTTCGGTGAGGTCCTCGAAGGAGCTCTGGGTGTTGGGCTGGTTCTTCAGGGCGCTCTGCTTCCGGCGCCAGTCGATGGTCCGGAACTGGATCATCTTGGAAAAGAGGGGGATGACTTCCTCGAAGACCACGATGACCTCGATCGGGGCTTTTCCGTCCTTGGCCCGTTCGCGGGCCAGTTCCGCGAAGGTCTCCAGGTAAACGTCCTCCGCGTCCTGGTTGCCCAGACCCTTGCGGAGGAGCAGGTGGAAGCCAAAGGGCCGCAGGATGGGATCGAGGCCGTTCCATTCGCGGTCCGAGAAGCCCCCGCCTTCCTTCCTTTGCAGACGATCGAGATCAAGATTCTTTTCATAGCGCCCGTCCTCCGGATCGTGGTAGATCTGCGGGTCAGCCTGGGCCGTGCGGTCGGTTGCTACGTTGTGGCGGGCGTGATCATGGACGCCCTCCAGGGCTTCGGCCGAGAATTCCGCGTCGGGGGGACGCGACTTGTAGCGATCGAGGAGATTTCCAAAGATCTCACTCGCCAGGGCCCCGGCCGCTTTTTCGGGGATAAGGACACCCTCGACCGGCCTCATGGCCCGGCGATAAGTCGCGCGCCAGAGTTTCTCGAAGAAATCAGGATCAGGCTCGCCAGAGCGATTCATAGGAAGTCCCCCCACGGGACCCCCTAGGAAACAATGTCGAACTCCCCTAAAGCAAGGACCGTTTCCGGGGACTGGCTGGCGAAGCTCCCGGGATTCCGGACAAAAAAATTGAAAATCGCTTCCTGCCCCTTCCGGTTGGGGTATCGTGCTTCATATGTGGTCAGGAGGTCGCTCCCTCAGATTGATTGTTCTTGCTGGCGCGTTCGCGGGCTCGCTGGGCACCGCCACGGGCCAAACCCCCCTATGCGACCAACAGCATCCGGGTAACCCGGAATTGATCTTGGGGGCGGCCTCCTGCATATACAGTGAAGTAGACGGCGTGGGGCAGACCACTATCCGGCTTACGGGCGATAGCATCATTCGCTGGGACCGGCTTGATCTTGAGGATCCCGACAGCACCCTGACCTTTGAGTGGCTCGGCCCGCCCGATTCAACGGGCGTGGTTCTTAACCGGGTGGAGCAGGGGGGGCGTCAGGAAGCGGTTCTCGGCGGTTCCCTCTCCTTTCCAGATGGCAACCTGATCATCACCCACCCCAATACCGGATTAAATATCCTTGGAACGGTGGAGGCAGGTGCGGTTACCATCGTGACCCACAATCTGGATTTGCAGGCCGAGATGCAGTTGCTCAGTGGACAGGCCGCGGACTTTACTAATGCTGCCGTCAGCAGTCGGCTGAAGATCCTCGGAGGAAAGGTGGTTGCCACTTCCGGCGACGTGGTGCTTGGCGGCCCCGCCGTCATCATTATCGGGGGAGGGAACGATTTCAGTGAGATCCTGGCTCCGGCCGGTTCGGTCCGGATCTTCGGTGGCGAGAACTTCAGGCTGTTGCCGCAGGATGTTCCTGCCGGCACCCCCCGGATTGAGCGTCTTCCCGGAAGCGTCAACGGAAACGTGCTCAACTCACAGACGGTTCGTGCCGAGCGGATGGTCGAGATTGTGGCCGAGGGCGAGATCAGGAATAACGGCATTCTGCAGGCCGACGCACCGGGTGGTGTGGTGATGATGCGGGTGGATGAGAACGGATCACTTACGAATGAGGAGGGTGCCCTTATTTCCGCTGATATCATCATTCCCTTTCCTCCTCCTGGACCGGGAGCTGTCCTGAATCCCGATCGCGGGGATTCTCCCTCGCCTCTGAGTACCGGGTTGAGCCGAATTCCTGTCGTCTCGAGTCCAGGTCAGGGAGAGAGTTCCAAGCGCGTTGTCGTGCGAGAGTCAGCTCCCGTCACCGGCAGTGCGAGCGCCCAGCGCCAGCGGGCCAACCGTTCCCGCGGTGAATCGGCCAACCGCAACAGCGCCCTTGCGAGTACTGCTGCCCGGGGTAGTGGGCATCTTGCACGTGGCCGTAGTTTCTTTGGCGTGCGCGGAGGGACCAAGGCAAAGAAACGCTGAGGCCGATTTTCTCCTGCCTTCTCCAAAGAGAAGGGGGAGAACCGAAGTTCTCCCCCCTCTGTTGGGTTGCCTATGGAAATGGGTTTTGTTGCCTAAAAGTTTTGCTGCGAAGGCAGCGTGGTAAAAGCTTCGGCTGTGATGGGAGGGTGCGTCAACCTTGAAGTTGCGTCTTTAGTTCAATGGATAGTTTGCTTCTCTGAAACAAAAAATGTCTGCTCCCCCTGCCATCCCCTCCGGAGGAGGGATCAGCATCGTGCGGGTCTTGAACCCCTAGGGTCATGCGGTTCCCTGCGTGTTAGGGATCTCCACCGGAGGAGTGTCCATCTTGGCGGTTTTGAGGATCCTACGAGGAAATATTGCGGCCCCTGCTCCTTGGGGCTAGCACTCGTGGGGTAACTGAGATTCCACTGCCATGAAGAATGCCCTGCCCTTTCTGACCCTTCTGTTCCTTGTCCCCTCGATGAACCTTCACGCCGACGAGGGCGGCAAAAACGAAAAAGGGACCCGCGTTTACGAATTGCGGACTTACTATGCGCATGAGGGGAAACTCGATGCCCTCCATGCGCGTTTCCGGGATCATACCTGCGCTCTTTTTGAGAAGCACGGCATGCAGAACGTGGGCTACTGGGTGCCGGTGGACAACAAGGACAATACGCTGGTCTACATCGTCTCGCATGCCAGCCGGGCCGCTGGACAGAAATCCTGGGGTGCCTTTCTCAAGGATCCTGACTGGGTGGCCGCCTACAAGGCCTCGACCCGGGAGGGTAAGTTGGTGCGCAAGATCGACCGGGTGTTCCTCACGGCTACGGATTATTCCCCCGAGCTCAAGATTGCATCCGGAGATCCGGCCCGTCTCTTTGAACTCCGCACCTACACCACCCACGAGGGGAAACGTCCCGATATTAACAAGCGCTTCCGCGATCATACCTGTGCCCTCTTTACGAAGCATGGCATGTCGAACCTGCTCTATTGTGATCTCATGAAGGACCAGAAGGGCTCGGATGTGACGCTAACCTACCTCATCGCACACAAGGATCAGAAAGCCCGTGAAGCTTCCTGGGCAGCCTTCCGCAAGGACCCCGACTGGCAGGCCGTCTACAAGGCCTCCCGGGTGAAGGGGCCAATCCTGCTTAAGAAAGGTGGGGTGAAGTCGACGCTGCTCGCGCCGGTCGATTATTCGCCGATGAAGTAGCGCCGCCGGTGTGGCGATCCGGGGGCGGGGCCAGGTCCTTGGCGGCCCGCGGCCATCGTTCCTGCGGCCTGCGGAGGACGAGCCCTTGTCTCCTCCGGCCAGGGATGATTACTTCGTGCACCATGTTGCGTTGCCTGTTTGCCGCCCTTGCTCTCATCCACGGCCCCGTCCTCGCCGGGGACCTGCCTTCCAGACCGAACATCATCTGGATTATGTGTGACGACCTGGGCTACGGGGACCTCGGGTGTTTCGGGCAGAAGACGATCAAGACCCCGAGGCTTGACCAGCTGGCCGGGGAAGGGATGCGATTCACGGACTTTTATGCGGGGTGCACGGTCTGTCGTCCTTCCCGGCTGTCGCTCTGGACCGGAAAGCACATGGGACATACGCCCATTTCCTCCAATGCAAACTACCACTTCAAGCCGGGGGACGTCACGGTGGCAGAGTTGCTCAAGGACGCAGGTTACCGGACTGGTGGAGTAGGGAAGTGGGCGATGGGAGGAGTGGGAACCAGCGGATTCCCGTTGAAGAATGGCTTCGACTTCTGGATGGGCTACCTGGACCAGGGGCAGGCCCATAATTACTATCCGACCCACCTGTGGCGGAACGGGCAGAAGTATCCGCTCGCCGGGAATGTGCTTTCCGATCACCCCAGGGCGCGTGGTCGTGTGGCGTCCAGGAAGGTGACCTGGTCCCACCCGGTCATGACCGAGGAGGCCTTCGCCTTTATCAGGGAGAGCGGGGACCAGCCCTTTCTCCTGCACGTGCACTGGACCATCCCGCATGCAAACAACGAGGGTGGTCGCGTTCATGGTGACGGAATGGAGGTGCCGGACTACGGAATCTACAAGGAGAAGGACTGGGCAAACACGAGCAAGGGTCAGGCCGCGATGGTCAGCTGGATGGACCGGGACGTGGGTCGTCTGGTGGATCTCCTCCGTGAACTCAAACTCGATCGTCGGACCCTCGTGATCTTTACCTCCGACAACGGCCCCCATTCGGAAGGCGGGCACCGGCACGAGGTATTCGATGCAAACGGGCCCTTGCGTGGGTTCAAGCGTGATCTTTACGAGGGCGGGATCCGGGTTCCCACCATCGCATGGTGGCCCGGGGTGGTGGAACCTGGAACAACCTGCTCCGAACCTCTGGCCTTCTGGGACTTCCTGCCCACGGCCTGCGAACTGGCCGGGGCAGAAATTCCGGCAGGGCTCGATGGAATCTCCTTCGTGAAGGCCCTGCGGGGCATGAAACAGAAGAGTCACCCCTACCTCTACTGGAAGTATGGCCGGAAGGAGGCCGTGCGTGCCGGAAACTGGAAACTGGTGCGGGCCGATGCAGCGAAGCCTGCAGAACTCTACGATCTCAAGGGCGATCCTGGGGAGAAGAGCAATGTGGCAGGAGAGCACAAGGCGGTGGTCCAGACGCTGCAGGCCTACCTGGGCGAGGCGACGAAGTAGCACTCCGGTCTGTTCTCCCCTCGCGCCAGCGGGAAAGGGCGAGCTTGCCAAGTACGGCCGCGGGCTCTAAATCCCCGCCCATGGCAGAAACATTGCGTTGGGGCATCCTGAGCACGGCAGGGATTGCGCGTAAGAACTGGGAGGCGATCAGAAACTCCGGGAATGGGACCATCACAGCGGTGGCAAGCCGCGATGCGGCCAAGGCACAGCAGTTTATTGATGAGTGCCAGGCCGAGGTGCCTTTTGACGACCGAGCACGCGCGATCGGGAGCTACGATGAGATCATCGCAGCCGAGGACGTGGATGCAGTTTACATTCCTCTTCCCACCGGCCTGCGCAAGGAATGGGTCATCAAGGCAGCCAATGCCGGCAAGCACGTGATGTGTGAGAAGCCCTGCGCGGTCAGCCATGCCGATCTCGTGGAAATGACCGATGCCTGTGCAGCCAACAAGGTGCAGTTCATGGACGGCATCATGTATATGCACAGCGACCGCATGCCCAAGCTGCGGGCGGCTCTCGATGATCCAGCCAACGTGGGGAATATCAACCGGATCGCCTCGGCCTTCAGCTTCTGCGCCCCACCCGAATTTCTGGCCGGGAACATCCGTCTCAGCAGTGAACTGGAACCGGCAGGCTGCCTGGGGGACCTGGGTTGGTACACGATCCGGGCCACTCTCTTCGTGATGAATTATGAAATGCCGAAATCCCTCCGGGCCACCATGCTCTCCAGTGCCTCGCGGGCCGACAGCCCGGACCAGGTTCCCACCGAGTTGAGCGCGGAACTGTTCTTTGACAATGGGATCTCGGCGACCTTCTACAATTCCTTCCTCACCAATCACCAGCAGTGGCTGCACGTGAGTGGCGATCAGGGCAACATCCGCCTTGATGACCTGGTCCTGCCCTATCCGGATGGCGAGCTCGATTTCCACGTCAACAATGCCCAGTTCGTGATCGAGGGTTGCAAGTTCACCATGGAGAAGCATCTCCGGCGCGAGTTCGTCCCGGAGCCGGGTGGAAATGATCCCGCTGCGCAGGAAACCAAGCTCTTCCGCAATTTCGCGGATCTCGCCCTGGGCGGAACCCCGGATCCCTTTTGGGCCGAGGCCTCCCTCAAGACCCAGGCGATCCTCGACGCCTGTCTCGAGTCCGCCCAGAACGGCAGTAAGCTCATCGAATTCTGACCGACGGTGGGGCCTATCCCAGCAAGGGGCTTACCACCTTGCCGAATTCATCGGTAAGCCGGAAGTCACGGCCCTGGTGATGGAAGGTGAAGTCCCTGTGGCGAAGCCCGAGGCAGTGCAGCAGGGTGGCGTGGAGGTCGTGGACGTGGACCTTGTCCTCCCGGGCGAAGTAGCCGAACTCGTCGGTGGCCCCATGGACGATCCCCGGCCGGATTCCTCCACCTGCCAGCCACATCGTGAAGCCGTGCGGGTGGTGGTCCCGACCGGCTCCTTCCCCGCTCCCCTGGGACATGGGAGTGCGGCCGAATTCTCCGCCCCAGATGACGAGGGTGTCGTCCAGGAGGCCGCGCTGGCGCAGGTCCATGAGGAGGGCGGAAATGGCCTGGTCGACTGACTGGCAGCGGGTGGTGTGCTCTTTGCGGATGGAGCCATGGGAGTCCCAGCCCTTGTCGTAGAGCTGGATGAAGCGCACCCCCCTTTCGGCCAGCTTGCGGGCGAGAAGGCAGTTGTTGGCGAAGGAGGCCTTGCCTGGCTCGGCGCCGTAGAACTGGCGCACGGATTCCGGTTCACTGGAGATGTCGGTGAGCTCCGGGACGGCGACCTGCATGCGGTAGGCCAGCTCATACTGGGCGATACGCGTCGCGATCTCAGGATCATTGACGGCGTCGTGACGACGCTGGTTCATCCACTTGAGGAGATCGAGCTGGCGGCGGCGTTCGGAGCGGCTTACCCCCGGGGGGTTGGTGATGTGGAGGACGGGGTCACCGGAGGTCCGAAAGGTCGTGCCCTGGTGCTCGGAAGGGAGGAATCCCGCCCCCCAGTAGCTGTCGAGGAGCGGTTGGCGGTTCTGTCCCGAGACCAGCACGATGAAGGAGGGAAGGTCGCTATTCTCCGATCCCAGCCCGTAGGAGAGCCAGGATCCCATCGCGGGTCGTCCGAAACGGACACTGCCCGTATTCATGAACATGACAGCCGGGTCATGGTTGAAGCTGTCGGTGTGGAGTGAACGAATCACCGCGATCTCATCGATGACTTTTCCGACGTTGGGAAAAAGATTGGAGACCTCGGTCCCGCTCTGGCCCCGGGGCTGGAAGGTCCAGGGAGAACCTTTGATCTTCGGCCGGGCCTCCTTGATCATGGCGAACTCGTGGTTCTTGATGAGTTCGGGGGGCATTTCCTGCCCATGGCGCTCCGAGAGAACGGGCTTGGGGTCAAAGGTGTCAACGTGGGAGGGGCCACCTGACATGAAGAGGTAGATGACCCGCCGGGCCCGGGGAGCAAGATGGCAGAGGCTGGCGGGAACTCCCTGTTCCGCCCGGCACAGGGAGGCCAGGGCCACCGACCCGAGGGCCAGGGGGGCACGACCGAGGAGCTGGCGCCGGGTGATGTCGTGGCCGGGGGAGTTCATGGTTATTCGCGGGTGAGAGTCTCGTCGAGGTTGAGCAGGACGGTGGCGACCGAGACCCAGGCCTCTTCCCCTCCACGGTTCACGAACTCGAGAAATTTCTTTTGCTCGTCGAGGTCGGGTGAGCGGCTCAGGCACTGCTGAAAAGCGAATTCGAGACGTGCTTCCGCCCGGGGGTGCTCCCTTGTGATGTGCCGGGCGAAGGCCTGCGCGCATTCGTGGAAGATGGGATCGTTCAGGGTGACGAGGGCCTGACGCGGGGTGTTGGTGATGGAGCGTCTTGCGATGCAGACCTGCCGGGGTGGAGCATCGAAGGAGGCCAGCGAGGGGTGAAGCAGCATGCGCTTCCAGTAGGTGTACATCGACTTCCGGTAGCGGCCGTCCCCGGGGGAGTCCTTCCAGGTGAAATTGGAATTGCCAGGTTCGTTCTGGCCGGTCTCCTCGTAGAGCCCCTTCGGCTGGGCCGGGAACACCGGGGGTCCCCCGACGGTGGGAACGAGCAGGCCACTCACCGCGAGGGCATTGTCGCGGATCTGTTCGGCGGGGTGGCGGGAGCGCCACATCCGGGCGAGCAACCGGTTGGCGGGATCGTCCCTGTGGTGCCGGGTGCCCTGGACCGACGATTGCCGGTAGGTTTCCGAGTTCACGATCAAGCGGACGAGGGCCTTGCGGCTCCACCCGTGCTCCACGAATTCCACCGCCAGCCAGTCAAGGAGTCTGGGGTGGGACGGGGCTTCACCCATGGCGCCGAAGTCGGCCGGGGTGGCTACCAGGCCGCTACCGAAGAAGTGCTGCCAGAGATAGTTGACCGCCACGCGGGAGGTGAGGGGATGATCCGGGTGCACGAGCCACTTCGCGAAATCGAGGCGATTGGCTTTCTGCCCCCGGGGAAGAGCAGGCAGGACGGCAGGGACGGCAGGGTAGACCCGTTCGCCCCGGTCCTTGAAGTTCCCCCGGATGTGGACGTGTGTTTCCCGGGGGGCAGGGAGCTCATCCATGACGTGGATCTTGATGGGTTTCTGGCGGAGGGCTGCGAGTTCGCCCTGCAGTTTCTGGATTTCAGCTCCCGTTGTTCCGATCTGGCCCGGGTCGGGGAGAGCCCTGGTGTAGAGGCGGACCTGGCGGAGATCGCCCTGGAAGCGGAAGGCGTTGGGCGTTTCCGAGTTCGTGTAACCGGCTCCGATGGCGAGTGGTCGCGCACTCACTGAAATTCGATCGGGAACATTGCCGATAATCTTGGCGGCCTTGTCCTCCACGCCATCGACGAAGAGCTTCATGGATTTACCCGCCTGAAAGACGAGGGCGACATGATGTTCCCGGCCGTCGTTGACGGGTATGCTGCTGTGTATCTCGGCACCGTTCCACGGCTCGTTGGTTGAGGAAATCCAGGCGAAGAGATGACCGGGACGGCTGTTCTTGTCGGCCTCCCCACCAATTCCGAAGACGAAGCTGCGGGTCTTGCTCTTCCAGTCGTACTTGGAGGCGATATCTGCCACCTTCTCCCTCGTCCTGAGTACAGCCGTGATGCTGAGATCACCGGTAGGTGCGAATTTCGCAGGGTCTTTCTCCACATGACCCTTCCCCCAGGTCCCCAGCAGGGTCGTATCGGCGGGGGAACTCGCCCTTGGCGCGGTTTTCCGGAGGGTGGCGATCCTGGCCTTCAGCGCGGCCGCCCGTTCGCTGTTGTCGTGGGGGGCAAAGTCCATTTTTGGACCGTGCGTACCGTAGCCACTTCCCAGGTGAGGCACGTTGTTGAAGATGGCAAAGAGCTGGTAGTACTCCTTCTGGCTGATGGGGTCGTGCTTGTGGTCATGGCACTCGGCGCATTCGAGGGTCAGCCCCAGCCAGGTTCGGCCCGTGGTCTTGAGGCGGTCGACGACGGTCTTGACCCGGAATTCCTCCTTGCGCGGATTGTTTCCCTTGGCCTGCATGGCGTTGCGGTGAAAGCCGGTTGCGACCTTTTCAGCAAGTCCGCCATCCGGAAGAAGGTCGCCCGCAATCTGTTCGATGGTGAACTGATCGAAGCGCTTGTTGGTGTTGATGGCATTGATGACCCAGTCGCGATAGACCCACATGTTACGGGTGCGGTCGGCAGCGTAGCCCGAGGTGTCAGCGTAGCGGGCGAGGTCGAGCCAGTTCTGGCCGAGGCGTTCCCCGAAATGGGGCGAGGCCAGAAAGCGATCCACCAGGTTGGCCCAGGCCCGGGGGGAGTCATCGGCGAGAAAGAGGCGAACCTCATCAGCAGTGGGGGGAATTCCGCGCAGGTCGAAACTGAGCCGGCGGATCAGGGTATGGCCGGGAGCACGGGCAGAGGGGGCGAGGCCTTCCCGCTGCAGGCGTAACCTGACGTAGTGGTCGATGGGATTGACTCCCCCAGGCAAGGGATCCTGCCGTGGGCGCTGGTATGCCCAGTGGGCGGCTTTACTCTCCTCTGCCGGTACCGGTATGCAGGAGAACACGAGGATAAGCAGCAACACGGACGCTATTGGCCACGGAGATTTCCAGATGACCTGATCGCAGGGAGAGCAGCGCCTTGCAAACGGGAAGTTCAGGCCACGGGAGGAATCCGGCATCACCGCTTCAGGATCTCTCCTCCTCAATATCGTAGACGTCAAACCAGACGTAGACGGGCCGGTTGGTGGGGATGAATTGGGGAATGTAGCCCTCAAGAAATTCCTGGAGCGCGACAGGCAGTTCACAGATCCGCTTGCCGCGCATGTCGTTGTTCCACTGGATGATCTCGTGGCGTTCCCGGCTGCTGGCATTTTCCCCGATCCAGTCCGCCACTTCCTCGTCATCAGCCCCGGTGGACACGAATTCCCGGAAGGATTCCGCAGTCAGTCCGGTGAAGTCGAAGAAGAAGTTGTCGAGGGGACAGTCGAACTTGTAATCCCCCAGGGTCCCCGCAATGGCCGCCCGGCACTTGTCGAGGGTGCGGGCGGCAATGACGTATCCCGCGAGGGTCTCACGTGGACTGCGTGGATAGTTTCCGGGATGGGTAAAATCAGAGGGCGGCACTCCGGCAAGTTTCGCCCGGTTGGTATCCGGGTCAAGCCGTGGTTACTCATCCAAAGGCGCCATGAACTACCCATCGCACCATGAAGATCGGGCTCCTCCCCAAGCGCAGTTACCCGGCCCCCAGTCGCTCCAGCAGCATTTTCCAGCCTTTCATCGATCGGCCCAGGTTGTCACGGGCGCTGCCCCGGATCCCGTAGTGCTGAAGGCCAACAGGACCATCCCACTTCAGGGATTTCAGTTTTCTGAGGACCGGAAGAACATCGTAGGTGCCGGTATCGAGTGGCTGGATGAGGGTATTCCATCCCGTGCCGTCCTTGTCGGCGCCGTTGATGGTGACCACGAAGAGGTGCGGAGCGGCTTCCTCAAGGCGCTTGGCGAGCTCCTTGCCGTCAACCTTGAGGAAGTGGCAGAGATTGAAGGTGACGCCAAGGTTGCTGCGATCGGCAGCCTTGACGAGTCGGACGCAGTCCTGGACACGGTCGGCATAGGCACCGGCATGAGGGTAGAGTGCGAGGCGGACCTCGGACTTGGAGGCGAGGTCCGCCAGCTCCTGCAACTTTGCCACCACCGGGGCGTCGGTGGTTGAGGGGTCAGCGGGGCGTCGCCCTCCGACGTAGAGCCACACGATGGCCTCGCGGCCCTTCACCTGGGCAATGGTTTTTTCGAGATTGGCGTGATGGGTGACGCCGTTGTTGCGGACCTCAATGCCATTGTAGAGTGGCGCAAAGGTGATGTCGTGCTTCTCGACGGCGGCGAGCATCTCGGGGATGCGGTTTGCCCCGGTGTAGCCGATGCCGGAGAAGCCCAGTTCCTTTACCAGAGCAGCCTGCTGGTCGTAGGATCTGGTCTGGCCGTCCCGGGTGCCGGTGTCCATGGCGAAGAACTCCCATTCGGCGAGGCAAAGGGGGGAAAGTCCGGCCAGGAGGACGAAGGTGCAGAGGAGGCGAAGTTTCATGTTGTGCAAGTCAAGGAAGTCGTGAAGAGCGATTCAAGCCCGGAGTAGACAGACAATCTGAACGCGTGACGGGATTCGTCAGGGCAGAGGGGTGTTGGGTTTGACTGCGTTGGCCGGATATTTGCCATTGAAGACCATCATCTGGTCCTGCGTTTCGGCGACTACGAAGGACTCGTCGATTTTGCCGTCCTTGCCGGTGAGACCCTTCAAGTCGAGTTGCAGGTGCTCAGCAAGGAAGGGGTAGGCAGCCGTGCGCTTGGAGAGTCCGTAGTCGTGTTTCTCGTCGGGGAAATGGGCATTGGCGACCTTGTCCTGGGCGCCATAAAGCTTGTAGATGTGCTGGACGAAGGGGAATTCGACCCTGGGGGTGTTGAGGGTCCAGTCACTGCCGTTGGAAATGAGGAGTTGCGGACGCGGGGCGGCTAGGGCGGCGATCTCAACATTGTTTGTCTTGTGTGTCCTGCTCCAGTGAATCGGCATTCCGCTTTCGCAATTGCAGCCACCGAAGAAGTGGGCGGAGACCTGGCAGACCGGAATGGTGACCGCCACCCGCTCGTCGAGGGCAGAGAGGATGAAGGTCTGGGTGCCTCCTCCGGAACATCCGGTCATTCCAATGCGCTTGGAATCGACGTTGGGCAGGGTGAGAAGGAAGTCGAGAGCACGCATGCTGTTCCAAGTCTGCAGGCGGAGGATCTCGGGAGTGCGTCCGTGATTCCAGCCAACTTCCTTTGAATCGCCGTAGCCCATCATATCGTACTGGAATACGGCGGCACCCATCCGGGCGAGAACCGCGCAGCGGATCTGGCGTGATTCACGAAAGCGCCCTCCATGGCCGTGCGGGCAGAGGATTCCTGCCAGCTTCCCCTGGAACCCGGTGGGACGGTAAAGCGTGCCGGTGACGTAGAACCCGGGGGAGCTTTCAATTGCAACGTTCTCGGCCTGGTAGCCTTTGTAGACGCGCTTCTTGTTGAAGCGGGGGTTGAGGGGGGTGCGTTCCGGGAGGGTGGTGAGCTTGGCTCCGGCCAGGATGCCGGCCTTCACGGTCGCCTTGCGCTTTTCCCAGCTTTCGAGGTCGGGGGTGGCGGCCTGGAGCCCGGCCAGTTCCTTCCTGGCCGCCTCCTGGCCATGAGCGTGGCCCTTGCGGAGCCCCTGTGCGGACAGAGGAAAGGAGACGGATGTTCCAATGGCGAGAACGAGGATCGGCAAGGTTTTCATCCCCCCCAGAATCGGGCTCATTCCCCTGTAACTCAAGCGTGGAGATGAACACTTGCTGTCATGCGCTTGACCGTCCGGGGAACAGGAACTAGCAACCCCGCGTGAAAGTATGCGCCTTTGGCCTCACGGAGATCCCGCTGGGCCAACACAACATCAAGGATCCGCGCCTCGACGAAACGCATAAGCTGGTCGAAGCCAAGAAGAAGGCCTATGCCCAGGTGGAAGTAGTGGGTGACGAAGGGCTGGTTGACTCTGATTGTGTGGTGACCACTGAAGATGGTTTCCTGGAACTGACTTTTCGTGACGTGGATTTCATCGAGACCCGGCTGGGACGTGATCCCTCGGCGGAGGAACGGGAGGCCCTGCTCAAGCTGAAGGGCGCCCTCGAGAATGAAAAAACCGTCTTTGAGGCAAACCTCGGCGAGGCCGAGCGGGAGGCCCTGGAAATCCACGGGTTCAGCAGCAATAAACCGATCGTGGTTGCCACTCCCGGGGAACTGGGGGAACCGGATGCACTTATGGTCCGGGTCTTCAGGGAAAGCGGGTGGATTTGTTTCCTGACGGTGGGAGGCTCGGAAAACCGGGCCTGGCCCATTCCGGGGGGGACAACTGCCTGGGAGGCCGGGGGCGCGATTCATACTGATATCCAGAAGGGGTTCATCCGGGCTGAAATCATCAACTTCGCCGACTTCATCGAAGCCGGGGGGGAGACGCTGGCCAAGCGTGCGGATAAGCAACGCCTCGAAATGAAGGACTACCTGATGCAGGACTACGATTTGACGAGCTTTCGTTTTAACAAGTAAGGACCCTCTTCCCGGCCGGAGGAAGCGAAGCGGGAGGCCGGACCGGGGTTTGCGAAGATTGAGGATTCCCGAGGTCATGGACCTTAAAGTGCCTTGATTGCCGGGGAGAGGCATGCAGCATCAATCTGTCCGGGGTGACGCCGGACTGGGACCATGGGACTTTCGCTTTCAGCTCTGATTCGATTTCTCCCATTGTTCCTCGTAGGAGGCATTGTCGGGTTGGGAATGGCCCGGGGGGAATCGGAAGAACGGGAACCGCACCTGCAACAGCTTGAGGCCCAGCTTCGTGAGACGGTCCAGCCGTTCCTGAAGAGCTACTGCTACCGTTGTCACGGTTCCCGGAAGATGAAATCAGGGGTGCGGGTTGATCAACTCGACCTGAGCCTTGAGGACAAGCAGCTCTTCCTCCTGCAGCACATCCACAAGCAACTGAAGGACGAGGTCATGCCCCCGGAGGACGAGCGCCAGCCGGGGGCGGAGGAGCGCAAGCTGGTGTTGGAGTGGGTCAGGCAGGTGTTGCAGCAAGGGGCTCGTAAGGTCAGTCCCAAGGATGGCTCGGTGCGCCGACTTACCGTGGCCCAGTATCACAATACCTTACGTGACCTGCTGGGAGTGGAAGATCACCTGGCCGATGCACTGCCTGCTGATGGTGTTTCCAAGGAAGGGTTCAAGAATAACAAGGACACCCTTCTCCTGACGCCCCAGATGATGGAGACCTACTTCGATATCGCGGAAAAGGCGCTCGACCTGTGCTTGGTCGATGAGACGAAGAAGCCTCGGATCCAGTGCTTCCGTGTTGAGCTCGGGAAGGGGGTCAACAAGAAGCCGACTGCCGACAAGCTGGTATTGAATGGGCCTAACCTGCTGCCCAAGGCAGATTTTCTCGTACGCCAGGTGGTTCCGGATAAGCCCTTCCCGTTTGAGCCCTTCGCCATGCGCACAAAGTTCCGCTTCTTCGAGGGCTATGCGGGAAACGGCACTGTGCGTGCCTGGAGGAATTTTGAGGGGATTTACCACAACGTCTTCGCCGCTCTGAACGGCAAGTTTACCGGCGGCCTGAACTACGGCCGCTCCTACGTGTTTGTTCCCGAGGGCCTCCTCCTGCGGCCCAGGTCCCCGGAAACCCAGAACGGCAAGCCTCCGCAGCAGGGACCGTCGCCCTCCTTCTCGATGCCGCTGCGTGAATTGCCCAGTTCGGGGATGTTCCAATTGACCGTAGAGGCGGCCCGGTATGACGACGGGTTTCAGCCAGACACCGTTGCGGCAGAGCTCAATAACCACCTCACAGTGGATGTCACCGGCGGACAAGGCGCGAGCCTTGAAATTCCGGCCGCGGGAGTCTACCAACTCGATGTCGTCCTGGAAGGCAACCCCCGGGATGACGTGATGACCGCGGACATCGGGCAGCGTACCTTTTCAAAGAGGCTGAAAGGAAAGTTTACCGAAAATCCTGATGGCCAGGTGATCATTCCCTTCCTCGTGGCTCGTTTTGCCAAGGGCGCATCTCCAATCAAGATCGGTAATGGAGATGGAAAAAACCTGCGACGGGTTCATGTGACCCCGGTCAGCTCTGAGAGCGAGTCGGGACGGCAGTTTGCGGCCTTCGAGAAGCGCGCTCCAACGGTGAGCGCGCATATCGGGGTCAGGACGGACGTAGGACCCAGGTCTACCCGGGTGGATCAGCTTCTGGCTGTACCCTCAGCCACGGTCGAGCGCTACAGCTTCCGCGCCCCGATCAGCAGTTTCCCCTCTCCGGAGACCGAGGAGGGTAACGCCAACTACCTCGCCGGCTTGTGGGAGATCGCCATCCGGAGTGAGCCCTCAGGCGACCGCCAGGTGCCGCGACTGCTCCTGGGCGCGGTAGAATTTGAGGGGCCCTTCTACGAGACCTGGCCGCCCCGGGGACATCGAGAGATCTTTTTTGCTTCAGAGCGCCGCAAAGATCCGCCGGCCTATGCCCGGGAGGTGCTCGAGCGCTTCGGAGCCAGGGCTTTTCGCCGCCCGGTGACCCCGAAGGAGCTGAAGTCCCTGGTGGGGGTGTGGCAGAAGAGCTATGCCCGGAGTCAGGACTTCCAGGAGAGCGTTCGGGATGCGCTGCTGGTGATTCTTACCTCGCCCCAGTTTCTCTTCCTGATTGAAGAGAGCGCCGGCCCGCAGGCGGAGCCTCTCTCGCCTTATGAGCTGGCGGCGAAGCTCTCCTATTTCCTGTGGAACACTGCGCCGGATGCGAAGCTCATCGAGCTGGCGGCGGCTGGGAAGTTGGGGGCAGCTGTGCCAGCGGAGATCGACCGGCTGGTGGCGGATGATCGTTTCGGCCAGTTCGTCGGGGAGTTCGTCTCCCAGTGGCTGGGCCTCGACAAGTTCGATGTCGTGAACATCAGTGGGGGAAAATACCCCCGCCTCAACCGCGAGACGAAGAGGGAGCTGCGGAAGGAGCCCGTTCGCTTCGTCACGCACCTCATCCGGTCCAATCTGCCCCTTCGCAACCTGATTACTTCTGACTTCATCGTGGCGAACGATGTGGTCGCGGGCTACTACGGCCTTGGCGGAAAGGCCGAGAATGGATACGCTTTTACTCCAGTGCGTCATGGGGGGGAGACGCTGGGAGGAGTTCTTACGCAGGCGGCCATTCTTTCCGGACTTTCGGATGGCAGTGAGTCCAACCCGATCAAGCGAGGGGCCTGGCTGGCGCGAAGGATCATCGGGGAGCCTCCCGCCCCGCCTCCTCCCAATGTTCCGGAACTTCCTGGCGGGCAGGAGGCAGAGGGCAAGACCCTGCGAGAGCGTCTGGAGCAGCATCGTGACAAGGTGGGATGTGCGGAGTGTCACCGCAAGATCGACCCCTGGGGCCTGCCCCTTGAGCAATTTGACGCCGGGGGGCTCTTGAAAAAAGGCAAGGTTGATGCCCGCTCCACCCTTCCCGATGAAACGGAGATTTCCGGCACGAGGGATCTCAAGCGTTACCTGACGGAAGAGCGTCTTGACCAGGTGGCGCGGTCCTTTCTGGAGCACCTCTGTATCTATGCGGTTGGGCGCGATCTCACCTTCAATGAACGGGAATATCTGCGGGTGGAAGGTCGTCGGCAGTTGTCAGGAAAGGGCTACCGGATGCGGGATTGTCTTCTTTTCGTAGTCCAAAGTCCCCTTTTCCTCGAGAAATGACTCCCGGATGCGGCAGGGCTATCCGGGGGGAGGAGGCTCCCATTCCATCGTACCCTTGTGGTGAGGACATCTTCTGGTAGTGTCATTTTCAGGAAAGATGCCGAATCAGTTCAAGATCGACCGCCGCGCAGTCCTCAAGGGTATGGCGGGCGTGGCCCTGCCCCTGCCCCTGTTGGAAGCGATGGGAAAGGAGGTTGCTGAGAAAACGCCCCGGCGATTTTGTGCATTCTACGTCGCCAACGGCATGACCCTTCCCGACCCGAAGCTCGGGATCGACGATTGGAGCTGGTTTCCACGGGCGGAGAAAGACGGTAAATTTGTCTTTGGAATCCCGACCGAGCCACTGAGTCCCCATCGCGCAAAACTCAGTTTCTTCGGAGGTTTGCAGCATCTGAACGGGACAAAAAATGATCCTCACGTCTGCTCGGACATGTGGTTGACGGGTGCTCCCCTGCACGATCCCGCGCCCGGAACCTACAATACGGTAGGACTGGACCAGGTTGTGGCAGAGCATACCCGGCATCACTGCCGTCGTCCCTCGCTGGTTCTCTCGATTGATGCGGG
>JAKVCR010000053.1 GCA_022448985.1 Roseibacillus sp.
CATCCTAGGCCTCCTGCTGTTCTGCGCCCATACCACCCCCGGCTCGGCCCAGCTCTTCGTTGACTTCAATTCGACCACCCAGGACGGAGGACCACATCCGGAAACAGGCTACGACTCCTACGATGCGGCCCACGAGAATGCCGCCGATTTCCTTTCTCCTCGTGATTACAGCGCCTTCGGGACCACTGTTTCCCTCGCGGTCGACTTCCCGGACTCCAGTGACAGACGGGTGCAACAGATGATTGACCGCGGCAGCACTAACGATGGGAACTGGAACGGGAGCAAACAGAACCTAGTTACCGACTGGATCGGGGTCGATACCCGCACCAGCAATGGCGGAAATGGAAACTACGACGGCGTGAACGGCACTCCCACCCGGATCAGCTTCACCCTCGAGAACCTGCCAGCTGCAACTTATCACTGGCGCTCCTTCCATCACGACACCGAGCACATGAACGGGTTCTTCCTGGTCGAGTATTCCACCAATGGAGGCGGCTCCTATTCCCTGGTGAAGGGTCCGGAAGCAGATGACGCCTTCCGGCAGACCGACAGCACCCCGGGAGGCAATCCGGCCAGTCCACAGACCTATGGCGGTCCCCACCCCGAAACCCTGCCCTCCACCGTTGAATTCGATTTCACAGCCACAGCCGGACAGGACTTCATCCTGCGCGTGATTCCGTTGTCGGCGACCTCGGTCCACACGCAGTTCGCAGTCATTAACGGCTTAGAAATCATCCAGACCAGTCCCCCGGATTCCCCTACCGACCTCGTCCTTTCCGGTAACACGGTCTCGCGCAGTGCGATCGTGGGAACCCTGGTCGGAACCCTGACTTCCACGGATATCACTCCCGGGGACTCCTTCACCTACAGCCTGGTTCCCGGCACCGGGGACACTCACAATGGAGAGTTCGACATCGTGGGCGACCAACTCCGCACCAACCGTGACCTCACCACCTTTGCGGCCGGGGAAATCCTCTCCGTGCGGTTACAGACCACCGACCTCCTCGGGCACACTTACCAGAGGGTCTTCTCCCTCGAACTGGTCAACGACTCCGATACTGATGGCCTCGATGACGACTGGGAGCTCACCTGGTTCGGCAACCTGACTACCGCCACGGGAACCGGCAATAATGACGGAGACCTCCTGAATAACCTGCAGGAACAGGCCCTCGGCAGCAACCCTGTCAAAAGTGACACGGATAACGACGGACTGAACGATAATCTCGAAAACGGGAGCGGAATCTTCAATGGCGCAGATGACCCCGGATCGGACCCTCTCCTGAGGGATACTGATGGTGACGGTCTTGACGATGCTGCTGAGATCTCCCTCGCTAACGGACACCTCACCAACCCTAACATGGTCGACAGTGATGGAGATGGCTTCCGTGATCCCGTTGAAATCAACGGAGGATCTGACCCCAACGATCCAGCCGACTTTCCCAACCTCGTTCTCCCCCTTCTCATCAACGAGATCCTTGCAAGCAATCGAACCGGACTGCGGGATGGATTCGGCACCCGCGAAGACTGGATCGAGATCTACAACCCAAACCCCGTCGCGCTCGATCTCGGCCTCTACTACCTGACCGACGATCCCGACAACCTCACCAAGTGGACATTCCCCAACGTTATCATCCCCCCCAATGACTACCTCGTGGTCTTCGCTTCCGGGGTGAACCAGGTCGATCCCGACGGAAATCCACATACCAACTTCAGGCTCGAGTCCATCGGCGAATACCTTGCCCTCGTGCGACCCGGCGGCAGGACCATCGATGACGCCTTCCACCCTTCCTTCCCCGAGCAGTTCACCGACGTTTCCTACGGCCCGCAGTCCGACAATGGCTCCCTCCGATTCTTCAGCATTCCTACTCCCGGAACTGCCAACGGGAACGGATTCCCGGGGGTTGTCAAGGATACCAGATTCAATGTCGACCGTGGATTCTACAGCGCCCCGATCGCAGTCTCCATCTTGAGCGCTACCCCGGACGCCGTCATTCGCTATACCACCGACGGCTCGCGACCTTCGCCCACCCAGGGCACCATCTACAGTGGACCGGTCACCATCAGCGATACCACTACCCTGCGCGCAGTCGCCTACAGGGCGGACTGGCTTCCGACCAACGTGGACACCCAGACCTACATCTTCGTCGACAGGGTCGCCCGCCAACCTGCGACCCCCCGCGGCTGGCCCACCGACTGGAACTACAGCTCCGATGCCAGTTCCATCGTGCCTGCCGATTACGAGATGGACCAACGCGTCGTCAACAACACGCTGCCGGGCTACAGCGTTCCAGAAGCCCTCCTCGATATTCCCTCGGTCTCGATCGCGATGAAGCCGTCCGACTTCCTCAACGACAACTCCTCGCCCGACACCGGCATGTATTCCAACCCGCAAAGCCGCTTCGAACGCCCCTGCTCCATCGAATATATTCGTCCCGATGGGGAACCCGGATTCCAGGTCGACGCCAAGATCGAGGTCCATGGAAACGCCAGCCGCCGTCCCTTCCGGATGCAGAAACATTCCCTTCGGGTGACCTTCACCACGGAATTCGGCGGACCTGGCCGTCTGGAATACCCCCTCTTCCCGGAATCCCCGGTCGACCGCTTCAACAAGCTCGTCCTACGGGCCTGTTTCACCGATTCCTGGGGCCTTGTCTCCTGGGGCAGTTCGCGCTACCGCCCGAATGACTCCCAGTATATCCGCGACGTCTGGATGAAGGAGAGCTTGCGGGCAATGGGGCAGCCCTCAAGCCATGGGAACTTCGTCCATCTCTACGTTAATGGGCTCTACTTCGGCCTTCATAATCTCACCGAGCGTCTCGAGGACGACTTCTGGGCTGAACACCTCGGCGGCGCGAAGGAGGACTGGGAAGTCAACAAGGACCTCAGCGGAGGCGGCTCCCGCTGGAACCGGATGATGAGCATCGCCAATGGAAACATTACGGACAACAGGGCCTACAACTCGATCAAGAACTATCTCGATGTCGTCAATTTTGCGGATTACATGCTCCTCCACTTTTATGCCGATTCGGAGGACTGGCCACACCACAATGGTGACGCCGCCGCCAACGTTGGAAGTGGCGACGGCAAATACCGCTTCTGGTGCTGGGACCAGGAAATCGTCCTCGATAAGTTCTCCTGGAACCGCTACGGCAACTCCAGTGGAGCAGGCGCCCCCTTCCAGCGGTTACGCCGAAACGCCGAATTCCGCATGCTCTTCGCGGACCGCGTGCAAAAGCATCTCTTCAATGAAGGAGCCCTGAGCGAGCAGGCTTCGATAGACCGATACCTCGGGCTCGCCAACCGGATCGACAAGGCCATCGTGGCCGAGTCGGCCCGCTGGGGTGATACCCAGGCTACTACGCCCTACGGAAACACTCCCGGATCATCCCGTGATATCAATGCCGACTACTACCCCCCCACTATCAACAACCCGATCTACTTCACCCGGGAGCAGCACTGGCTGGTCGAACGCGACAACGTCATCAACAACTATATTCCCACCCTGCACGACCAGAATGACAGCCGCTCCACCATCCGGGAATTGCGTGCCAACGATCTCTTCCCCAATATTGATGCCCCCGTTCTGAGCCAGTTTGGCGGGATCGCCCCTGACGGGTTTGAGCTCAATATCACCGGAATGGAGGGCACCATTCACTATACCCTCGACGGATCAGACCCCCGCCAGGAGGGAGGAGGCATCAATCCCGCCGCTCAACCACTAGCAACCGGCATGACGGTGGAAACCCTGCTCGACTTTGAGGCCCCGGACTGGCGATACCTGGACGGCGGCATCAGCCTGAGTGCCAGTAACGTGGTGGCGGGTCACGGTTCCTTCAATTCCTCGGACTGGAAGCATCCCGAATTCAACGATGCAGCCTGGGGAACCGGACCAGCCATGCTCGGGGGCGACAGCGTCACGGATATCTCAGGCGAATCGATCGCCACCATCGTGGATATCGGACCCTCGGGGAATCGTCACCCCTCTGTCTATTTCCGGAAAAGCTTCACCGTTACTGACGCAAGCTCCTTCACCAGGATCACAACGAGCTTGAAACGCGACGACGGGGCCATCCTTTATCTCAACGGACGAGAGATCGGTCGCAGCAACATGCCCACCGGCATGGTAACTTACAGCACCCTCGCTTCAGCCGGACAATCCGGAAGTAACGAAAGCAACGTCTACACCATCGATTATCCCTTAACCCCGGGAGAACTGGCAGAGGGGATCAATGTCCTCGCGGTGGAAGTACACCAATCCAGCCCCGGGAGCGGGGACCTCGGCCTTGATGTCCGACTCTCGGGATTCAAGCCCACTGGACCACCCACTCCCGTCACCCTAACCCGGACCGGAACGGTCAAAGCCCGGATTTTCAATGGCTCGGAGTGGTCCGCCCTGACCGAAGCTGCCTTCATCGTGGGCACACCCGCTTCTGCCGGAAACCTGGCCGTCACCGAGATAATGTACAACCCGGTCGGGACAGGCGAGGGTTCCGAGTACATTGAACTGATGAACATCAGTTCCACCGAGAGTGTCGACCTGACTAATGTCCATTTCGATGCCGGCATTACCTACCGGTTCCCCACCGGGTTCCTCCTCGCTCCGCTCCAGCGCGTGGTCATCGCCAGGAACGAGGCTGTCTTCATTGAAACCTATCCCTCCGCAGGCATCACCATCGCGCCTGGAACTTTTGCCGGGAGCCTTGCAAACAACGGAGAGGAGATCGCCCTTCAGGGGCAGGACGATCGGGATATCCGGCGTTTCACCTACGGTGACAACCTCCCCTGGCCTCCCAGTCCCGACGGACTGGGATTCGCCCTCGTTCTCTCCGCGCCCACCAGCAACCCCGATCACTCGGTTCCCGGGAACTGGCGAGCCAGCGCAGCCTTGGGAGGCACCCCCGGCGGCGATGATTCGGTTCCCTTTGCAGGCGATCCCTGGATCGACGCGGACCAGGACGGGCACTCCGCCTTCTTTGAATACGCAACCGGGGGCAGTGACGCTCAACCCGTCGAAGATCCGGTTATTGCTCTCGGATTGACAGGCCTCACCAACGGTGGTGACGGACTTCGAAACCACCTCGACATCTCCTACAAGCGGAACCTTGCTGCTGATGAAGCCCTGTTCCGCGTGGAGATCTCCCCCAATCTCCAGGACTGGAACTCCCTCGAAGCCCACCTGGTCTCCATTGAGAATCACGGGGACGGCACCGCTACCTACACCTACCGTTCGGCCTTCCCAATTGGCGCTCGCACCCGGGAATTCATACGCCTCCAGGTTCTCCGGCGATAGTCTTGGAATTGTTCCCGCCACGAATCAGGAAATGCCGGCTGCTTCCTCCGAAGATCAATGCCTCTCTCCCATTTCCGGGACCCCTGACTGACCTTTCGGCTTTCGAATTCGCCTGCAACATCCCACAGGGGCATCCTCCTTGCTCTCCTTGAAGAATCGCGACAGGGCTGGGGCACCCAATCCTCGCCAAGAAAAAGTCAGGCTCCCCGGAAGGAGCCTGACGCAAGAACGTTTCTTGGAGATGCGGAGCCGGATTACTCGTCCTCGATGTACTCTTCGTGGCCGATTTTCTTGATCTTTTTCAGCTTATCATAGGCCGCCTTGAGCTTGCTCCCGTCCTTGGCCTTGCAACTGGCCAGCACGGCATCGATTTCACCCAGCAGCACTACCATCGCCTTCTTATACTCTTCCAGGGCCTTCTCCTTGGCCGCACCGGTCATCTTCTCGATCTTTACCGGCACAAGGGCAGCACTTTTCTCTGTCGCCACCTTTGCTTCCGTGAACAGGGTCGTAAGACGGTCAAAGTCATAGGTCTCCCTCCGGGCCTGACGCCCCAACTGCTTGTAGGCTGTGCTGATCTTCGCCATTTGCTTCTCCAGCGGGGTCTCCTCCGCCTCAGCTGCCACGAAAGACGTCGGCAGGAAAAGGGCCAGGAGAGCCAGGAGCTGAGCGGGCACATTAAACCTCTGGGTGATTTTCATATTCATAGTTTGATGGGTTGGGAATGTTCGGAACCCGTTGAGACTGCCCTCAACGGCCTCTCATCCCCTGTGGATACGTTATAAGATGCCCGGAATTTCTTAAAAAGCGAAAGTTTATAAATACCCTTGGAACTACTCCCCTGTCCCGCAGGAATCCGCACCGAAAACTAATCCTCATTCCAGGCGCTCCCTGCGATGACCAGCGTCTCACACCAGAAATTTCAGGAGAATAACGAGGAACGACATCGTCGGGATTTTTCTGTCCGTTCAGATTGAGTGCCGCCGAACTCTGCGTACAATTCCCAAATATGCCTGCCAGACACCTCCATCCCGTCACCCTGACCACGACTATCTCCGTAATCAGCCTTCTCTTTGTCACCCGGCAGGAAGCCTGGTCCTCTCCCTTGCTGGATGAGGTCATGGCCCTCGAAGAGACCAACTCGATCAAATATGACCCGGACAATTCGAATCACCGCTCAGTGGGGCGCATTGAGTTTCTTGGCCTCACCGTGGCCGCGGACGGAGACTACCAGTACTGGTACGACATCGTGAGCGGCAACAGGGCATGGACCCGCGATGTTTCCTTCTGGGTCAGCAATGCGGACACCATCACCAACATGGCAGACCGTAACTACACCGAAACCGGTGCCGAGAATGTTCTCGAGCACTGGTGGGGGAGCCCCATGGCCTATAAGGGATTGAACATCTGGGGTGGTCACCGGGATTCACAGAACAGCCCTTCCCACAACCAGGGCGGCACCTGGGCCCTCACCCCCGGACATCCGGATCCCATTCTCAACGAGTTCCACGACCCAACCGCCTACAATGTCCCTGGCTTCTTTACAGGCCAACCCACCGCCTTCTTCTGGGGACCTCCCTCCCGCACCGATGATTCCCTCTCCCTCTCCGACGGAACCCCTGTCTGGCGATTCGAGAAGAATCACTACCTGCCATTCGTAAATAACAGTAATCTCTATCCCTTCTCGGGAATCTGCGGAACCTTCATAATCGAGAGTTCCAACCCTCCGGCTGACGATGCCTTCGGTTGGTCCACATACCACAACACCACCGTGAATGATTCGCAGAGCCTGGTGACCTCATTCGGTTATCTGCCTGGCCCTGGAAATGGAGCGCCCGCCGGCAAGATCCACCTGAAAGTCACCCGGAACAACGGACTCCTTGACTTCTCCTGGAACAGCCAGGCTGGCAAGCAGTATGATCTCGTCAGCAGCACGAACCTCACTACCCCCCCCGCAACCTGGCCGATCTACGACGATGGGACGGGCCTCTTCCAGAATATTCTGGAATCGGGCAAAGGCAGCACCTCTTTAACTGGAGTAAACCTGGTCGGTCCGAGGCGCTTTTTCGCCATCGTGGAAGAGGAACTCGGTACCTTGCTGAGTGAAGACTTCGATGGTTCCGCCGCTCTCCCGCAGGGTTGGACCACGACCGGAGCAGATACCACCGCCTGGGAGATCGGGGTCCCGACTGATACGCTGTTCGGACCCATTGCCGCACACAGTCCCCCTTACTGCGCGGGAACCAACATTGCTGGTGATTACACCAGTTCACAGGACATTTCCCTCATCACACCCGTAATCTCCGTTCCCGTAACCGGGGCGACCCTCACCTATCACCAGTGGCGTGATACTGAGGGTGATAGTGACGGCGGCTCCATCCGGGTGCTTGACGCCGATAACAACGATGCCCTGATCGAGGAATTCGTGAACCTGATCGAATGGAACGACACGAACTGGAACACCTCGGACCCGGTCGCCCTGCCCGCTTCTGCCAGCGGGAAAAATATCCGGCTTGAGTTCCGCTTCGTCAGCAACGAGTCGGCTCCCGAAAGTTTTGCCGGCCTCTACCTCGACAACATCGTCCTGATGGCCGACTGATAAAATCCCTCCCTTCCGGGGACCTCGGCTATTGACCTCGAACCCCGGACCGGGAACGCTGCAGCATGCTCTCCCGAAGATTAACCGGTTCGTTCTTCCTTCCTGTTCTCCTGGCCCTCGGGGCGCTCCCGTCCGGAGCGGCCCAGAATGAAGAGGCCCTCAAGGCTGACCTCTCCTTCTTCACGGACGAAAGCTGCCGGGAGTTGAAGAAGGAGGTGCAGCGAAAGGACCTCACCCGGTTCAGGAGCAAATTGCTGAGGAATGTGGCCAGTCAACTTCTGGAGGACCGCTACGATCCGACCTATCGGGCTGCCAGTTACGAGGCCTACCCCTCACCGCAGGCCCTTCAACGCACCATCAAGCTCGGGGATGGCTTCAGTCGCTACGAAAACATCACCGGAATTCACTTGGGAAAAGGAGAACACGTGGTCCTGGTGGGTGATTCCGGTGGACGAAAACTCTCCCTCCTTCTCCCCGACTGGATGCGCAAGCCCCCGCCCGGGATCGAACCCTCCAAGGACCCGGCTGGATGGGGCCTGAAGCGTCAGGAAATCAGGCTCCGGGACGGGGTGAATATCGTAGAGGTTAAGAAAGGAGGCCTCGCTTACCTCAGTTACTACGACGACCACCCCGAGAAGGCACCCGCCATTCCCGTTCACTTCCCAACCGGGGAAGTCAATGGCTACTTTGATATCACCAGGCACGACAACGACGACTGGAACAAACTCCTCGATAAGGCGGTCAGCCCAATCCTCGACGCCCGCGGCAAACACATCCAGGTCGCCTACCCGGTGGAGTGGCTCAATGTTCATACCCGCGGCAAGGGCGTGGAACTGATCAACAACTACGACATCATGCTGCGGCATCACTACACCGTGCTGGGACTGGTGAAGTACAAGAAGATCCCCCCCAACCGGATCCTGGCACGCGTGAACTATAACTACTACATGTTCCGCGATCGTGATGGAGTCGCCTACTTCGGCAACAAGGGCACCATGCGCATGGTTGCGAACCCGGACGTGGTCACCAAGGGAGATCCCTGCTGGGGCTTCTGCCACGAAGCGGGTCACGTGCTGCAACTGCGCCCCCAGATCACCTGGGGAGGCCTGACCGAGGTGAGTTGCAACATCTTCTCGATGTACACCCGCGGAAAGATGGGGAACGAGAGCCGGTTGGCTGGGCAGAAGAATTACGCCAAGGCCCGCAAGAAAATCGTCGAGTCAGATCCCCGGATCTCCTACCTGCAGGATCCTGATGTATTCAATCGCCTCGTTCCCTTCTGGCAGTTGCACCTCTACTTCCTTCGCAATGGCAAGCCCGACTTTTATCCCGATGTCATGGAGGAGATGCGCAACCGTCCCGATGCCGGACGGGGAAACGACTCCATCCGGAACCAGTTCCAGTTTATCCGGATCTGCTGTGACGTCGGACAGGTGGACCTCACCGACTTCTTCGAGAAGTGGGGGTTCTTCTACGTCGGGGAGATCAAGCTCAAGGACTACCGGGACTATCATTTCGTGGTAACAGAAGAAATGGTTGCCGAAACCAAGGCTTACATTGCCAAAAAGAAGTACCCGAAGCCCTCCCAGGATCTCACCCTCCTCAAGGATTGAGGCGGAGAAGCGCCTTTTACATTCCAGCGACCACCTGCTTGAGCAGGTGGTAAAAAGTCGGCTCATCACCGCTTCCCCCACCCCGGAAAGTCCGGACATTCAACATTGGCTCGAATGGAGGCGGACAATAAGCTCTGTCATGGTTTCATCCATGATGAGACGAGCCCTCGTCGGGGTTCTTCTGTTTGGCAGCGTGTGGGCAAAACAGGAATTCCAGGCTGGTTCGGCCGCGGTCGACATTTCTCCGCCCGCTTATCCGGTCCGGGTCAACGGGATGTTCACCGAGCGCTCGGCCACCCGCGTCCTCGATCCCCTCTTTGCCCGCAGCGTCGCCCTGGATGACGGCGAAACGAAGATCATCTTCTGCGTGGTCGACACCTGCATGGTGCCACGGGAGTTGATCGACAAGGCAAAGGAAGAGGTTCACCGGAAAACCGGGCTATCCACTGCCAGGATGATGGTCTCCGCCACCCACACCCACAGCGCCCCCGCCGCGATGGGTTGCCTCGGGAGCCGGATGGACCCGGACTACGCGAAATGGCTCCCCGGCAAGATCGCGGAGTGCATGATCGAGGCCCTGGACGGTTTCGAACCCGCCCGCATCGGGTGGGCCTCCATCGACGACTGGGAGCACACGCACAACCGGCGCTGGATCTTCCGACTGGATCGCACCGGCACCGATCCCTTCGGAGCGCGGAACATTCACGCCAACATGCATCCCGGACACCTCAGTTCAAACGTGATCGGACCCTCCGGCCCGGTGGATCCAGAACTGAGCCTCTTCGCTGTGCAGACCCCCCGCGGCAGGCCACTCGCCCTCTTCGCCAACTATTCGCAACACTATTATGGATCCGGGCTCCTCTCCGCAGACTACTTCGGAGCCTTCTGCCGGCACATCGCGCGCAACCTGGGCCAACCCTCCAGTGAGGGCCCCTTCGTGGCCATGATCTCGCAGGGCACGAGCGGAGACCTGATGTGGATGGACTACGGCGCTGCGCGCGGAAGACAGACCATGGATCAGTATTCGGCCGAGGTCGCCCAATATGCCATGCGCGCTTATCGGGCAATCCGGTGGCACGATCATCTGCCCCTCGGGATGGTTGAACAGAAACTCGTCCTCGACTGGCGCCGTCCCAAAGAACAACGCCTTGCCTGGGCCCGGGACCGCCTGACCCGCCTGCAGGGTGCCCTCCCCCGCTCCCGGCAGGACATCTACGCCATGGAGGCCTCCATCCTGCACGAATGTCCCAAGGCCGAGCTCAAGCTGCAATCGATCCGCATCGGCGGCCTGGGCATCGCCACTCTCCCCAATGAAGTCTACGCTCTCACCGGGTTGAAATTGAAGGCGCACTCTCCCCTCGAGAGTCAGCTCAACATCGAACTCGCCAATGGCGCGGAAGGCTACATCCCGCCACGGGAACAACACACCCTCGGCGGATACACCACCTGGCCCGCCCGGACGGCCGGCCTCGAAATCAGCTCCGAATCCCGGATCGTGGACACCCTCCTTCGCGGACTCGAGCAGGTGGCGGGGAAACCAAGGAAGGCTGAAGTCCTCTCCAGCAGCGCCTACCTGGATACGGGCGTGCGAGCCCACTGGCCCCTCGACGACCTCGGGGGACAAACCGCCAGGGCCAACCACGAACTCGTCCACCCCGCCCTGCGCATCCATGGTAAAGTTGCCCATTACCTGCCGGGAGTCGGTAGCGGGTCGGGTTGTGGCGAAGAACAGGCCCTCACCCCTTCTCTTCTCAACGCGAGGGGAGAAATCAATCGCGCCATGCACCTTGTCGACGGATATCTCGAATCCGAGCTGGCGCTCTCCGGGAACTTCACGATTGCACTCTGGTACTGGCTGGGAGAACGGAGCGGCGCATCCGACCGGGAAGGCACCCTGCTTCGACTGCCCTCGGGGCAGACTGTCACCGTGAGACAGGATGCGGATCACCGGTGCAGGCTCGCGCTTGGAGGAGCCGTGAGCAAAGAGGCACAGCGTGCGGATGAGTGGAACTTCGCCGTGTTGACGCACGCCGAAGGGCTCGTCCACCTCTATATCAATGGCGCCAGCACGAGCACCCTGCAAGGTCCCCTCCAGGATTCGAAGCAACTTGCCATCCGCTTCGGGGAGGGCCTTGAGGGCAAGCTGGATGAGATTGCCATCTGGGATCGCGCCCTGTCCAAGGATGAGCAGGCCACACTCTGGCAGCGGTCCGGGCTCGCGGAACAACGGGCCCGCGCTGCCGCAACCCTCGCCCGGGAGGAACGGGAAGCGGCCAGTCGCGCCCGCCTGCCCGCTTGGCCGGCGCGTTACCAGGAACTGATACGGGCAACGGCCCCCATCCACCACGCCCCATTCGATGTCGCCCCCGGGAAAATGGTCATTGAACAGGCAGTCCGCTTCTCCGCCGGTGAGCGAGCGCGCTTCCAGGCCGGTCGCATCCGCGGACGGGTGGAATCACTCTCCTCCGACTACTCGGTATCCTTCTGGTTCCGGAATGACCTCCCAATCCGGACTCGTCCCGTAACAGCCTACCTTTTTTCCCGCGGTCCGCATGGAAACCCGCAGGCCCCTGGCGACCATTTGGGAATCGGGGGCCTCTACCGGGACAGCTATCCCGGGAAACTCCTCGTTTTCAACGGCAACGAAGCCGACGACGTCCTTATCGGCAAGACCGTGATCCCGGTGGGCAGATGGAACCATGTCGTCTTTGTCAGGAAGGATCAACGCGTACTGGCGTGGTTGAATGGGCAACTCGAAATCAACGGGGAGATCAAACCAACCACCGGCCAGTCAAAGAGCTTCTTTCTCGGGGCCCGCAGCGACTTCTTTGCCCCTCTGAAGGGCGCCCTTGCGGAGTTCGCACTTTTCGACCGGGCACTGAACGAACAGGACGTTCGAGATCTCCACAAGGCAGCCAGCCCTGCAGAAAACAGTCCCGAACACTGAATGCAGGTAATAGACTTGCAGTAATCCTCCAGAGGTAATGAAGCATATACTCGTGACAATACTTGTGACTGCGCTTTCGGCAGGCTGCGACCTTCACGTGGATTCCGTTTACCTCGGCCGAGACGAAGCACGGCTATTGGGTCACGTATCAGCCGGAAACCTTGCGGCAGTAAAAAAGTTCCTCGATCAAGGCGGGAACGTGAACCTGCAGGATGAACCGGGCATGACTCCATTGCATCATGCTGTAAATGACGACTGGAAAGGGAGTCACCTTGAAATGATCAAGCTGCTTATCGACAAGGGAGCCAATGTAAAGGCCATCGATGACACCCATCATACTCCATTGCATCTGGCGAGTAACAAGGAAACCGCCGAATTGCTCATAGCGGCAGGGGCGGATGTGAATGCCAGGACAAAGCGCACGGGAGAAACATCATTGTTTTCGGCAGCGCACGGTGCGGCTCAAGGGGCTTCCAAGAGTTATGAAATGTATCTGGACTTAACCAAGCTGCTGTTAGCAAGAGGGGCGGATGTAAATGTGAAACTTAAATCGGGAAGTATGCTTAAAGATAACAGACCCTACCGTGAGAAAACAGGGGAAACAGTTTTGCATCAAGTGGTTCGAAGTTATTCCGAAAAACATGCGGCTGAGGTTTGTGAACTACTCATTGCCAACGGAGCAAAGGTGAATGAACTGAATGGGAAAGACCAAACCCCACTCGATGAAGCCTTGTCGAATGAGCGGAAACAGACTGCTGAATTCCTCCGCACCCACGGCGGCAGGACAAATGAAGAATTGAACCCGAGGTGACGTGCACAAGCAGTAATTCCCATGCCTCTTTCTGCAGCAAGGCCTGCGGGCCTTCCCCACCCCGGCATCACCGCCTTCCAGTCCCGGTCATGGCTTGTAACGCTCCACTTTCCTTGTAATAGAGAGAACCTAAAATGAAAAATTTCCTCTCTCCCCGACGGGACTTCCTGCGCAACACCGGCGCGGCAGCAACCTCAATCATCCTGCCCCGCCAGGTCATGGCCTCTCTGGCCAACATAAAGACTCCCATCAAGATCGGCATGATCGCCGACCTGCACCAGGACGTGATGCACGATGGACCGGCGAGGCTGCAGGCCTTCCTCGATGCCATGAAGGAAGAAAAGCCCGATGCCCTTCTCCAGCTCGGTGACTTCGCCTATCCCACGAAGAAAAACGAGGTCGTCAGCGGAGCCTTCGAAAAGGCCCACCCCAGAACCCTGCACGTTCTCGGCAACCATGAGATCGATGATGGGCACTCTTTTGATGAGGTCGCGAAGCTCTGGGGCATGAAGGGACGCTACTACACCGAGAACGTAAACGGACTGGAACTGATTGTCCTCGATGGCAACGAGAAACCAGAAAAACACAAGGGTGGTTACCCCGCGCACATCGGGGAGAAACAGCTTGCGTGGCTCGCAAAACAACTGAAAACCCTCAAGGGGCCGATTCTCGTCATCTCCCATCAGCCCTTGGCGGGCCCATCGACTATCGATAACGCGGAAGAGGTCCAGAAGTTGCTGAACTCCGCCGCCGACAAGGTCCTGCTGGCGGTCAACGGGCACACCCACATTGACCACGTGGCCCGCGTGGGCAGGATTTCCTATCTGCACGTTAACTCGGCCTCTTACAAATGGGTCGGCGGCTCCTACCGGAACAAGAGCTATCCGCCCGAGGTCCACTCCAGGTTCCGCTACGTTGAATACACCTGTCCTTATCGCGACAGCCTCTTCACCACCCTTACCATCGACCCTTCAAGAGGACGCATCAACGTCAAGGGTCGCGAGAGCCAATGGGTCGGCAAATCTCCTTCGCAACTTGGGATCGCGGACAAACCCAACCTGACCGACGGCAGGGAGATCTGCCCGAAAATCCGCAGTCGGCAGCTCAAGATAGCCGACAAATAATCGCAAGACCCGCTAGCCGGGAAATTCAATCAGGCGAATCACTTTCTATTCCTGATGAAAAGACCAGTGCCTCTTCTTGCGGTCTTGCTCGTCGCAGGATGTGCAGAGAAGAATTCACCGGAACCACAAGAGAACACTACTGCTGCTCCAGATTTGGAAGCAGGCGCAACAGTCGAACCGGTGCTGTTTGTCGCTGATGGGCTGAATGCCGATGGTTCGCTGGTCAGTAATTATCAACGTGGACTGCGATACGCCATCGACTACTTCGGAAATTATGGTCCGTATTACGTCTATTTGCTGGGACCTGACAGCGAGCAAAGTGTCCGCGCGATCTATCGCCAGCGAGCCATGACCCGGGTCAGCCTGGACCCCCGCTTCCCCACTGCGGAAGAACAAGTTGAAGAGTTTCTCAAGCGCCCGAACGTCGTTACTGAAATCAAGTCCGTTTTAGCGGGCAAGGCTGAAGGCGGACTGACCTGGACCCAGGACCCGCCCATTCTCTACGAGGACGTCACGACGAACGCCAAAGGGCGGGAGAAGGACCCGGTTGAAAATACATGGGGAGCTCTCCACGAGTACCACCATGTGTTCCAGATGGCACACTGTGACACCAAACAGGACCGAGCCTCTGAGAAAAACATCAACTCCTGGATGTCGGAGGGTATGGCGACCTACAGCTCCGCCAGGTTCATGGAGAATCTGGGACTCATCGACTTCAGGGATTACATGTTGGAACTGAGAACATCAGGCGCCAACATTAGTCGTCCCAGCATCAATGAGTTCCTGGTCACAACACAGGATTGGCAATTGCACAATGAAAGTTACTGGGACCAGGGCGGAGCAGCACAGGTCTACTATATGCTCGGCGCGTGGGCGACCGCATACCTGATTCACGTTCAGCACATCGATGAAATCGTGGTCCTGAAAGACTGGTATCATGACATTCCCCGCATCGGAAAATCAGCCGCATTCAGAAAACACATGGGTTTGTCGCTTGCCGAATTCTACAGGAAATTTGACGCTTTCATTCGCCAGACAGATGACGAGGTAATGGGAATCCTCCCACAGGGGGCAGAAGGAAACTGAACAACATTCCCCGATCTCAGTGAATGGCGCGCAAACCTGCAGGCAATCCTAACAGAACAGAAATGAAATTTATTTCCTCTATTTTTATCGTCATGGCACTTGCCTCGCAGGCTACTGCTCAGGATGCGGAAGCCCTCCGTTTTGCCAGGATCATCAGTGACCAAATGGTCTTGCAGCAGCAGAAACCCATCACCCTCTGGGGATGGGCCAAGCCGGATGCCGAAGTGAAGGTTACCATGACCCAGGATGCCACCATTGGGAAGCCGGCTGCGGAGAAGACTGGCAGGAAATCGGATGCCGACGAAGACCCTGACCGCTACACGGTATCGATGCAGTATGTGGAAAAGAATCCCCCAAGACTGGAGACCCGAACCCTCAAGGCTCAAACCGGTAAAGATGGTCGCTGGAGCGTGCAATTTCCCTCTGCGAAGGCCAGTTTCCAACCTACCTGGCTCATCGCCGAGTCACGCCAGCAGATCGCGGTGGTGTCGAATGTCCTTATCGGGGAAATCTGGCTCTGCGCCGGGCAAAGCAACATGGGTTGGAGCAATTTCAACCGCAAGGACCGGGAAGCTGCTTCCGCTGATTTCCCCGGACTGCGCTACATAGCATGGGAGGATTCCTGGTACAGGCCGCTTCCGGACGTGCGTAAAAAAATCCAATGGCAGGAATGCTCTCCTCAAACCGCGCTTCGTTTCTCTGCAGTTCCCTACCTTTACGGCACCTTCCTCCACCGCTACCTGAAGGTGCCCGTCGGGATCATCAATGTCGCCCGCGGAGGCACCTTGGGCCAGACATGGTGCCTGCGCGAGGAACTGGACAGCATCGGGGGAGACCTCATGAAAACCGTGCTTGCCGAGCACGATGCACAGACCGCCATCTGGGATGACCCAAAACAGGTTGCCGGGTTAATGGAACAATGGGAAAAGGACTGTGATACTGCGCGCAAGGAACACGGGGCCAAGGTTGCCAGGGCCAAGGCTGAGGGAAAAAAGGATCCACGTTTGCGACTGCCCAAGAAACCCGGCGATGCCCGTTCCGGATGGAGTCCACCAGCCGGCTTGTTTAATGCGACCGTGATGCCCATTCGCCAACTGGGCCTCCGTGGCGTCCTCTACTACCAGGGCGAGAACAACAACTTCATGCGCTGGACACGCTATGAGTCCACCTTCCCGAAGGTGCCGCTTTCCTTCCGCAAGGCCTTTGGTGATGACACCCTTCCCTTCGGCTGTATCAGCCAGCCCGGCTGGGGAACTTTCGGGATTGAACCCGAGGTAGCCGTTGTTGCCGAAGGCTATGCCATTATTCGCGACATCCAGCGTCGCGCTCTCAAGAACGACCCGAATGCGGGCATGATTGCCACTTATCCTACCGGCAATTCCTACATTCACCCCGCTGAAAAACTACCGGTGGCCGAATACGCTTCACTCTGGGCCCTGGCCAACGTCTATGACAAAAAGGTGGTGCACCGCGGAAACCAGTTCACGGAAATGAAAACGAAGGACGGCAAGCTCTTGCTCTACTTTGATCAGGACCCGGTTGTCCATGATCGCTGGAAGCACATCGAGAACAATGCCGCCTGGCAGGTATTACCGATGCCGCGTGAAGGCAAGGCGCCAATCCAGGGCTTTATCATTGCAGGCGACAATCGTCATTGGCACCCGGCCAATGCACGCGAATCCAAGGTGGACAATAAATGGTGCATTGAATTGAGCAGTGACCTCGTAAAGGAACCGGTGGCTGCGCGCTATGGCTGGGCAAACTGGCCAACAGGAAACCTGGTCGGTCGCGAGCGTATCCCGGTGCCGACCTTCCGGACTGACAACTGGCCCATTCCCGAGGGCATGAACTATTCCCCGGAAGCCAAGCAAGCCAGTGAGGAAAAAATCAAAGCCTTGCGGGAAAAGGCCAAGCGCCAGGCAGCTGAGCGCAAGATCGCGCAAATGCAAATTGACCTTCCATCCCTCGAGCAGGAACTGAACAAGGGAGATGCCAAGGCCCAGATCGAGAGCAAGATCAGCCGACTGGAAACCCTCCTCGGTGAATTTGAAACCGACTCGTGGCTTTCCCGTCAACTGAAGGAATATGACCCTGAGTTTGCGGGCAAACTGGAGACCCTTCGCAAAGCAGTCAGCGCCTTAAGGAACAACTAGTTCCTTGCCAGCACCGCGGACAGGATATCTGCCCGGAAATCCACAGTCGGCCACTGGGGAGCATCCGGATCGTGGGCCTTCAGCGGTCCTGCCGGTAACGAAACTGTTCGGACAGGATAATCTGTTCAATGAAAGCGCTCGTCCTATAGCCACTCTCCTTCGACCGGTTCACGATCTGATCCAGTGACACCCGGTCGTAAGGCTCCAGCTTTCGGCCCAGGGCGTAGGCGAACAGCTGCTTCGCAAAATTCCTCGCGATATCATCCTTGTAGAGCTCAAGCAGCAACTCCTTCATTTCACCGGGGGACTTGAACGGCTTGCCATTGGGCATCACACCCGATGCGATGACCGGGAGCTTGTCCGGGTAGTGGGTCCGCCATTCGCCAAACTGTTCGAAATTTTCAAGACCGAGTCCGAGCGGATCAATCTCCTTATGACAGGCGTTGCAAACCGCACGCGAGACGTGCTGCTTGATAAGTTCAGTGACGGAAGGGTTCTCCTTGATCTTCAGCGCCTCACGGGCCTCTTCCAGGGACGGCACATCCTCCGGAGCCTCCATGGCCTTCCCGATCAAGGTATTCAACACCCACACCCCTCGCCGGATGGGACTGGTGCGCGTCTTCGAGGCCGTCAGGCGCATGACAGCCGCACTGGTAATGATCCCTCCTTCACGATCGCCTTTTCGTTCAACAAGGACGGGCGGACCATACCGAAGCCTTCGGTCTGTGCTCTTGCTCTGACGATTCGCAAAAATATCCGCATACAGTCTGTTCATTGAGTCGGGATTGACCTTTGTGTAGCCCTGCCCTTTTGACTGCAATGCCGAAGCCCGCCTGTAGAGCCAGTTACTTTGAACCAGTTCCAGAACACTTCGTCCTGACCGGATCATTTCATCAAAGAAAAATAGAATCTCATCATACGATTCCCGGTTCCATCTTTCATCTCGCAGGTATTCGCTGTTTGCAAGGAGCTCGTTGAACCCGAGCCATTGGCCTGCAAAATTTTCGGATAAGGCTACCCGCTTGGGCGAATTGAGCATCCGGGCAATCTGTGATTTCAAGACATCATCTTTGTGCAGAGTGCCGTCCCGCCCCAGCTTCAGCAGTTCATCATCAGGCGGTCTTGACCAGAGGAAATAGGACAGACGCGTGGCCAACTCCAAACCCGTCACAGGGTATGGCGTGTCCTGATTCCGGCTTTCCTCAATACGGTAGAGAAATTCCGGTGACACCAGGATCATCTCAAGGACATGCATCAGGCTCGCGCCAGCGTCCTTTGAAGTTCTCAGGTGTTTTTCATACAGACTGTAGTAGGCCGTCTCAGATTCCGCCAACCTCGTCCCATGCCCGCGATAAGCACGCAAAATGAACGAGGAAATGACCTGCTTGACCTCAACCTCACCGGGATTTTCCAGGATATCCGCCCGTCCCAGGACCGCCTTGATGGCAGTCGGGGCCTTGCGGAATTCCGCCAATGCATGGTTTGCCGCATCAGCCAGTTCCTTCAGCGGCGGCTTGAGTTTTCCAAGGCGATGCGCATCGTTGTCAAAGCCAGATTCCCCGGGAATATCCGATGGTACAATCGTTTCGATTTCCGAAACCGCGATGCGGTCTGTGATCGTGTCTCGATACAGCGGCTTAAGCTGGATGGACAACACCTCTTCAAGGGTGTTTTCAAATTCGTAGCGCGTCAGACGGCGCAATGCCGTAGCCCCGATGTGCGACTTGCCCTCGCGCAACACAAATGACTGGTGAAACCATGCCTGAATCGCCTGCTTCTGGGTTGGTGTCAGCGGCTTCTTGTTCTCGGGGGGCATTTCGCCGCGGGCCACCATGTTTTCGAGCCGGACCCATAGCTTGGTGTATTTCCCGTAGGACCCGTTGGTTTTCTCGAGCAGAGGGGTTAAATCGACCCCTCCTTTTTTGGTGTCGCTATCATGGCATCCCATGCACCGGTCTTCGATCACCTCCGTCGCCGCCGCGAAATCGGCATCCTCGGCCCGACCTGGGTGCGAACCCATGATCCCTGCCGCACAGGTGGCAATGAAGGCAAAGCTGAAACGACGCGCTTTCATTACCTGGCTATTGCGCCTTGGCCGACTTGAGCACAACGATCGTCTTCTTCCCTCCGATCACCTTGTACTGGCCGGTGACCTCCACCACTTTTCCGACGTTGCGGTCGAAGCGTAGCTTGTGATTGTTCATGAACTGAATCCGGATCTCTAGGTCACTTTTGTCTGAAAAGCGCAACAAGTAGTATTCCTGTTCCCCTTCAATCCTGATACGCAGCAATCCCTTTGCGGTGAGGTTCTTTCCATCACTTTTTGTGATCTGCCAGGTGCCATCATCCAGGTTGGTGGGCTTGAATTTAGCCTTCCCGGTAATGCCCGGAAGCAAACCCGTGGAATCCCCCATGCTCTTCGCCGGGGCGCCCATCAGTTTCATCAGGGTGAGCAATAAATTGCCAAAAGGACGCGCCTCAGGATAACGCACATGCCGCCCCAGATCAACCTGCCCCCCGCCGCCCCCGGCGAGAACCACTGGAAGATCCGTGAGCGAGTGGTAGTCCCCGTGCTTGATGCCCGAGCCCCACAGGATCAGCGAGTTGTCGAATAAAGTGCCGCTTCCATCTTTCAGCCCCTTCATCTTTTCGATCAGGTAGCGTAACTGCCCCGTGTGCCAGATATTGATGCTGTCGTAGGCTGGCAGGACCTTCTTGTTTCGAACATGGTGCGACACGTAGTGAAACTCCGCGTTCACCCCCATGAAGTCGTAATGGATGCGACTATTGGTGTTGGCGAGCATGCACGAGGCAACCCGCGTTGAATCGGTCCAGAATGCCAGCGCGATCAGATCCAGCATGGCCTTCATCCGTTCGCCCAGGTTGCCCGCTTCCAGCGCCGGGTCCAATTGCGCCAGTTTCGAATCCGCCGCCGCGTCCTGTCCGTTGGACCGGGCCTGCTCGATACTCTTTTCGACATCCCGCAACGAATCGAAGTATTGCTGTAACACCTGCCTGTCGGGCGAACTGGCCTTCCTCAACAACGACGAGGAAGCGTCTCTGACACCATCCAGGACGCTGGCCAGTTCCGTCTGGCGGGATGCCCGGTCCGCGTTCTTGAAAATCATATCAAACGCTGCCTTGGGGTCATGTTGGCCCCGCAGGGGTTGATGGGTTTTGTCGTACGATAGTATGTTCAACCAGGGATGCTGCTTCCACACATTGTCTGCCGTCAATTGCAGGGATCTGATCGGGGTCTCGCCTCCGATCTGATCGGCGATCCTCTGGTCAAATGAATATCGGTTTTTGTCGCGATGCTGGGTGGCACTCATGAACGTGCCCGGGGCGTCCATGTGATCCGACGAGCCCTGATTATCAAGATTGCCGAGCACCAGGATATCTTTTTGAACAGGGGCCAGGGGCTCCAGGATCTTGGACAGTTCAAAATCCGACTCCGTACCACCGACAATATCCCAGGAATGCGGATTAACCCCGCACCCCTTGTAGAGAGCGCACAAGCGAAGCGGGGCGCCTTTCGCCTTTGTTTTGGCGTAGCTGATCGCCGGAGACATGATCTCCAGAAACGGCAGCGCCATGGTCACCCCCGCACCTCTCAGGAAAGTGCGGCGCGGAATTTGATATACACTGCGTTTCATTTTCTACTCATCATCTGCTTGAGGATGACACGATCGCCCCGGCCCAATCCACTCAGTCCTTCTTTCCCTCCAGTTCACCCCCCAGCACCATCCCAAGCTCTTCCGCCCGTCCATCCGGCAGTTCCATGATGCTGACCCTCCGAAAATGGATCTCCGCCCCCTCTGCCTCCAGGCAGAGATAGCCCTTCCGCCCATCCGCCTCCCGGATGCCGTTGACGAATTTCCCATTGATGGAGAGCTTTACGGTCCCATCCACCGCCACTACGACGTAGCGGTTCCACTCCCCCTTACCCTTGCAGCGCATCTCATAGGACATGCTGCGACTGCCCCGTGGGTTCTCGGGAACCGCCCTCATCCCGCCAGCGCCGAACAACTCTCCGCTCACGTAGCCCAGGTGACGCGGCTTCCCGTTCCGGTGGGCGTGAATATAGGGCCATTGCAGTTCGAGCATCTGCACCTCCATTCCCCGGGGTAAACGGTTTCCTTCTGGCTTGGCATCACTCCAGAGAAAGACTCCCGAATTCCCCCCTGCCTCCATGTGGCGCCACTCGATGACGAGAATGAAGTTCTCGTATTTCTTCGTCGACCTCATCACCCCGATGGGCTTTCCGGTGCACACCAGCAATCCATCCTTCACCGACCAGGTCTCCGGCGAAGTGTTGACATCAGCCCAGTTCGTCAGGTCCTTCCCATTGAAGAGTTCCACGAAGCCAAGGCCCGCCGGATTGGTCTCCTTCCCTTTCAATTGTCCTTCCTGGGCACCGAGAATACCCGGTGCCAGGGCAAGAGCCCCCGTCACGAATCCCTGGATAAAATTCATCCGGCAGAGTAACAATCCTGTCGCGTGAGGCAATGCCCGAGGCCTGTGAGGACTAGGGAAAAAGACCTCCTCGGGGCCATTTCCAACCCGAAACCGGTCGCGACAGATCCCCGGATCCCTCTCGATTTGAAAAACCGTTGGTTATTTCACGGTTGGGGAGAAGGAATTTGAAGACCCACCACGATGAGCCTGTCTACAATCCAGCAAGATGCACCATGGACGCTCCACGAGCGCGTGTCGGAAGACACCTGTCTGGAGGGACTCGTGGAGGAGGCCCTCGCCCACCCCGCGGTCTGCCACCCCTATTTGAGCGACCTCGCCGAGGGCAACCTGCCGGATACGGCCTGGGCCCTCCGGGACTTCGCCCGCCAGTATCCCGGCTACTGCGCCCATTTCCCGCGCTACCTCACCGTGGTTATTTCCAAGCTGGAATCAGCCGGCCACCGCAACACCCTCCTGCAGAACCTGACCGAGGAGAGCGGCAACCTCGATGACGAGGAACTTCAGATTCTCACCGAGTACGGGATTGATCCCGACTGGGTCCAGGGCATTCCCCACCCCGAGCTCTTCAAGCGCTTTCAACGGGCCATCGGCGTCCGGGAACCCGACCTCCATGAGGAGGACGCCCTTGAGGTCGTGTGCTGGCGGGAATCCTTCTACCAGCTTCTCGCCCACGGATCACCTGCCGAGGCCGTCGGGGCCATCGGACTGGGCACCGAGAACATCGTCAGCAGGATTTACGCCCCCATTATCGAAGCCCTCAAGCGTCTCGGGACACTCGAACGACGGGACTACGTGTTCTTCGAACTGCATTGTGAGGTCGACGAAGATCACCACGAGGCCCTGTTGCGCATTGCCCGTGATTTTGCAGAGGTTCCCGGAAACCGTATCGACCTGCGCAAGGGCATGCTCAAGGCCCTCGGACTCCGCACCCGGTTCTGGGACTGGATGTACCACCGGGCCCGCAAGAGGCCATCCCGTCCATGAGCGAAACGACCCAGACCCTCTACAACCGGTCCGCCCGGGACTGGGAACGGACCGAGCCGATTCTCCTCTCCGACTTCACCGCCCGGCCCTTCGTGCTGTCCTGGTGCGAGCCCATTGCAGGACAACGGGTCCTCGATCTCGGCTGCGGGGAAGGCTATTTTGCGCGCCAACTCAAGGAATGCGGGGCCGCTTCGGTCGAAGGAATCGATTCCTCCAGCCTGATGATCGACGGTGCCAGGGCCGCCGAGAGAGCTTCCCCGCTGGGCATCCGCTACCGTGTTGCAGATGCCACGGAACTCTCCAGGTTCGGCGACGGAGACCTCGACCTCGTCGTCGCCATCTTCCTCTTCAATTACGTGGAGATAGAAAAGATGACCACCATCATGCGGGAGGTCCACCGGGTCCTGCGGGAAGGCGGCCGTTTCATCTTTGCTGTTCCCCATCCCCTCTTTGCCTTCCTCCACGGGGAACATCCTCCCTTCTACTTTCAACGGGGAGAAGCCGGCTACTTTTCCGGGCGCAATGAACTCTTCGAGGGTTCCATCTGGCGACGCGATGGAACCCATGTCCCCGTCCGCTGCATCCATAAAACGCTCGACGATTACTTTCGGTCCCTGGCTACTGCCGGGTTCAACTCCATGCCCGCCGTGCGGGAACTCCATGCCCGCCCCGGGCACCTGGCCATGGACCCCGCCTTCTTTTCTCCTCTCAAGGACAAACCCCTGCACCTGGCCTTCCAACTCACCCGTCAGGACCGGTAGCAATGGTCGCGCTCAGACAATACGCCCCTGCACCTGGCCTGCCCCCCTCCTTCCTCTGGGAGGCGGATACCCTATGGGAGAGGAGCGCGTGGCGCATCAGGGTCAGCGACCAATTGCTGGGCGCATTCCGGCAGATCGTGGCGGACCTCCCGCTCGATAAGGAATTTTTCGAGCACTACGCTCATGGCAGGATCGCTCTTCCCGGTCTCCAGGAACTCGCTGACGGGATCCGGCAGGAACTCCAGGATGGCTCGGGAGTCGTCTGGCTGAAGGGTCCACCCGCCTCCGGTTTCACCGAGGCCCAGATGAAATTCTTCTTTCTGGTGGTGGGCGAAGCCATGGGGAACACCATCGGGAATTACGGACGCCTCTACGACGTGAAGGACCAGGGGGGCTCTCATAAAAAAGAACGCATCCCGGTCTCCCAGACCCGGGCCACCACCGGGTTCCACACTGACAGCAGCGCCCACAACACCATGCCCGATATCGTGGCCCTCCTGTGTGTCCAACCCGCCCCGACCGGGGGAGACTCCCTCGTGGTCAGCGCGGCCGCCATTCACGAGGAACTCCGCAAGGCCCATCCGGAGGTCCTCGCCCTCTTGTACCGCGAGTTCATCCGCGACGTCGTCACCCCCGGGGTGGGCAGGACCCGCGAGGCCCTCCTCAATAATCGCTTCCCGGTCTTTTCACAGGGCCTCTATGGACCCGGGGTTTCCTTCCGCTACATGCGCTACTGGATTGAAAAGGGTCACCAGGAAGCCGGCCTCGCCCTGGGTGATGAGGAGATGGCCGCCCTCGATTCCCTCGACACCCTCCTCTCCCTGCCGCGGTTCGCAGCCCAGTTCAGGCTCGAGGCCGGGGACCACGTCTGGGTCAACAACCACCTCGTTGCCCACAATCGCACGGGCTATGAGGACGATCCCCGGGCACCACGCCACCTGGTGCGGATGTGGATTTCCACATAAGTGACAGTTAGCGGGAGAAAGGCCTGTTCCTGTTAGAACTGATTCCTCTACAGCTCACTGATAGTGAGGAGGTGGCTCGGGGCGGAATCGAACCACCGACACAGGGATTTTCAATCCCCTGCTCTACCAACTGAGCTACCGAGCCTTCGCCCTCGAGAGTGGGCCGGGAAATTGCGTGTTGGGAAGCGGGATGGCAAGGCAAATCAACGGGAAGGAACCAGGACGACAGGGAACGCATTACCGGGCTATTCCTTCACCCTCCGAACAGCGCCACGGCTTACCAGGCGAGAAACTCGACCCTTCCTCCGTCTCCAGTCTCGAGGGGTTTGCGCTTCAGCGTCCTGGACGGGAGAAGCACATCACTGGTGCTCCTCGCGGACACGGAAGAACCGGCTCATGCGGCCCGCCGCCTGGTAATCGCGCTCAATCGTGCCGTCTTCACCCGGGATTCCAGACTCGCGGGTCTCCCAGGTAACGAGGTCAGCGGATTCCTCAATCGCATAGGATCGTCCAGTGACGGCGGGAAAGCTCAGGTTGATCCGGTCAATTGCCCCGAAGGGCAGACGGGTGGCGCTGACATTGAGCAGCAGGGCGTGCTGCGGGTGTTCATGCGTATGGGTGTGGAGGGAGACCCCGTTGAGAACAAGGTGCGNAGGATNGATGTTCGCAAGGCTCCCGGGAGTTGCGGAGAACCCGAAGACAACCGAGCCCCCGGCGGGAATGGACTGGTTCCACCCCGCATGGCGCACCGTGTAGTGGTTGCCCTCACGTTTGATGAGCTCCGCATTCCAGAAGGACGAGATTTCCTCCTCCATTTCAAATTCCAGCTCCCAGGAATTGATCGGATGGTCAGCCAGGTTGGTGATCTTGGCCTCAGCGGTAAACCCGGACTCCCAGTCACTTTGAATGGAGAAGTCCACCTCGGCCCTGATCTCGTGCGGGACGAAAGGATTGTTGTCGGGGTTACCGCCCTCGTTGCCGTTTCCAGTGCCATCACCAAAGTCGATATCGCTGGTGGAGAAGAAGACTTCCCCGGCGGGATCAATCCTCTGCCAGATCACGTAGAGGACGTGATGTCCGGTGCGTTGGGGCAGATCAACGGTGAACCTGTAATAATGATCATCGCGAACCGCCTGTTCTGCCCCGGGGAGAGGCTCGAGGTCATCCCAGTCCAGAGGTTCATTCGGTGCCCATCCGTCCCGGGTGATGAACGCCAGGAAGTAACTCGGATCGTGCGGCACCCAGGCATCAAAGACCACCGGGTAAAGACCCGGGTTGACTGCAGTGGCAGGCCAGTCGTCACGCACTAGGTCCAGGCCAGCGTATTTGTCACGTCCTGCACTGGCCAGTTGACCATCTGGAATAATGGCCCGGTAGGGCGCAATGCTGGCGGGGTCGTATCCCGGAACGACCCGGCTGAGCTCGTGCCAGTCGTAGAAGGCCTGGGTCCCGGCGGTGGCAATTGCGGCCGCCGAGACGTCACTCCTTGGGGTCTCCGGATTTTCCTGGAAGATGCGATACACGCGGCTGACGGGGTCACTGACAGATCCGTGAGCTAAAGCATGGTCCATGCCGCAGGTGAAGGATCCGATTGCGAGCAGGGTGAGGACTTTCAGGCGACTTATCGCCCACTGCATGGGTCTGGGTTTATGACAATTGATCACCGGGCGTATTGGTTGGGAGATACCTCATGGTAACTGCTTTTCCCATGAACGCGACCAGAAGATGAACCTGCCACCGCAGGCTAGTCTCCCCCACCCCCGGCCAATCCCACTGCTCGCCGGGCGAGGGACTCAATGCCAGCCCAGTCCCCTGCCTCACGCAGGGACCGGGGCGCGAGCCAGGATCCTCCCACCGCGAGGACATCCGGCGAAGAAGTATAGGATTTCAGGTTCCCCTCATGCACCCCCCCGAGCGGAATATAACTCAATCCAAGGTGGCGGTAGGGAGCGGCGATACTTGTGAGGTATTCCAGTCCCCCCATCCCTTCCGCCGGGAAGAACTTCAATACCCGGCAACCGAACCCCAGCGCCGATTCGATGTCCGTCGGGGTTGCAATGCCCGGCGCGAACGGGAACCCGGCGTCCTGTGCTGCCGCGAGGATTTTCACGTTCGTCCCCGGTGCCACCCCGAAGGAGGCTCCGGCATCCTGCGCAGCTGAAACCTGCTCTTTTTCAAGAATCGTTCCCGCTCCCACCATCATCTCCGGAACTTCGGTCGCGACCTGCTTCAGGCTCCCAAGGGCCACATCAGTTCGCAGGGCCAGTTCCATGGCCGTGATCCCACCAGCGAGCAAGGCCCGGGCGAGCGGAACGGCATCCGCTTCGTTCTCGATCATGACCACCGCCACGACACGACTTTCCCGCAGACGCTCGAACACTGGATCCATGGTCGGCATCATCACTCTCTGCTCCCCGGCCGCAAGGCTGTCTTACTGGTCATCGCCTTCATCGAGTGTAATCGTCAACCGCTCCCCGCACTGCATCACCTTGTAATCCTGCCCCAGACGGTCACAGGCAGCGATGAATTCATCCGGCTCCTCGGTATTGAAGGTGAACATATGGTAGTGGCAGGGCACCACCACCCGGGCCCCGATTGCCTGGGCGAGGGTCGCTGCTTCGGTCCCGTTGAGGTTGCCCGCCACCCTTCGTTCCGGCTTGTTCCCGTTGATTGGAAGCATCGCAACATCCGGCCTCCTGCCGAGCAACTGCTCCACCAGTCGATCGTGCCAGAGAGTGTCCCCACTGTGATAGACGCTGAATCCTCCAAACCCGACCTGGAACCCAAGGAACCTGCACCGCCCAAGTTCGTCCCGCTCCACCTCGTTGTGAGCAGCTGAAACTCCCTCGATTTCCCAGACGCCGCTGCCCTTTGCACTCCCCTCGTTGAGGCCCAGATATTTGATGGGGGCGTCACCCAGGCGTTCCCGGGCAAACTCGATATTCGCTTCCGGAAGGACGAGGGTGACTCCGTCGGCAGCGGCTGCGATGGCTTCCAGCGTTTCCCCGTCCAGGTGATCAGTGTGATTATGACTGGAGGTCACGCAGTTCACGAAGTCGAGTCTCGCGGGATCGATGGCCCGCTCCGTCATGCGCTCGTGGGGCTTGTCGGTCTCCGCATACTTACGGGTGAGCGAGTCGGAGAGATAGGGATCAAAGAGGAGAAAATGGCCATCCCACTTCAACAGAAAACCGCTCTGCCCCAACCACCAGAGGTGGAAGCACCCCTCGCCGTTTTCCGCTGACTCAATATCAGCCAGCAGAACGTCGTCCTTTTGCAGGGGCGCTATCATCCTTCAGCCCGCAATCCCCAGTTCCTCCCGCACTCTCCGTACCCCATCAACCATGTTACAGAGTTTCTGTCTCGCTGCCCAGCGGGCGGTCTGACTGAGTCCGCAATCAGGGGCAAATACCAGTCGCTCCGGAGTCGCGAACTCGAGGCAGGCTTTCACCTTTTCCGCAACCATTTCCGGCGTCTCGACGAGATAGCTCTTCACGTCAATGATCCCGACCGCCACGTCCATTCTCTTCGCCACCTCTCCGATCACCTCCAGCTCAGCATACTCACGGTTGGCCATCTCAAGGTGTAACTCATCGACATGCAGATCGAGGAAGTCCGGAAAAAGGGGCGCGTAGCGGCGATACCCGACCGGATGCCCCTTGAAATTCCCGAAGCACAAGTGCGTGCAGAGCCGCGTGCGCCCCACAACCGACTCCACGGTGCGGTTGAAGATATCCACGAAGCGGGTGGTGTCCTCCTTGTAGCCGTAACAGCTCATCGAAGGCTCATCGACACAGATCTCCTGGCATCCCGCATCCACGAGGTCCTCCAATTCCTTGCGGATAAGGGGGAGAAGCGCCTCCGTGAGAGCAAAACGGTCGGGATAGCGGTCCCCCGGAAGGAGGCGTCCACTCATCGTGAACGGACCCGGCACACTGACCTTCAGGGACTGCCCCCCGGGCGCCATCCTCTTGAGCCGGTCAAACTCTTCCAGGGTCCCCAGTCCCCGCGGAGCAGCAAGATCGCCACACACCTCGTGTTTGCCACGTTGGTCGTGGGCAGGAGGCCCCCACTTGCGCGGCGACTCCGCCTCCAGCGAGATCCCTTCCAGGTGGCCATAGAAACTCAGGTTGAAGTCGAACCGCGTCTGCTCCCCATCAGTGATGACATCCAGTCCGGCCCGCAATTGATCGCCGATCGCCGCAGCGGTGGCATCGTCCTGCATTTCCTCGATGTCCTTCGCGCCGAATTCCTCAAGGCGCCCCGAACACGACTCCAACCAGGCGGGAAAAGGATAACTCCCGACTACCGAGGTTCGCAGTGGTTGTTCCTTCATGATTACGTTCCAAGGTTCTCGTAGAGCTTGGCCATGCGACGGGCGTGTTCATCGTAGGCAGCTTCAAAGAGTTCTGTCGAGCGCTCCCCTCCCACCGTGCAGGCCGCGGCGAGGACCTTGGGAGGCGCTCCTCCCTCTGCCAGGCGCTGCGCGACCTCGGCCTTGATGGCATTCACGAGGATAACCCCTCCCACCGTGGAAAGGGGCGCGACCTTCTCGCCCAGGCCCTCGACCTCCACTGCCGCGTCACCCACCGGGGCTCCGGTATCGAGGACGTAATCCGCAAAGTCCGGGAGCTTCCTGCCATCTTCCCGCTTGGCCGCACTGGCCACCGAGTGCTCCCTGCTCACCATCGCAACCACCGCCACTCCCTTTGCCTGCAATTCCTCGGCCATTTCCACCGGCACCACGTTCGTGCCGCTGGAGGAGATGATGAGCGCCGCGTCATCCGCGGCGATGTCGAAGTTGCGCAGAATGCGTGCTGCAAACCCGGGCACATTCTCCAGGTACATCGCCTGCCGTTGTCCGTTCGCCCCGGTCGCCAGATTATGAAATGTCAGGGATAATTCCACAATGGGATTCCAGCCTGGAAACGATCCGTAGCGTGGCCACATCTCCTCCACCATGATCCTGCTGTGTCCGGACCCGAAGAGGTGCACCATCCGACCCCGCAGGATGGTTTCCGCAAATTTGTCCGCCACCTGGTCGATGACATCACCCTGACCGGACACCGTCGCAAGCAGTTCCGAGCACAGCCGTAGATAATCTTCACATGCTTTCATGACTTCTCGTATCGCTGCATTGCAAAATAGGCCGCCCCATAAGCTCCCGCCATGGCGCCAAGGGCGGCGCGCCGGATCTCAACCTGCCCCCCGCCCGGGCGCCACTCAAATTCATCCATCCAGTTCTTCAGCCGCTCCCCGATCTCATCCCAGGCTTCGGAGATCCCGCCCCCGATCAGCACCAGTTCAGGGTCCAGGACATTCACAAACGAGGCCACTGCCACTGCCAGAGCCCTGACCGAGCGATCCCATACCTCCAACGCATGCTCCTCTCCCTTCTTCACCGCCTCCACGAGGTCCCGGGTGGACTCGTAGCGCCCATTGGAGCGCTCACGCACGTTGTGGTTTCCAATCATATCCTCCAGGGCCCCCGGCATCCCGCAGATGTCGGGATCCCCGTAAAAGTCCAGGGAGGCGTGCCCAAGGTGGCCACCCTTGCCAAAATGGCCTCGCAGGAGACGTCCCTCCGTCACGATTGCGCCTCCCACTCCCGTTCCGAGAGTCAGGAGGATGACATCCTGCACACCTGCTGCAGCGCCCTGCCAGATTTCTCCCATCAGGGCGGCATGGGCATCATTCAGAACCGCCGCAGGACGCGCCAGGGCCTCCGGCCAATCCAATCCCTCAAGCCCTTCAAGCCGTCCCGGCATCGAGATAATCTGACTGGCCGACCGGTCGGCAAAGCCCGGAGAGGACACTCCCACCACCAGGCTCTCGCGGCCCTCCATCTCTTCAAAACGGGCAACCAGTTTGCGTACCTCCGCCAGAAACGCAGGCACATCTCCTTCCCGTTCCCCATCCCGGGTAGGAGCGACATCCTCATGCAGCAATTCTCCGCTCGATAGATCGAAAGCAGCTCCCTTGATGAGAGTACCCCCAAGATCGATCCCGATTCCGAATGCAGCCATGTCCGTTCCTTCAGGCCTCCGTCACACTCCAGCCCCCATCCACGCACAAAACCTGCCCGGTCACGAATCGTCCCGCCTCTCCCAGGAGACAGAGAACCGCGCTATCCAGATCTCCGGGCCTTCCAATGCGCCCTCCATCCAGAGGTTGCTTCCTCCTGACGAAATCCATGACCGACTCGTCCTCCCGTGCCCGCTCCGACATGGGAGTCTCAACCAGAGCCGGGGCGATCACATTCACGCGGATATCCTCAGCTGCATAATAGGAAGCCAGTGACTTTGAGAATCCTTCAATCCCTGCCTTGGAAGCAGCGTAGGCATGCGAGGCAAAGTGCCGGGGTGAAGGCGAAAACCCGAGCACACTTCCCATGTTCAAGATCACGCCTCCCGTGTCCTGAGAACGGAACCGTTGCACCGCAGCCCGATTCGACAACATCACGGAAGTGAGATTCTGGCGAATGGTGTAGTCCCATCCTTCGTCACTGAGATCGTGCAGGGGACCATCTCCCTCCGCGCGCCCGCTTCCCCCCGCCACGTGATAAAGTCCGTGCAGGTCACCGAATTCCACACAGACCAGCTTGATGAAATCATCCACCGCTCGCGGGTCCGAGGCATCCAGGCTCCGGCCTACTGCATTCTCCCCCAGCAACTCCAGGGCCCTAGTCACGCTTTCCGCTGAGCGACTGCAGATCCCCACCCTCGCACCATTGCGGACAAGGGCCTGCGCCGCCGAGAACCCCAGCCCGGTCGTCCCTCCTACGATGACGTAGGTTCGCTCGGCTACACCAAAATCTGCCATGACCTGACCATTGACCGCTACCTGACCGCGCTTTTCAAGCCTCGCCTTTGCCCGCAGACGACGGATATTGAATCCTTGGCCCGCCTACCCTTCTCCCGGCAGCACTGATGAATGGTGATGGAGAATCGGCCCCTCGCTACCCGGATCCATCACAAAGGTGAAACGGGCCCCATAGTTCTTCTCTTCTTCGTCACTGCGAATGTGCCAGTCGTAGATCCCGCTGATGACCTGGTAACCCCCGGCAAGCATCTGCTCCAGCACGGTCCCATCCCGCACCACCACCTGCACCTCCCTCCCATCGGTAATATGCACGAAGTAGGATCCTATTGCTTCCGCCGTGTTGAGAATGGTTTCCGAGAAAGTCGGGACAAGCACCGCACTTCCCCGATAAAGTCTCCCAACCTCGTCGAGAGCTCGTCCATTTACGCCCTCGACCCACTGGTCGAGGATTTTCCGCAGGTCTGATCGGTTGTCATTCATGGGGCCTTCTTGTTTCGTCGCTTCCCGGCTCACTCAGCACTCACCATCCCGTCACTAACCTGGTAGCGAGGCGGAGATTCCCTGCCCATCCATGCGATGCTGGTAGTGGTAATCAACTGTTGGGATCCGGCCGGCAGGAATTCCATCAGCGCATTACGCCGGTGGGTGTCTAGTTCTCCGAAGATATCGTCAATCAGATAAACGGGTGCGGTTCCACGCTCCCGCTCCAGGAGCTGGCCTTGTCCCAGCTTGAGCGCCAGGGCCAGGGTCCGCTGCTGGCCTTCGCTCCCAAAATCCGATGCCACACGATCGTTAATAGTCAGAATCACGTCATCGCGATGGGGTCCCACAATCGTTTTCCCCTGTCGACGCTCGCGCTCTGCCGCCTCGGTGTACGACTCCGCAAGGTCCCCGGCACCCGACCCGCGGTAGGCAAGACCAACCTCTTCCTTCCTCCCGCTCACCACCGACTGGGCCTCGTTCAGCGGATCCGCAAGTTGTTCCACAAGGGCCGCCCGGACCCTCTGCAGGATCTCCCCATGTTCAATCAGGAGGGCTGTATAGGCCTCAATCTGCCTCTCATCCGGAAACCGCTCCTTCAAGAGAAGGTTCCGCGCCTTGAGTGCCCGCTTGTAGCGAGCGAGGTGTTTCCGGTAGGCCGGTTCCAGTTGGACCGCCGTAAAATCCAGGAACCTTCTCCGCACCTCCCCCGGTCCCCGCACAAGTTCAAGGTCCTCATTTCCCATCCAGACCAGCAACCCCCCGGAGGAAAGATAGTCACCCTGGGACTCCACCGTCTCGCCCTCAACCTGTAGTTCCAACCCATTCGTGGACCGCATGACCCGCCGCTGCTCTCCCCAGCACTCCCCGGCCACTCCGAAGCTCTCCCTTTCAAAGCGCCTCAGGTGCCCCATGCGGTGAGTTCGCGGAGAATGAAGCCTTACGAGGACGCAAATGGCCTCCAGCAAGCTCGTTTTCCCCTGGGCATTCTCACCCACGAAAACCGCACTTTCCTCCGGCAAATCGAGATTAAGCGCCTCGAAACAGCGAAAGTCCACGAGGTGCAGGGAGCGAATCACGAGCTACCTTTTCCCGGCCTTGAGCTCTCATCAATTCGAATCCCTCACTTTGCCCTTGAAATCATCAAGCCACGAATAAAATGCGCACACGCTCAGCGCCGTGACGCTGAGAGCACAGGGACTCTATCCCCACTAAAGCAAGACCCCACGATCGCGACTCATGATCGAAGTCAACAATCTCACCAAGCAGTTCGGTCACAAGATGGCAGTGGACAACCTCTCCTTCTCGGTAGGGAAAGGGGAAGTCCTTGGATTCCTCGGACCCAATGGGGCCGGGAAATCCACCACCATGCGAATCATTACCGGATTTCTGCCTGCCACCCGTGGCGATGTCAAAATCTGTGGAATCCCAGTGGCAGACAAACCGGAGGAAGCCAAACGAAAGATCGGATACCTCCCTGAGTCCGCACCCCTCTATGCCGATATGACCGTTGTCGGCTTCCTCCGCTTTTGTGCCAGCATCCGGGGTTTCTCCGGATCAGCCCGGAAAGAAGCTGTCGATCGCGTCATTGAAACCTGCTTCCTGCAGACCGTAGTACAGCAATCCATCGATACGCTCTCCAAGGGATACCGGCACCGCACCTGTCTCGCGCAATCGCTCCTTCATGACCCCGAGGTCCTCATCCTCGATGAACCCACCGACGGCCTGGACCCCAACCAGAAACACGAAGTCCGCAACCTGATCCGCGAACTGGGCAAGAAAAAGACCATCATCTTCTCAACCCACATCCTTGAGGAAGTCGACGCCTCCTGCACCCGGGCCATGATCATTGACCAGGGCAAGATCGTTGCGGAGGGCAGTCCGGAAAGTCTCCGCAACGAAGGGAGCGGCTCCCTGACGGAACTCTTCCGCAAGTTAACCACTTCCGACGCGGCTGCCTGAACCAACCTCTCATCTGCCAGTTGTTATGTTTCCAATCGGAATTCTTTCCATCCTCGTTCTCGCCGTCCTGATCGGGGGACCTCTTCTCGTCGGCAACATCCGGGCAATCTTCTGCCGGGAAGTGACCTCCTTCTTCACTTCGCCGCTGGCCTACGTGCTGATGTTCATCTTTCTCGTCGCCATCAATGCCCTCACCTTCCTCTGGCCCGGTCGGGAACTGATTGAGAGTGAACAGGCTGCCCTGAAGGACTTCTTCTTCTACTACCACCCCTGGGTCCTGGCCTTTTACGCTCCCCTCCTCGCCATGCGGACGCTCTCCGACGAACACCGGCAGGGCACCATTGAACTCATTTCCACCATGCCGGTGCGGACCATCGAGCTGGTGACCGGAAAATTCCTGGGAGGCTTTGTGCTCCTCTTCGCCTCCCTCTTTTTCACGGTTTCGGTCTGGATCACCGTCTCTAACCTGGGCGACCCAGATCATGGTCCCATCATCTCCGGCTACATGGGAAGCCTCTTTGTCGGCGCTACCTTCATCGCGGTCGCAATAGCCGTCTCGGCGATTACCCGCAGCCAGGTCATCTGCGTGGCAGTCTCGATCCCAATCTGCCTGATGCTCTGTATCATCGGCTTCGATCCGGTGCAGGACTTCTTTGCTGACAGTGGAGTTCGCTCTCTCGCCTTCGTGGGAGAACTCCTCTCTTCCATCAGTGTGATGCCCGCCTTCGTCGACTTTTCAAAGGGCCTGATCGAACTTCGCTACCTCTTTTACTTCGTTAGCGTCATCGCGCTCTGTCTCTTCATCACCAACACCGTCCTCCAAAGTAAGAGAGCCTGAAACCGGAACCAGATCTCTGTCGTTGTCATGAAAGTATTAACCAGCTGGAAGACCCTTGGCGGGGTCCTCCTTCTTTGCCTCCTGGTGGCCTCCCTGAACGTGATCGCCAATCGTCTTCTGGCACCCGTCCGATGGGACACTACCGAGGGGAAGGTCTACACCCTTGCCGATGGAACCCATTCCATCATCAAGAAAGCCAAGGCCTCCGGTCGACCAGTCACGATCCGGTTTTACATGAGTGAACCGGAAGACGTGCAGTTGCCCAAGAAATACGTCGACTATTCCAAGCGGGTGAAGGACCTCCTTGAGGAATACTCCAAGGCCTCAGGCAAAACCATCGTGGTCCAGACCTTCACCCCCGTCCCCAATTCCGAGGAGCAGGATGCCGCCGAACTCGATGGGATCCAGCAGCGGGATCCCCGCATGGATATGCCCCAGAGTTCCAATCTGGACGACTACGACTACAACCAGCGGGCCAGTCAGCCTTATTACTTCGGTCTCTCAGTGAGCAGCCTCGAAAAGATTGAGACCATTCCCTTCCTCAACCCGGAACTGGAGGACAGGCTCGAGTACCAGCTCTCACGGTCCATTATCGCGGTAACGCGCAAATCAAAGCGCAGGATCGGCCTGCTGGAGGGCACTGAGATGTCCCTGGGAGGCTCTCCCGGCATGATGGGAGCACCTGGCCGCCCTCCCTCGGTGATCTATCGCAACCTCGCCCGGGAGTTCGAAATCGTCAATGTTCCATTTGATGTGGGTCCGATGAAACCCGGTGACACCGAGCACCCCTTCGCAGGCCTCGACCTCCTGCTCATTGTCCATCCCGTCAAGATCAACCGCCCGCAGTCACCCCAGCCTGGAATGCCCCCCATGGGCAACACGACCCTGGAACTCCTCTCCCAGGAAACACAGTATGCCATCGACCAGTATCTCGTAAATGGCGGGAAAGCCATCGCCTTCCTCGACAACCAGCATTTTGTCTCGCGGTTCTTTGACATCTATTCCGCCAAGTTACCCTTTACTCCGCAGGATCGTCACCCTCAGTGGGCCAAGGATCTCCACCAGCTCTTTGAAACCAGCGGATGGGCACACTACCGCTCCGGACTCGACGACCTGACCACTGCCTGGGGCGTTGGCCTCGGCAGGGATGAACCCATGCTCTACGACCCGAAGTATTCCCGCCCGGTCATGTTTGAGCGCCCGCTGAATCAGATGCTCCAGCGTGAATTCCGCCTTAACCGCCTCCTGGGACAGATCCCGACCCGCCGTGACCAGCAGATGATCACGCAGCCTCTTTTCCGGGGAAATGGACTCATGGCCAAGTTTGAGAATGAGGCTCTAACCAGCGAGCACCCGGTCACCCGGGACCTTTCCTCGATCCAGATGGTCGATCCGTCCCCTATCGTGGGCAAGCCGAAGACCGGCCTCAGTATGCGCACCCTCGTCAGCACCTCAAATCGGGCAAAGTCCGTGCCAGGTGATCTCGCCCACATCCTTCTTGGCCAGGGAGCTCGCCAGGAGCAGATCACCTCCAACTTCCAGTCCGCAGGTATAAAACCGGAACGCTATCCCGTGGCCGTAATCCTGCAGGGGAAATTCAAGTCTGCCTATGAGGAGGATCCTACCAAACCCGATCCCGCAGAAGAAGCTCCGCCCGCTCCCATCGCTCCTACCCCAGTCACCCCTCCAGTGAAGGCTCCACTCCTGCCCGAGGGTGCTCCTGATTCTATCAACACTCCACAACCCGAGCCCGCTCCAGAACCTGCCCCAGCCCCAGAACCCGAGCCTGCCCCAGAACCCGAGCCTGCCACGGAGTCTGAAGAATGCGAAGAGACCGAAGGAGAAGCCTCCTCCCCCGAGGAGGAGCCAGAGGAAAAGGCCCCCGTGACTCCTGCAGAAACCGTACCCCCTACGGAAACTCCAGAACCCCCACCTACTGAGGAATCCCCAACCTCAGACCCCAGCCCCGGAACCGAGACCGACGCGGAAGAATCTTCTGCCCCCTCCCCTGACCCGGAAGATGAAGACGCCGGACCAGCCCAGGAACCGGACCATCACCAACTTGAGGGATCGGAGGAAGGGATCATGGCCATCATCTCCGATGTCGACATGCTGTTTGACTACTTCATGGGCGATGCCGAAAGGGGAGCTTCGCGTGACAATAACAATGTCGACTTCATCATGAACCTGGTTGAAAACCTCGCCGGGGACCAGGACCTGCTCAATATCCGGGGACGCGACTCGACGAGTCGCAGTTTCACCGTGATCAATGACATTCGCGAAAAAGCCGCTGACCGGGCCGCGGGACCCCGTCAGAAAATCAAGGACGCTATCGAGGAAGCCCGTAAAACACTGGAAGAAGGGCAGGAAGGTCGTGATATCGGAGGCGGCCTGATGGTTATCGGCCAGAGCGAAGAGAGCATTGAGAAGGCCCAGGAAATCGAGACCAAGATCCGCGATCTCCAGCGCGAGGAGAACAAGATCAGCCGCCAACAGCGCGCAGAGATCCAGGCCGCTATCAATAGCTATGAATGGACCAACATGCTTCTCACTCCCACCATCGTAATCATCATCGGTCTTGTGGTGGGCATCACCCGCAAATTTAAAACCGCGGCAAAATGAAGAACACACGCCTTCTTTTTCTGGTCGGAGTCACCGCCATCAGCACGATCATGGCAATGCTCATGCTGCTCAATACCCCGGAGCGGTTCAGTCCAAACAATGAACAGATCGGGGAATATCTCGTCACCTCCTTCAGCGAGGACTCGGTGGAGGAAATCCGCATCAAGGACTCCGAAAATGAGGTGGCTCTCAGGAAAAATGGATCCGACTGGGTCGTGGCCAACCGCCAGGACTACCCCATCGACAACCCGGGCGAGGTGCAGCAATTACTGCGGTCCCTCGCCCAGTTCAAGATCGGCCTGGAGGTTCCCGCCGAACCCGAGCATCATGCCCAGATCGGACTCCTTGCCCCCGGAAACAAGGAAGAGGCTGAAGCCTACCAGGAGGAACGTAAAAAAGCGGGAGAGACCAATCCTGGAGACCCCCGGGGACTACATATCTCCGTTACGGCGAAAGGCGGGAAACCACTCGTGGATCTTATTCTTGGCGAGGAATTCGGAGAAATCGCATCCCGGGCGCCACGGGGATTCGTGGTGCGCAGTTCAGCCAGTCATCCCGGGATCTGGAAAGCCCTCGGAACCCTCAACCGATCAACCGGTGATGCCGAGTCCCAAAGCACCGACAAACGCCGCGGCCAGCTGTCCAACCCCGCCTCCTGGCTATCCTACAAGTTCGTTGAAATAGAAAAAATCAAGAGTATCACCCTGAGCGCTCCCAACGACGAGGAGTTCAAGGGCTGGACCGTCAATCGCACCGACGAAAATGGGGATTTTTCGACTGGAGACCTCAAGGACGACGAGGAAATGGACACCGCGGGGACCGGTTCCTTCAAAACTCTCTTCAATAAGCTCCGCTTTGAGGATGTCCTTGATTCGGCGGAAGCCGAAAAGAAGAAGGACCCGGCCAAATCCCGCCAGGCAGTCATCACGACCTTTGACGGATTCACCTATACCTTCGAACTGAGCCCTGTGAAGGAGGAGGAAAAGGCCGAGAGCGATACCGGAGCCCCTCCCCCGCCTTCCTCCAATTATATTGGAACCGTAAAAGTAGAGGCCAACCTCCTTGCCGAGAGGATCAAAAGCGAGGGGGAAACCCCGGAGGACGCTGCGAATGCTGAGAAGCTCTTTCAGGCTAAGCGGGAGAATCTCGAGTATAAGCTGGAGCTGGAGAAGGTATTCGCCAACCGGGTTTATGAGTTCGCGAATTTTTCCGTAAGCAGTCTCGATAAGGGCCGTGACGAGATCGTAAAGAAGAAGGAGGAGCCTGAGGAAAACGCGGCTCCAAACGCAGCCGGAACCAAACCCAGGGCAACCGCGGTCTCTCCGCCGGTCGCCATTCCTCCGCGTCCCAGCGCCACCACTCCGCCCATCCCGGTGCCCACGCCTAAGGAAGGCGATGAGCAATAACGGCGGAGGCCATCCCCCAGCAGATGGCGGGAACGACTCGATCGCCCCTTGCCTGTCGAAAAGGCCTTCGTCTGGCGAAGCAATCCCTTAAAGGGAATTCCTAACCTGTGGATTCTCAGTCGTCGGACTCAGCGGAAGCCTTCTTCTTCTTTCCTGAACCCCTTATCTTGCGGAGCAACCAGAGGAGAGGGTCGTAGTAGCGATCGACAATACGTTCCTTCATTGGAATAATGCCGTTATCGGTAATCTGAATGTGCTCGGGACAGACATCGGTGCAACATCGGGTGATGTTGCACATCCCGGAGCCAAATTCATCTCGAGTCTCAGGAACCCGATCCTCGACGTCCAGGGGATGCATTTCGAGAGAGGCCACGCGAATCATTAAACGAGGTCCGACAAAAGCGTCCTTACGGTCATGGTCGCGTAAAACGTGGCAGACGTTCTGGCAAAGGTAGCATTCTATGCATTTGCGAAACTCCTGCACTCGTTCCACGTCGCGCTGCCTCATGCGGTAATTGCCGTCGGCATCCTTCTCTTTGGGCTTAAAAGGCTTGATACGCTTGTTCTGCTCGAAATTCCAAGAAACGTCAGTGACCAGGTCCTTCACTACGGGGAAGGTCTTCATGGGCCGCACCGTGATCATTTCGTCAGGTCCGAATTCATTGATACGCGTCATACAGCTGAGACGCGGACGCCCATTTATTTCCATGCTGCAGGAGCCGCATTTTCCGGCCTTGCAGTTCCAGCGAACAGCGAGATCGCCTGCATGCTGAGCCTGGATCAAGTGGAGGGCATCAAGAACCACCATTCCGCGATCCAGTTCAACGGCATAGTCCTTGAACTCACCGCCTTCAGCATCGCCCCGCCAAACTTTAAAAATACGCTCACTCATCGTTGTCTGCCTCCAACTCCTCCAAGGTAGCATTGGCGATGGCCGCCAAGTTTTCCGGTGGATCAGCTCGTTTTTCCTTTTTAGCCGCAAGACGACCGTCTTCGCCGGCGCTCAAGATAACGTTGTACTCCAACCATTCATCACGCTCGCCCTCGAAATCGGTGCGCGTATGCGCTCCCCGACTTTCTTCCCGGACAAGGGCAGCCCGAGTGACCGCCTCGGCGGTGATGATCAGATTGGGAAGATCCAGGGCAACGTTCCACCCCGGATTGTATTGGGCTGAAGCATGGGCCTTGACGGTTTTTGCCTCCTCGCGAAGTTCTTCCAATTCCTCCAAGCCATTCTGCAAATCCTCGGCATTTCGCACGATCCCGACGCAACGCTGCATCATTTGCTGCAGTTTCTCCTGAATCAGGTAGGGATTGGATCCTTCCTCCCGATTGAGCGGAGCGGTTGCCGCCCTCATCAGTTCCTGCACGCGATCCTCGTCCACCTCTGGAAGGGACTCCATTTTATTGGCGTACTCGATAGCACCATCTCCGGACAACTTGCCGAAAACGAGAAGGTCGGACAGAGAATTGCCCCCCAGTCGATTGGCTCCATGCATCCCACCCGCGCATTCACCTGAAGCAAAAAGGCCCGGGACGCAGGTCTCTTGTGAATCATCGTCCACCCGGATGCCTCCCATGAAATAGTGCAGGGTAGGACCCACCTCCATGGGCTCCTCGGTGATATCGATTTCAGCCAATTCCTTGAACTGGTGATACATCGAAGGCAACTTGCGTTTGATGAAGTCGGCCGGTCGGCGAGATGCAATGTCGAGGAACACTCCCCCGTTCGGGGATCCCCTGCCCTCCTTAACTTCGCGGGTAATGGCCCGGGCTACCACGTCGCGGGTCAGCAACTCGGGCGGTCGTCGAGCGTCCCGGTCACCATCCAGCCATCGTTGGGCTTCCTCCTCGGTATCAGCCGTCTCCGGAGCGAAACGCTCTGGAATATAATCGAACATGAAACGCTCGTTCTTGTTGTTGAGCAAAATGCCCCCATCGCCACGAACTCCTTCGGTTACGAGAATGCCGCGCACCGAAGGAGGCCAGACCATGCCAGTGGGATGGAACTGCGTGAACTCCATGTCGATCATCTCGGCCCCGGCCCGATAGGCCATGCCCAGTCCGTCTCCGGTATACTCCCAGGAGTTGGAAGTCACACGCCAAGCCTTCCCGCCACCACCGGTAGCCAAAACCACGGCCTTGGCCCGAAAGAGAACGAAGCGACCAGTCTCCCTCCAGTAGGCCAGCAACCCAGCCACCTTGCCATCAGCATCCAGCAAGAGGTCCAGAGCTGTGCATTCCATATGGGTGGCGATTCCCTTGTGAATGCAGAAATCCTGCAACGTGCGGATAATTTCCAAACCCGTGCGATCTCCCACGTGAGCTAACCGTGGATAGCGATGGCCGCCGAAGTTTCGCTGGTTGATAAGCCCATCCTCGGTCCGATCGAAGACCGCCCCCCACTCCTCCAGTTCACGCACACGATCAGGTGCTTGCTCGGCGTGTAACTGGGCCATCCGCCACTGGTTGAGGAACTTGCCTCCACGCATCGTGTCACGAAAGTGAATTTTCCAATTGTCCCGGGAATCGACGTTACCCAAAGCGGCCGCTACCCCTCCCTCTGCCATCACGGTGTGCGCCTTGCCCAGCAAGGACTTCGAGAGCAAACCCGTGCTCAATCCCCGGGAGGCGGACTCGATGGCCGCGCGAATGCCCGCTCCCCCCGCTCCCACCACCAGCACGTCGTGCTCGATTGTCTGCAATTCGGAAACACTCATCGAATCAGTTCCACGTGTTGTAGTCAGTGAACACTCCCATGGAGACCATCCGGATGTAAAAATCGGTGAATCCCACCCAGATCATGCTGATCCAGGCCCACATCATGTGACGGGAATTAAACCGACTAACCTGCTTCCATGCCTTGTGACCCAGGTGCTCCTTGCCCGCGGAGCAACTGAAGCAATCGCCGCGACCACCCACCAGATGACGGAAAGCATGGCACCCAAAGGTGTATCCACTCAGTAAAACGACGTTGATGCAAAGAACAAGGCTGCCCACTCCCACTCCAAACTCCCCATTGATGATGTCCCCACCCTTGAAGAAGGACATCAAGGCGTCATACGACAGGATAATGATGTAGCCTATGGCGATGTACAGGGTGTAGCGGTGTATGTTCTGGAATACAAACAGGGCAGTTTCCCCCTTGTATTTCTTCTGCGGGAGAGAAGTTACGGCGCAAGCTGGGGGCGATGCAAAATACGAGCGATAGTAGAACTTGCGGTAGTAATAACAGGTCATTCGAAAAGCCAGGGGGCCCGCGAGAATGAAAATCGCAGGGGATTTTGGCAGCCAATCGGGCCACCAATCCCATCCCGTCGGCCATGCCCCCATCCAAGCATGATGTAAAGGGGCTTGATGTTCGAGCGATTCATCAATGAAAAACAATGGCGAATACAGAGGAGACAGGTAGGCATCAGACCAATAATGACCTGCTTGAAACATAGCCCAGGTGGTGTAAACGACGAAGCCAAGAAAACCGGCTCCCGTCACCAAAGGTTCCACCCACCATCGATCCACCCTCCCTGTCGAGGCGAAGGAAGTGGAATGCCCATCGACGTCTTCAGCCATTAGAACGTTAGATAAGTTGCAAGGAAGGGGGATGAGTTGAACTAAAAGTCAATCTAGCGCTTCTTAAATCAAAATAAAACTCGCACCGCACGCTTAGGGAGTGGAATCCAGGTGATTAGCTGATTGCGACAATAGAATAACCAGAGCTGAAGATCATTAGGGGGAAATGCCCCGATTCCGGGGGGCGTCGGGTCGAAGGAATTCTAATTGAGTGGGCGAGCTAAACAAGTCCCAAGCGCTTCAAATCCAAGGTATTCTCATTATGGAAGAAACAGTGAATTTTTCCGCGCTTATTACGACCAGTACCGCAACCTGCGGAACACCTTGAATCCCTCTGATTCAGCTCCAAGATTCCCGCCGTGAGACGCCTCTTACTTCTTCTCTCTCCAAGTGTCCTGCTCCTTGCGAGCTGTGCACTGCCGGAGAATGGCAGACGTCCCGCCGGGGAGGCTGCCATCGATCTTCCCTCTCTCTGGAAAGAGGCCTCCACCGGACAACATGAGAAAATCTCCACCGGCTGGCTCGCCGAGTTCCAGGACCACCGCATGAGCAACCTGGTACGGGAGGCTGTTCGAAAGAACAATAACCTGCAGTCCGCCGCTTACCGGCTACGTTCCACGCGCGAGAGCACCATCACCGCGAGAGCAGCCCGACTTCCACGCATCAGTGCGAACGGCACGACATCCCGGAGTCACGCTGGACTGGGCCCCTCCCCGGGAGTATCCAGTCGCTCCTACGGGCTCTCGTTTGCAGCCAGTTGGGAAATTGATGTCTGGGGTCGCCTTCGCAATCTCGATTATGCCACCCGGGCCGACTACCAGGCTGCGCTCGCCGACTATCGCTCTGCTCAACTTTCTCTCGCAATCAATACCGCCAAGTCATGGATCAACCTGACCGAGTCCCAGCAGCAGGTGGAACTGGCCGAGCAAACCCTCACCGACTTCAAGAAGAGCCTCTCGCTGATCAGTCGACGTCACCGCGAGGCCCTTCTGCGAGCGGTGGACGTGCAATTTGGTCGGAACAACGTGGCAAGCGCCGAACGCAATCTACGCAGTCAGATCCTGCGGCGGGACGAGGCTGCAAGGGCCCTGCAACTGCTTCTGGGGCGCTATCCGTCCGGAGAACTGAAAGCAACTTCCAACCTGCCGAATCTCAAACGCCAGGTTCCTGCCGGCCTGCCCTCACAATTACTGGCACGCCGACCAGATCTCGCGGCGGGACGAGCCCGCATTTACGCATCGGCTCAACGGGCCAATGCTGCCCGTAAGGACCTCCTCCCCTCCCTCCGCCTCACCGGGTCAGGAAGCAACGGATCCCCGGAACTTCGCTCGGCCCTCGATCCTGCTTACCTCACCTGGTCAATAGCATCATCTCTCGCACAAACCGTCTACCAGGGAGGCGCGCCCAGCGCCCAGGCAAGGGCTGCCCTTGAACGCAACAGGGCCGCCATTCATGAATATACGCAGAGTGTGCTCCAGGCCTTCCGCGAAGTTGAATCCGCCCTGCAGATTGATCACTCCCTCCGCGAGCAGGAACGTTTTCTCCTCGTCGAGGTCGACCAGGCGAGCAAGGCCCAGTCCGCAGCAGAACGTGACCTTGGCCTCGGCATTGAAGGGTCCAGCGTCCTTGAGATTCTGGAATCCCAACGCCGGGCTGTGAATGCCCGTGGCACCCTGATCCGGTTGCGTAATCAGCGACTGCAAAACCGCCTCGATCTTCACCTTGCCCTGGGAGGCGACTATGAGACGGTAGAGGATTAGAGGAAACGGCCCTTCATTCCCGGACTAGGGCTCTCACTCCTGCGAGTCAGGCCTAGCTCTGGCTACCCTCTGCAGAGGTCGATCCCACAAGAAGTCAAAAACCTAGAACTCCTCCTCCTTAAGCTGTTCGTTCTCTTTAGCCCCGGGGGATTCTCGCTCGAAGGGCAGGGCCTTTTGCTCCGAAACTTCCAGCGAGGCCGGCTCTATCCCTTCCTTGCCCGTGGTCTCCTTGGGCCAGGTCAACAGGCCCACGATCACCAATGCGTAGGCTGCACCCCCACAGTAGATCCATTTCGCACCTTCCATCTCCCGCAGCCAGACCCCCACCCGCTCCACGAGCAAGCTGCGCGCGGAACGCTTCAGCAAGTCCTGACGCTGCCGATGATGGAAGTCGGAAAGAAACTCTTCAAAGTAATCGTCCGCCGGAATACTCTGCCGACGCATCGCAAGGAGTTCTTGAATCTCTGGAAATTCCTTGTTCACAGATTGTGGGCAACTAGTAAATGAATCCTGAAATCTTGGTGAAACTCCTCTAAGTTACAAAAACTTATCGTTTCCAGAAGTCCTCCAAGTGCCCCTGTAATTGCTGATGAGCATAGTAAAGACGGGACCTTACTGTACCTTCCGATACCCCAAGGATCTTACTTATCTCGGCGTGCGGCATTCCTTGGATGTCAAACATAGTGACGACTGCTCTGTGATCCTCAGACAGAGCCTGGAGAGCTTCGTTCAATTTTTTTTGAAGTTCGTGGATGTTGCTCTGGCGCCGCGGATTCGCTCGGTGCCCTTGGTCAACAAAAGAGGTGTCATTCTGAATCCCGCTATCAGCATCATCTAGGCTGAGCGCCCTTCTCCGTCCCCGCTTCTTGAGGAAGTTGAGGGTCATGTTGGTCGCGATAGAGTAGATCCAGGTATAGAAGGTAGACTTCCCGCGGAAATGCCGCAGGGAACGGTATGCCTTGGCAAAAACCTCCTGCAGGAGATCGTGGGTATCCTCCTTGTTGGAGGTCATGTTGTAGACCAGGCCGTAGAGTTTGCGGCTGTATTTGATCACGAGGTCATCAAAGGCCTGAGTATCTCCCTCCTGGGCACGCCGGACAAGGTCGTGGTCGGGATCATTCGCTTTTTCACCCATACTGGCAGGGAGGGAAGGACTGCCCTGCAACCTAGAGCACCTGTCTGTGGTGTCAAAGGCAAGGTACGAGGCGCAGCGGGTCAACTACCTCTCAAGGGAACAACCACACGTCGGTGATCACCGGGATAATGGTTTCTCGCGTCCTGCCATCAGCCTGCGGGCCTAGTCCTTACCCGTCGAGTTCGGACAAGGACAGCCTCTGTCGCAGGCAGGATGTCCTTTTCGACTTCAACCGAAACCTCCCGGACTGCAAACTCCTGCAGGATCATCACGGCAACCTCGTCCGCCAGTGTCTCAATGAGTCTTCTTGGGCGCCTGCCGGCCAATTCCCCAATGCGGTTGGCGACCTCATTATAGTCAACGGTGCGTTCCAGGCAGTCCTCAAGACCAGCGAACTCCTGCTCCGGAGTCATCTCGACGGTAAGGTGAAGAGTCTGCCTCTTCGCCCGCTCTTCCTCAGGCACCCCGATGAAACAACTCACTGCCAGACGCCGAATGACGATCCTCTCTCCGAGGGTTGATTGCGCATGCGGAATGCTTTCCTGGAGCAGGGCATGCAACGACTTGATGCATGGCAACAGAATCCCGGGGTCGGCCGCCTCCAGTTGCGGCTTGAGATCATATCCACTCAATACTCCTACTGATGTGACCCCCCCGTCCCGGGCGGTCTCGATGTCATGGACCATATCCCCCACGTATGCAGTCTGCGTTGGATCCAGGCCATTCCTGGTAAGGAGCTCCCCGATCATGGTGCGTTTATCTATCACACCCGAGTAGGTTTGTTCGAAGTGGCGATCAAATCCAAATTCCAGCAGTTGCTGTTCGAATTGCTCCGTATTCATGCTCGTTAGAACAAAGAGGCGGATGCCATTCCTCCGGCACCATTCGAGAAACTCAGCTGTCCCTGCCAGAGGTGTGACCTGATGGTCCGACGAATCGAAGGCAACGCGAAAGTGCTCTTCCAGTTCCTCCAGGGAAACCCCGGGAACGTGTTCCTCATACCACTCCGAGTAAGGCAAGCGGAAGCTCTCTCGAAATTGCTCCCAGGTCATGGGGGGCTTGCCGTATTTACCCATGACCGCATTAGTAGCCGCCAGGGTAGATGCAGAATCATCCACCAGGGTGCCGGACCAATCGAGAATGAGAGCTCGGAACATATCTTACCTAAATTGGGAAGCCAGGACGCCTCCAGTCATTACTTGGCCAGCCTATCTCTTTTATCTGAATCTCCGATTCTTCAATTAACCAAGGATCAATCGCACATCTCGTACCATCTTTGATCCGAGTTTCTGTTTCAAGCGTCGAAGAAGCTGAGCCCGCATTTGTTCCAGGTGAAAGCGCATAGATGGCTGAAGGACACGAAGGGTGAGAACTCCCAGGCGAAGCGAAACAGGTTCTGTCTGCCTCGCGACAAATTCTCCCGCAACCTCCAACCAGGCCTTACGGAGCCGGCTCTCCTCAATCCCCTCGGTGAGACGGAGGTCCTTCAAGATCCCGCTGAGCAAATCAGCCGGAGTGGTCATGTTCCGCTCAAGATCCAGAGGTTCCCCAGCCCCGCGAAACTCCCGGAGAACCTGGGCCCGTATGGCATCTCCACGCGAGAGCCCACGTCGACGAGCACCTCTTAGGCCGCGTCGTCTCCGATGGCCTCCACCGGACAACCCTCCATAGCCTCCCGGCACTGGTCCTCCTCTTCCTTGTTCTCGGGCTGCTTATAGACGTAGGAATAGCCCTCGTCTTCTTCGCGCTTGAAATTTTCCGGCGCCGTTTCCCGGCAAAGGTCACAGTCAATACACTGGCTATCAACGTAGAACTTTCCGTCTACGTTTTCCTCATTCTTGTCTTCTCGATCTGCCATTGGATTACGGTCACGAGTTACCGGACTCCCGCACAGTCATTGGCTCAGCTGGCAAGGAGATGCAACCATTTTCCCATCACCTCATAGAGGCCTCGATTCGACGCTCGCCAAGCCCAGGACAAAGGGTTAGAGGTTTCTCCAGATCCGGATGGACCCGAGCGCAGACAAGGATAACCCCGACCTCCCCCGGCCTGACCCCGATACGAGCACTCTCGGCTCGGAAGAGGACGGACTCCTGACAGAAACAGGTGACCCAATGGCTGTGGCGCCGGGTTCCGGAATCCCCCAGAGCTTGGTTGAGAAAGGTCCCGATCTGGAGGAACCTCATGAATTGGCCTCTGGCTCCGACCCTGCGGCCCAGACTCATGAAGAAGAGGAGGAGTCCTCTTTTCTCCCGAGCTACTCACGCAAGGACTTGATCTGGCTGAGTGCACTGGCCTTAACAATCGCAGCTGTCATCATCATTGCTCTTGGTCTCTTCTTCAGAAACATCAACACCAGCATCGCAGACGATGCCGATTTTCCCGTCAAGGGCGAGAACATCGTAATCAAGGACATCGAGACCTACTGGCGCGAGGCCGACCCGGAAAAGGACATCGGCGTGCAACTGAATACCAAGTTTATTCCTGCTGCCGAAGTCACCCTCAAGTCCTCGGGTGCTGGATCCCTCCGGTTCTTCTTCGAAAATCCCACGGGAGAACTCGTCGGGGATCCTGTGACGAGGACTTTCTCGGGAGGGAGTTTCGGAGATACTGGAGAAAAGACTACCGATATTCACTCCACCGGAGGGCTTGAAGATCTTGGTGACTACAATAAATACCTTACCGAGAAGATTGATTTCTGGCACCTGATTGTAATGGAAGGAGGCGGATTGGATTCTACCGCCTCTTCCTATAAAGAGATCATACGCATACGCCTCTCACCAAAGCGTCGATAATAGCGTTTATCATATGTCCGAACCTGCGTCACCACTGGTGCCCGCCGAAGGCTGGCATGTCATGCACCTCTTCTACCAGATCGACCACGGTCAGTGGCAGATGCTGGACGAGAGCGAAAAACGGGAAGCCAAGACCGGCTTCACTAAACTGGTGCAGGAAATCCGCACCACTCCCGACACCCAGCTCCTGACCTTTACCGTAGCAACTCCCAAGGCTGACCTCGGATTCATGCTGCTCACCCCGGACCTCCAGGCTGCCAACACCTTCGAAAAGCGCCTTACCCTTTCTCTCGGGATTGACGTCCTCGCCCCCGCCTACTCATACCTCTCGCAAACCGAGCGCTCCGAGTACACCACGACTCGGGAACAATACGCCGAAGAAACCCTGAAAGCGGAAGAGAACCTTGAGGAAGAATCGGAGGAATTTAAGTCCAAGCTCGTCGAATTCGATGAACGCATGGAGCACTAT